>JAUIEM010000204.1 GCA_030428695.1 bacterium
GGCGAGGGCGGCGACAGGGGCCGCCGCGGCGCGGGCGGACGCGCGGGCTGCGGGGGCCGGGGCGCGGAGTGGTACGAGGACCGCTCGTACTTCACGGCCTACGGCAGCCACGTGCGGCACTGGGTCCACTGCTGCGGCCCGCGGGGCTGGGACGGCCGCCCGGGCCGCGCGGGCAGCCCCGGCCGGGATGGAGCGGACGGCCTGGACGGCAGGCCCGGAGCGGACGGCTACAAGGGCGCGGCCGGGCTGGCGGGGGCCGCGGGCGTGGACGGCCGGGCGGGCGCCGCGGGCACGGTCCGCTGGGGCTTCGTCGAGGGGGGTGAATAAGCCGCGCGGGGGGACGTCGAACGGGCATCGAACCCTGGAGGATTCCCGATGACCCGCGTCCTGTCATTCCTCGTCGCCGGCGCCTGGCTGGCCGGCTGCAGCAGCACTCCGAGCGGCGGCGGACCGCCGCCCGACGCGACGATGCGCCCGGTCAAGGCCGGCACCTACCTGATCGGAGAAGCGAACAAGAGGCGCACCGTCGGCGAGCTCTGGATCGACAAGGACGAGGTCAGCAACGAGAAGTTCCACGCCTTCCTGCAGACCGAGGCCGGCCGCAGCTTCGGCCCGCCGGAGTACTGGAACGGCGACGCGCCAGCCGACGCGATCCGCAACGCCCCGGTCCACTCCATCCCCTACGAGGCCGCGGTCGCCTACGCGACCCACCACAAGAAGCAGCTGCCGACGGTCGCGCAGTGGGAAGCGGCCGCGCGCGGCCCGGAGGGGCTGTGGTTCCCGTGGGGCAACTCCCCCGAGGACGGCGACACCAAGGCCCACTTCGGCTTCTACCTGCACGACGACGGTCCCGCGCCGATCGGCCACCATTCGCCCGCGGGCGACTCCTGGGTCGGGTGCCGCGACATGTTCGGCAATGTCTGGGAGATGACCCGCGACTCCACGGGCGATCGCAAGATCATCAAGGGCGGCTCCTTCCTGACGCACGGCCTCGACGACACCAACCTCGGCACCGACGGCACCTGGGATGGCACCGCCGCCGAAGGCGAAGGGGTCGGCTTCCGCTGTGTGTGGGTGCCCTGAGCCCGTTGGATCGGAATCGGGATCGCGATCGGGATCGGCGTCGGAACGAGCTCACCCCGCCCGCTCCAGCGCCACGGTGAGGTTGGTCAGCGGCCCCTCGACCCGCACCAGCGCCCGCGTCGGGGCGAAGCCCTCGCCGCGCACGTAGAGCTCGACCGCGCCCTGGGGCACGGCGCAGACCAGGCGGCCGGGCTCCCGGGCGCGCACCCGCTGCAGGAGCTGGGGAAAGCCCCGCATCCCCGCCACCTTCCAGCCCAGCTCGGCCCCGTCCACCGGCCCGCCCGTGTCGGCCGCGACGGCCCGGACGTCGATAAGCCCCGGTGCGGGCACGACCAGGCGCACGTCCTCGCGCGCCGTCTCGAGCGCGAGCACGGTCTCCCAGCCCGGCGGCCGGACCCGGACGCCGCAGGCTCCCGGCAGGAGCGCCGGAGCTTCCCAGGCGAAGATCCCCGGCGCGGTCCCGGTCAACAGGCTGCGCGGCAGGGACAGCGCCCCGCCGGGCCCTTCCAGACGGAGCACGAAGTCCTCCAGCCCCCAGGCCGCCGGAACGACCAGCGTGCCCGCCACGCGGATGGTCGCCGGCCAGCGCGCCTCCAGGTGGACCTCATGCCCGGGGGCGGGAGCGTCGATGAGGCTGGTGGGGCGCTCCCCGAGGCGCACAGCCAGCCAGCGCAGGCGCTCCCCGGGGGCGGCCTCGACCGACCAGCGCCCGCCGCACACGACGACCGTCTCGGCAACCTCGCCGCGCAGCACCCGCAGGCTGCCGTCCACGTTCCGGTGCCGCCGGCCCGCGGGGTCGGTGACGGCGATCGTCCCGGAGAGCGTCGGCAACCGCGCTACTCGGCGCCGCTCGTCAGCCGCAGGCTGTCCTCGAGCAGGCGCAGCCGCTCCTCGCCGGCCTCGGCGTGCACCTGGTCGAACAGGCGGTCGGCGCGCAGGTAGGTGTCGATGGCCTGCTCGAAGGCGCCGCTGCGCATCTGCTGGCGCCCCTCGGCGAGCAGGGCCGCGCCTTCGAGGGAGGCGGCGGTGTCCTCGAAGCCGCAGCGCTCCTGCAGATCCTCCCAGCGCTCGGCGGCGCGCTCGGCCGCGTCCTGCAGGTCGAAGGCGAGGGCGACGGCGGTGTTCCCATCCTCCCCCCGGGCCTGGGTGTCGGCAGGCTGCTGGTAGAGCCGCTCGGCGACCAGGAAGGCGATGATGCACAGCAGGGAGATCAGCGTCCCCCGGCCCGAGGCGAGGAAGCCCGCCGGCGCAGCGGCGGCGAGCACCGGCTCCTGGACGGGGGCGGGCGCCTCGAGCGCGACCTCGTCCGAGCTCTTGACCCGCTGCCGGCGCTTGTAGGGCGCGGCGAGCGGCTCGAGGGCCTCGGCGAGCTCGACGCCGGTCTGGAAGCGCTTGTCGGGGTCCTTCTCGAGCAGGCGCGCGACGATGGTCGCCATCGCCTCACTGATCTCCGGCCGCGAGTCGCGCACGTCCGGCGGCGTGTCCATGATGTGCTGCTTGATCATTTCGTGGCGGGCCTTCGTCTCGAAGGGCCGCGTGCCGGCGAGCATCTCGTACAGGGTGCAGCCGAGCGAGTACAGGTCCGAGCGGTGGTCGGGGTTGCCCTCGCCGCTCCACTGCTCCGGGGAGATGTACGCGGGCGTGCCGAGGATCGAGCCGTCGTGCGTCAGCCGCGTCGACTCGTCGAGCTGCTTGGCGAGCCCGAAGTCGGCGATACGCACCCGCCCGTTCTTGCACAGCAGCAGGTTGCCGGGCTTGATGTCGCGGTGCACGATGCCCTCGAGGGAGGCGGCCCACAGCCCGAGGGCGGTCTGCTGGGCGAGGGCGGCGGCGTGCTCTTCGCGCAGCCGCCCCTCGCTCTTGATCAGGTCGCGCACCGAGCCGCCCTCGGCGTAGCCCATCACGATGCACAGGTGACCCTTGCTCTCGAACAGCTCGTAGATCGGCACCACGTACGGGTTGTCGAGCCGGGCGAGGGTCTTCGCCTCGCGCTTGAAGCGGTCGAACACGTCCTGGACCCGGAAGCGCAGGCGGGGCAGGAACTTCATCGCGACCTTGCGGTTGAGGTTGAGCTGGGTGGCGGCCATCACGACCCCCATCCCGCCCTTGCCGAGCTTCTTCTCGATGCGGAAGCCCTTGAGGATGTCGCGGAAGGGGCTGAGGAAGACCTCGGCGACGACGTCGATCTCCGCCGTCTCGACCCCGTAGCCCGCGGTCATCTCCTCGGAGATGTCGGCGAGGGCGGCGTCCTGGTCTTCCTCATCCGCCTCCCGCTTGCGGTACTCCTGGAGGAAGGCGAGGATCTCCCGGGCGTTGACCTGGTAGGTGTTCGACCCGAGGCTGGAGTCGAGCGGATGCCGGCAGCCGATGCAGGTCGTCCGGCTCTTCGCGTTCTTCTGGCCACATTTGTTGCAGATCACGACGCTTCCTTTCTGCCCATTTCATCGGAATGTGGACCGGATCGTGAGTCAGAACTTGAGACGTAAAGCTGTTTCGGTTTCAGACTGCCAACGATCGGGACGCATTCCTCCGGTACGGGCACTCCGTGCAAATGGCGGTCCGGGATGCCCGGGGAGGGCCCCGATTTAACCTTGGGAAGCGCCGGACGAGCGGGTAGACTGCGCGCTCTTCTGGCCCTGGAGACCCCGATGAGCGGCCCCCGCGTGACCCCGCGCACCCTGACCGGCTTCCCCGAGTGGCTGCCCGCCAAGCGGGCGCGGGAGCTGGCCTGGATCGAGACCATCCGGCGCGTCTTCCAGACCTTCGGCTTCGCGAACATCGAGACGCCGGCCCTCGAGTACGCCGAGGTGCTGCTCGCCAAGGGGGGCGAGGAGAGCGACCGGCAGATCTACCGCTTCCTGCGCGGCTCCCGCGACGTCGCGATCCCCTTCGACCTGACCGTGCCGCTCGCGCGCTACGTCGCCCAGCACGAGCAGAACCTCGCGCTTCCCTTCCGGCGCTACCAGATCCAGCGGGTCTGCCGCGGCGAGTCGGCGCAGATCAAGCGCGGCCGCTTCCGCATGTTCTACCAGTGCGACATCGATGTGATCGGCACCCGCTCCCAACTCGTCGACGCGGAGATGGTCGCGGTGATCGCCGCGACCTTCCGCGCCCTCGAGCTCTCCGACTTCGTCGTCCGCGTCAACAACCGCAAGGTGCTCGGCGGCCTGTACCGGGCCTGGGGCATCGCCGAGCCCGCGCCGGTGCTGCGGGTGATGGACAAGCTCGAGAAGATGCCGGAGGAGAAGCTGCGCGCCGAGCTCGCCGGGCTCGCGATCGACGACGCCCTCGCCACCCGCCTGCTCGAGCTCGCCCGCCTGCGCGGAGCCCCCGCCGAGGTGCTGACCGAGGTGCGCGCCCTGGCCGGAGCGGCGGTCGCAGAGGAAGGGCTGGCGGCGGGCCTGGCCGAGCTCGCCGAGGTGTGCGAGGCGATCGCGGCCTTCGGCGTGCCGGCCGACTGCTTCGAGCTCGACATGAGCATCGCCCGCGGCCTCGACTACTACACCGGCACGGTCTACGAGACCGCCCTGCGCGGCCACCCGGACATCGGCAGCATCTGCAGCGGCGGCCGCTACGACGACCTCGCCTCCTACTACACGAAGACCCGGCTGCCCGGTGTCGGGTTGTCGATCGGACTGTCGCGCGTCTTCGACAGGCTGTACGAGGCCGGGGCGATCGCGCCGGGCCGGGCCTCCCCCGCCGAGGTGCTGGTCGCCCGGCTCGGCCAGCTGCCCGCCGCGATCGGGCTGGCCGCCGAGCTGCGCGCGGCCGGCTGGTCCTGCGAGCTGTACCCGGACAAGCGGCGCCTCAAGCACCAGCTCAAGTACGCCCAGCGCCAGGGCATCCGCTTCGTCGCCCTGCTCGGCGAGGAAGAGCTCGCCGCCGGCGAGGTCACCCTGAAAGACCTCGCCGCCAGCGAGCAGGCCCGCCTGCCCCGGGCGCAGTGCAGCGTCTGGATGCGCGAACGCCTGGCGAGCGGGAGCCCGACGACGCCATGAGCAGCGAAGACCGGGTCCTGGTGGTCGGCGGGGCGGGCTACATCGGCGCCCACGTGGTCAAGGCCCTGCTGCGGGCGGGCAAGCCGGTGACGGTCTTCGACGACCTCTCGACCGGCAGCCGCGACAACCTGCTACCCGGCGCCGCCTTCGTCGAGGGCGACCTGCTGACCGGCCCGCGCCTCGCCGAGACCCTCGCGGCGCAACCTTTCCGTGGCGTCGTGCACCTGGCGGCGCGCAAGGCGGCCGGCGAGTCGATGCAGAAGCCGGCGGTCTACGCCCATCACAACGTCGTCGGCTCCCTGCGCCTGATCGAGGCGGCGCTCGCGGCCGGCGTCGAGCGCTTCGTGTTCAGCTCCTCGGCGGCGGTCTACGGCGACCCGGAGTACCTGCCCCTCGACGAGGCACATCCCACCCGTCCGGCGAACTTCTACGGCTACACCAAGCTGTGCGTCGAGCAGCACCTCGAGTGGTTCTCGCGGCTGCGCGGGCTGCGGGTCGCGAACCTGCGCTACTTCAACGCGGTCGGCTTCGACCCCGAGGGCGAGGTGCGCGGCATCGAGCGCACGACGGCGAACCTCCTGCCGGTGATCATGGAGGTGCTGACCGGCCGCCGCCGGGAGCTCAAGGTCTTCGGCGACGACTACCCGACCCGGGACGGCACCTGCGTGCGCGACTACATCCACGTCACCGACCTCGCCGACGCCCACGTGCGCGCCTACGAGGCCCTGGGAGAGCGCACGCTGCTGACCTGCAACCTCGCGAGCGAGTCGGGGGCGACCGTGCTCGAGATGCTGAAGGCCGTGCAGGAGGTGACCGGCCGCGCGGTCCCCTTCCAGTTCGCCCCGCGCCGAGCCGGTGACCCCCCGAAGCTGATCGCCAGCGCCGCCCGCGCCCGGAGCGAGCTCGGCTGGCGCGACCGTCACAGCGACCTCGCGACGATCATCCACACGACCTGGGATGTCTACCGGGCGCAAGCCTGAGCGTTCGTCGCGGGGCCGGTCGAGCTCGCCCGCGAGCTGCCGCGCCTGCTGCAGGTCTGCCACGCGGTCGCCTACGCCCACAGCCGGGGCATCGTCCACTGCGACCTCAAGCCCGAGAACGTACCAGGCCTGCCTCGACACCGGCGTGCGCAACTTCTGGGAGACCCAGTGGGCGCAGAACCGGCTGGCGATGCTCGAGTGAGCGGCTGTCCGGGAACGGACAGGTGGGGAAGGGCCTCCGCGCTGGGGGGCGGCGCTCCTGAGGGCGCTTCCGCTGCCGATCCCGACTCCGATTCCGACACCGATTCGCTTCCGAAGTCAGAGCGCAGGGCAGACCCCCCCGGGCGCTGTACGCCCGCCTTTACGACTTGACGCCCCGCGCCCGTCCCTCCCCGTCCCGACCGTCCCACCTCCCGGCACAGGGCTTGCAACACAACAGCCTGCACACCGCGGGAGGGAGGAGACGATGCGAGGCTTGATCCGTTGCCACCGGGACCAGGTCCGGAAGCTGCTCGCCGAGGGCATGCGCAGCGCCCGCGTCCAGCGCCAGCCGCTGAGCGTGGTGCTGCTGCGCCTGGACGACTACCACCGCCTGGCCGACGAGGGCGAGCCCGCCTTCGAGCTGGCCGCCCGCCGCGTCGAGCTGGTGCTGCGCCTGCGGCTGCGGTCGGGGGATCTGACCTGTCGCTTCGCGGAGGACACGTACCTGCTGGTGCTGCCGCGCACCGACGCCCTCGCCGGCCTGCGGGTCGCCGAGCGCATCGCCGCGGACGTGCCGCGCCTGGTGCTGTGCGGCACCCACCAGGTCACCTGCTCGGCGGGGGTAGCGGGCCTGCAGGCGGGGCCCGATCCGGACGCGGTGATCATCGCCGCCGACCGCGCCCTGGCCCGGGCGCGGCGTGACGGTGTGGGGACCTGCGTGGCGGCCTGAGCTGAGCGGAGTCGGTCCTTGCGTTGGACAGCGCCGATGGCGGAGAATCCCTCCCGAGCCCTGGGAGAATCCGATGCGCTGCCTCATCCTGTGCCTCCTGTGTGGCCTCCTCGCCGCGCAGGACATCCCCTTGTCCAACGCCGACTTCTCCGTCTGGCGCGACGGCCTGCCCGTCGGCTGGGACGTAGGCCGCGGCGCCGGCCCCGACGGTGAGCCGAGCGGGCTCGAAGGGGGGCCGGGCCTGGCGCTGGTCGGGCGCGCGAGCACGCGGGCCTGGCGGCTGGTGTCGCAGTCCTTCGAGGCCCGCCCGGGCGCGGTCTACCGGCTCGGCTTCAGCGCCCGCGCCGCGGACCTGCGGCAGGAGGAGGGCCAGTTCAACAGCCGCTACGTCGGGCTGGTCTTCTACGACGCCGGGGGGGGCGTGCTCGCGCGGGTCGTCTCCGAGGTCGCCGGCCCGGAGCTCTGGGCGCGGAGCCTCGTCGCGCGCGCCCCGGAGAACACGGCGCGCGGCGAGGTCGCGATCTTCCTGTCGATGACGGGGCGCCTCGAGGTCCGCGGTGTCGAGCTCGCGGAGACCCGCCCGGAGCAGAGCTTCGCGCTCCTCGTCGAGCAGCTCGACGCCTACTACAGCCACTTCCCCGCCAAGGAGCTCGACTGGCCCGCCCATGTCGACAGCCTGCGCGCCCGGAGCGAGGCGGAGGGAGCGGCCTTCGGCGAGGTCCTCGCCGCGCTGCTCGCGCCCCTCGCCGATCCCCACGTGTGGGTGCGCGCTCCGGACGGTTCCTTCTCGGTCCCGCACGCCTCCGCGCCGGAGCAGAACTTCGATCTGCAGGCGACCCTCGAGCAGCTCGTCGACGTGCGCCAGGTGGTGCGCAACGTGATCGCCGCCCGCACGGCCGAAGGCTACGGCTACCTGTGCCTCGGCACCCTGGCCCTCGACGACGCGAGCTTCCGCGCCGTCGACGCGAGCCTGGCGCGGATGCTCGCCGAGGTCCCGGCCATCGTCATCGACCTGCGGGTCAACGGCGGCGGGGACGAGCGCCGGGCCGCGGCCCTGGTCGGACGCTTCACCGACCGGGCGCTGCCCTATGCCCAGGCGAAGGTCCGCGACGGGCCGGCGCCGGACGCCTACCTCGAGCCCTGGACGCGCTCCTTCGGCCCGGTCGGGGAGGAGCCCTTCAGCGGCCCCGTCGTCGGCCTGCTCGGCCCGGGTTGCCTCAGCAGCGGGGAGGGCATGGCGCTGATGCTCGCGGCCCTGCCCCACGTCGTGCTGGTCGGCCAGCCGACGCGCGGGGCGAGCGGCAATCCCGCCTGGGTGCCCCTGCCGAACGGCTACGAGGTCGCCTTCTCGCGCTGGGTCAGCCTGCGCCTGGACGGGAGCTCGATCGAGGGGGAGGGGATCCGGCCCGACGTCGCTGTCGAGCACCAGGCCGGCAGCGACCGGACGCTCGAGCGGGCGCGCTCGGTGCTCCGGGGGCAGCTCGACGACGAATGATCTCGTCGTACAAGTTGTTGCACGGACGACGGGAATCTGGCAGGGTAGCGCGGTGAACGTCGCGCCCCGGAATCGTCTCCCCCGCTCCTGCGGGTTTGTCTGAAGACCGCAGCGTTGGCTGCCGGTCGGTGAGCGCCTCAGTACGTTCCGTTCGTGAGATCCTCCCCAGCACCCGACGCAACGACACGCGGCCTTCTCATCGCTGTGTTCTCGGAACCATCTCGCGAGGAACGAACAAAGATGCGCATCTCTCCCCTGGCCGGGGTCCTGCTCGCGGCCTGCCTGTTCGCCCTGGTCCTCCTGCCGCTCGGTTGCGGCGACCAGGCCGGCAACGGTGGCGCCACCGAGCTCCGCTTCTCCGCCATCCCCGACTCCGACAAGGAGAAGGTCACCAAACGCAGTCAGGTGATCGCCGCCTATCTCGAGAAGGAGCTCGGCATCCCGGTCAGCTTCGTCGAAGCCCCGGACTACAACGGCGCGGTCCAGGCGCTGGTGCAGAACAAGGTCGACCTGGTCTGGCTCGGTGGCGTGACCGGCGTGCTCGCCGAAGAGCGCACCGAAGGCAAGGCCCGCTTCATCTGCAACCGCGAGTCGGACCTGCAGTTCAAGAGCCACTTCATCGCGCACAAGGACACCGGTCTCGCGCCCGTCGAGAGCCTCGCCGACATGAAGGAACAGGTCGGCGCGCTGAAGTTCACCTTCGGCAGCAAGAGCTCGACCAGCGGCCACATCATGCCGCGCTTCTTTCTGACCGACGCCGGCATGATCCCCGAGGACACCTTCGGTGAGGTCGGCTTCCAGGCCCAGGGCGGCCACGCGGCCTGCGCCAAAGCGGTCGACTCCGGCGCCGCCCAGGTCGGCGCGCTGAACTACAAGACCTTCGACAAGATGAAGGCCGCCGGCGAGCTGCCCGACGCCGACATCATCTTCACCACCCCGCCCTACGTCGACTACTGCATGGTCGGCCACGAGCGCCTCGGCGACGAGCTGCTCGGCAAGGTCCAGGCCGCCTTCCTCAAGCTCGACCCCGCCAACGAAGAGCACAAGGCAGTGCTCGAGGCCTTCGACGCGGGCAGCGAGCGCTTCGTCGCGGCCGATCCGAAGAAGTGGGACGGCATCCGCGCGGCCCTCAAGGACGCCCGCGACCGCGGCCTGCTCGAGTAGCTCCCCCCGGCGCCTCCGGGCGCCTCCTGCCCCGAGGAACCATGGCCGAGCCCGTGATCCGACTGGTCGGCGTGTCGCGTCGCTTCGGCGCGCTGACCGTGCTCGACGCGCTGCAGCTGACCGTGCCCGCCGGGCAGCGGGTCGCGCTGATCGGTCCCTCGGGCGCGGGCAAGACCACCCTGCTGCGCGTCCTCGCCGGGGTGCTGCCGGTCAGCGCCGGGACCCTCGAGGTGTTCGGCGAGGAACCGGCCGCGCTCTCCCCCGGCCGGCTGGCCCGGCTGCGGCGGCGCATCGGCATGCTCTACCAGTCCGACAACCTGATCCCCGGCCTGCGCGTCGCCCACAACGTCAACGTCGGCCGGCTGCCGCGCTGGTCGCTGCTGCGGGCGATGTTCTCGCTGGTCGTGCCCCAGGGCCTGACGACCGTGCGCGAGGCGCTGCAACGTGTCGAGCTCGAGGAGAAGCTCTGGGCCCTGCCCGACACGCTGTCCGGAGGCCAACGTCAGCGGGTGGCGATCGCCCGGCTGCTGGTCCAGAACCCCGAGCTGCTGCTCGCCGACGAGCCGGTCAGCGGCCTCGACAACCGGCTCGGCCGCGAGGTGATCGAGCTGCTGGTCGGGATCGCGAAGGAGCGCGGCGCCACGCTGGTGACCAGCCTGCACTCCCTCGAGCTGCTCGGTGAGCGCTTCGACCGCATCCTCGCCCTGCGCGGGGGGCGGCTGTGCTGGGATGGGACCCCCGCCCAGCTCGACCGCGAGGTGCTGCGCGAGGTGTACGGGGCCGAGTACCAGGGCCTCGACCTGGCCGACTTCGCGGCCGAGCGGTGAGCCCCCCGCGCGAGCGCATCTGGCTGCGGCCGGTGGCGGGCGCGGCGGTGCTGCTGCTCGCCGTGTTCGCGGTCAGCGCCCTCGACTGGGACCTGCATGCGCTGGCCGACGGCGAGGCGCGGTCCGCCGCCTGGGACCGCTTCGCGCGCTTCCTCGGCTCCTTCGGCGCCCCCAACCTCGCGCCCGACTACCTCGCGACCGCCGGCCACCTCGCCCTGCAGACCCTGTCCGTCGCCGTCCTCGGCACCCTGCTCGGAGCCCTGGGCGGCTACCTGCTCGCCCTCGGCGCCTCGCGCGCGGTCCTGGTCGGCGGGCGCCCGGCGGGGGGCGGTGTCGCGTGGCTCCGGTACCTGTTGCGGCGCGGGCTGTGCGAGCTGTTGCGGCTGCTGCTCGACGTGATGCGCGGGGTGCCGGACTTCGCCTGGGCGATCGTGATCCTCGCCCTGCCCGGGCCGGGGCCGGTCACCGGCATCCTCGCCCTGGCGGTCAGCGTCGGGGGCATCCTCGGCAAGATCTACAGTGAGCTCTGGGACAACGTCCCGACCGGCCGCTACGAGGCGATCCGCACGACCGGGGCCGGCCGGCTGGTCGTGTTCGCCTACGGCATCCAGCCGCTCGCCGCCCGCTCGATGCTGAGCTTCTCGCTGATGCGCTTCGAGTGCGCCGTGCGCAACGCCTCGGTGATCGGCGTGGTCGGCGGCGGCGGCATCGGCGCGCAGATGTTCGACGAGTTCAACTACGGGAACTTCGACAACGTCGTCACCCTGCTGCTGGTGATGCTGGTCCTGACCGCCGGCGTCGACCTGTTCGCGAACTTCGTGCGCTACCGCCTGCGCGCGGCGCCGGCCGGAGAAGGCGCGCCGTCCCCCCTGCGCGGCCCACTGCTGCGGCGGCTCGGCGGCGTCGGCGCCGGGCTCGCCCTGGTCGTCTTCTGCTGCCTCTACCTCGGCGGGATCTTCGGGGGCCGGTCGGCAGAGCGCCCGCCCTTCCAGACCGCCCTGGTCGAGCTCGAGCGGGTCGAGTGGGGCCTGCTCGGCCGCGACTTCGCGCGCCTGCTCACCCCGGACCTGCGCTGGACCCAGCCGCTGGCCAACGGCGAGACCAAGCCCGGCGCCCTCCAGGAGGCCCTGGTCGGCGCCCGCGTCCCGCTCGCCCTCGGCCTGCTCGGCACGCTGCTCGGGACCCTGATCGCGGCGCTGCTCGCCTACCCGAGCGCGATCGCCTTCCATCCCCGGGCCCCGGCCTACACCGGCGCCCGCCTCGGCCCCTTGCGGCGCGCGCTGCGCTGGCTGACGGTCCTGATCGCCCGGGGGCTCGCTCTCGGCATGCGGGCGATCCCCGAGGTCGCCTGGCTGTGGATCTTCGCGACCTTCTTCACCCTCGGCGTCGCCCCGGCGATCTGCGCGATGACCCTGCACACCGCGGGGGTGCTCGCGCGGGTGTTCACCGAGACCGTCGACGACATCCCCTACCGCGCCTACGAGCGCGACTACCTGGGCTCGCGGCCCCGGCTGTTCTTGTACGGCGCCCTGCCGCGCAGCTTCCGCACCTGGATGTCGTACGCCTTCTTCCAGTTCGAGTCGAACGTGCGGGCGGGGGTGACCCTCGGCATCATCGGGGTCGGCGGCCTCGGGGACTCCTTCGACTGGAGCTTCAAGTACTGGTCGCTCGAGCGGGCGAGCACCTTCCTGCTCGCGATGGTGCTGCTGACGACGATCATCGACCGCGTCTCGCGCGCGCTGCGCCTGGAGCGGGGTTCGGCGCGGTAGGGCTCGCCTGCTGCACGCGCGGCGTGGTTGCACTACCCTGGGAGAGAACCTCCGCCGCGGTCCATGACGTTGCGTACCACCCTTCTCCTCCTGTGCTGCTGGTTCCAGAGCGGCTGCATCACCACCCGCTTCTGGGAGCCCTACCGGCCGCTCACGGAGAGCCATGAGGGCGCCTTCGTCGACGCGGCCCTCGCCCCCGAGGACCCGTCCGGCCTGCTGCTGCGCTTCGCCTTCGCCGACAGGGACACCCAGATCGTGCGCGTGACGCCGCCCCATCAGGCCCTCGAGCGGCTCGGGCCGGAGACGCCTATGCCTGCCTCCGCCCGGCCGCTGACCGCGAAGCCGCTCACGCTCGGCGGCTGCGAGCTTCTGCTGCAGGCCGACGGCCGGCTGGAGATCTCCGGCGCCGACTGGGAGTGGAGGCTGCCGTCGAGCGCGGGCGGCCGGCGCGCGACGGAGCTCCGCGGCATCTGGCTCCTGCCCGCGCCGTCCGAGGCGCAGGTTCTCGTCCGGCTCGCCTTCGGTCCCGAGGAGCATCTCGTCTGCCTGCGTGACGATGCCGCCGCGCTCGTCAGGGGGAAGGAGCCGGCCCGCGCGCCGTTTCCCCTCGCCGCCGAGCTCATCGAACGGGAGGAAGGCGCCGCCCTGCGCATCCGCGGCGCGACGCGGGTGCTCCTTGCGCCCGAGCGTCATGATACGGGGCCCGACAGGCTGGCCCTCGCGGGCCGGATCCCCTTCTCCGTGGTGACGGTCGCTTGCGACGCGTTGACCCTGTACTTCCAGCTTCCCTACCTGATCTTCCATGCGGTCGCGCTCTCGCAGGGCGGGTCCGCGGGTTAGCGGTGGGGGTGGGCCGCCCATGTCAATCCCAATCGGGATCGGAATCGGAATCGGAATCGGAAGCGACCGCAAGAGCGCCGTTGCCTGTTCGTCGACCCCCCATGCCCACTGAGGACCGATAGGAACAATTGCACTGGAGCGCATGGAGGGAGCGATGAGCATCCACCAACCCATTGCTTTGATGGTGATTTTAGCACTCTCGATTGTCTCCGGCTGCGCCAGTCGAATCAGCCGCTCACCAACCTTCTACGGAGATGGAGACGTCGAGAACCTCTATGGTTGCCCCAGATACGAGAAGATTCGACAGAGTGGACGAGCATTCGCGATGTTCAGAGTGAGGATTGATGAGGTCATAGAGTCTGGGCCGGATAGGTTCTTCTTCATACATGAACCAGAAGGGAATGGGACATACTCAGCAATAGCCTTTAGAGTCGACACCAACATCGGCATACAAGAGTCAGTCAAGGCAAAGGCATGGCTTGTTCGCTGCCCAACCGATTGGATTGAAATGTGTCAGCTGTCGGAGGATGGGGGGCCTTCATTTAGCCAAAGGATGAAGTTCTTTGATGAGTGTATAAGGTCCGGATTCTCAAACAATGGAATCTTCGAACTCTCTGGAGATGTCACCACAACATGGTCAGCGGATGGTTCTCTGGTAAGCGTCTCAGTGGATCTCGTCTCTGTTGATGAAGTGACTCCATTTTATGGCTACATGGAGACTTGGGTACGAGTGTTTGATGAGTGGGAGAAGGACGTGACACTGGGTGAAGAGATAGAGGACGCAAGGAACGCTCTGATCAACTGCCTGAATATGACCAGTCGAGACTTGACAAGATTTAGAATCAATGCAACCTTCGACAGGAAACGCATATACAGTTGGAGGTAGGTCACTCCTCGAATGCCCGCCAGGCAACGCCGTCTTGCGGCTAAACCCTCCGGGTCGCCCGCGGCGACGGCAAGACGGTTCAATCCGAAACGAACTGACCTCAGCATGAGTCTTGTCCCGGCTCGGCGGGCGGGGGTAAACCCCGCCCCTACCCCCGGAAAAGCGCACACCGAGGTAGGGGAGGGGTTTACCCCCTCCCGTCGTACTTCGGGAACTGACAGAGGTCAGCAGGATCTGCGCCCTCCGCAGCCTCGTGAGACCGTCCGACACTCCGTGTGCGCACGCTGCACAGAGATTGTCCGGGACCCCCGCAGCACCCGTGGCGGCGACCAGGCTCAGCCCTGTCGTCGCGGTGCCCGGAACACCAGCGCGGAGGCGGCGCCGGGACCAGCCGATGAGCCACCAGCCCAGCGAAGGCGTCACCGGCGCGCAGTTTGCGTACCAATGAAAGAGCTCTCCAACTGCCGAAGACCATGACGCGCCTGCTCCTGCTCCTATGCCTGACCCCGACCGGCTGCATGACCGACGGCCTGTGGAGCAGCTACCGCCCTGTGGAAGACACCTACCGCGGCGTGTACCTGCAGGCAGCCCTCGATCCCCATTCCGGCCCGCCCCGGCTGCTCCTGCGCTGCGCCTTCCCGGGCAGCAGCGAGAGCGCCGTCATCGCCGTCACGCCGCCCGCCCAGAAGCTCGAGATCCTCGCCCCCCACGCGCTCGAGAATCCGACGCCCCTCCTGCCCGGGGAGCCGGTGACGCTCGGGGGCTTCCGCCTGCTGCTGAGGGAGGACGGCCCGCTAGAGATCGAGGGCGCCGTCTGGGAGTGGATGTTGCCGGAGGAGACCGACGGGACGCGCGCGAGCGGGATGGACGAGATCGCGACCCTCGACGGCCACTCCACGGTGCTGGCCAGGCTCTGGTACGGAACGAGCCGGCGCTTCGTGTGGCTGAGCGGCAACCGCACCTGGGTCGACGATCTCCCGGACGCGTCGCGGGCCCCGTTCCGCCTGGAAGCGAACCTGCGCGAACGCGGCTCGCACAGCACTCTGGAGATCGCAGGCGCGACCCGCATCCTCGACCGGCCGCTCCGGCGCACCCTCCGCCCGGACCACCCGGAAGCCGCCCGGCGCGGCGCGCTCACCCTGTTCGCCGCCGCGCTCGATGCCGCGACGTTGCCGTTCCAGCTTCCGTTCTTGATCCTCTTCGAACCTTGAGGCGAGAGACGATGCCGCGCCTGCTCCTGCTCCTGTGCCTGACCCCGACCGGCTGCATGACCGGCCTCCTGTGGAGCACCTACCGCCCGCTCGCGGACACCCAGCGCGGCGCGTATCTGCAGGCCGCCATCGATCCTCGCCCCGGCCCGCCCCGGCTGCTCCTGCGCTGCGCCTTCCCGGGCAGCGGGGAGAGCGCCGTCATCGCCGTCACGCCGCCCGACCAGGAGCTCGAGATCCTCGCGGACCAGGCGCTCGTCGATCCTGTGCCGCTTGTGGCCGGGGAACCGGCGACGGTCGGGGGCTTCCACCTGTTCCTGCGGGACGAGGGCCCGCTCGAGATCGAGGGGGCCATCTGGGAGTGGAGGTTGCCAGAGCAGAAGGACGGGACGCGCGCCCGCAGCGTGCGCGAGATCGCGCTGGTGCGGGACGATGACGAGCGCCTCATCGTGTCGCTCGATCTCTGGTACGGGGAAGGAACGCGCCGCTACGTCAAGCTGCGCGGCACCCGCGCAGTGTTCGACGACAACCCTGCCTGGGACCGCGGGAGCTTTCCCCTCGTGGCGCAGCTGCGGGAGCGCGCCGCGCACAGGGTTCTGGAGATCGAGGGGGCGACACGCGTCCTCGACCGGCCGCGGCGCCAGACCTTGACCACGGATCACGCGAAGGCCGCGTGGCGCGGCGCGGTCACGCCCTGGTCCGTCGCGGCGGACGTCGCGACGCTGCCCGTCCAGATCCCGCTCTGGATCTCTTTCGCCATCTCCCCGCCGCAGATTCCGTCACGCGCGGCGCGGGCCGAGGTTGCGCCGCGGCGACGGCCGATGCCCGCCCAGCCTGAAGAGGAGTGACGATGCCGCGCCTGCTCCTGATCCTGTGCCTGACCCAGACCGGCTGCATGACAGCGTTGTTGTGGCGTACGTACCATCCGATCGAGGAGACCAGCGACGCCGACTTCCTCGAAGCCGCCCTGTCCCTCGAGCCCGGGCCGCCGCGCCTGCTGCTGCGCTGCGCCTTCACCGCCGGGGACAGCGCGGTGCTCGCGCTGACCCCACCGGCCCAGGAGATCGAGGTGCGCCCGGGGCGGCCGCTCGTCGATGGGCGTCCCCTGGTCGCCGGCGAGCCGATCACGCTCGGCGGCTTCGAGCTGCTGCTGCGCGAGGACGGGCGCCTCGAGGTCGGGGGAGCGCAGTGGGAGTGGGCGCTGCCCGCCCAGGACGACGGGACCCGCGCCAGCAGCCTGCGCCACATCTGGCTCATCGCGGACATCGACGAGACCCCGACCGTGCTCGCCGAGCTCTGGTACGGGGACACCGGCAGCCGCTACGTACAGCTGCGCGGCACGGAGTCCCGCTTCCCGCGGAATCCCGACTGGGTGCGCGAGCCCTTCCCGCTCACGGCCACGGTGGCCGACCGCGGCGACCACGCCGCGCTCGTTGTCGAGGGCGCGACGCGCATCCTCGACCGCCCGGTGCGCGATCGTTCGTTGCCGAACCCCGCGGGGATCGCGCCGCGCATCCCCTGCACGCCCTTCGCCGTCGCGCTCGACATCGCGACCGCGCCGCTCCAGCTCCCGGTGGCGATCCTGTTCACCCTCTATCCGATCCGGATCTTCGTCGACAGCCCCCGGGTCCCGGCCCGGGACCCGGTCGGGGAGTGATGATGCGACGCCTGCTCCTGTTCCTCCTGTGCTTGACCCAGACCGGCTGCATTAGCGGCCTGCTCTGGAGCGCCTACAGACCTGTCGAGGAAGACGAGGGCTCCTCCTACCTCGAGGCGGCCCTCGACCCTTCTCCCGGCCCGCCCCGGCTCCTGGTCGCCTGCGTCTTCACCGGCGGAGAGAGCGCGGTGGTCGCCCTCACTCCGCCCTACCAGAAGCTCGAGATCCTCCCGCCGACGGCGCTCGTCGACCCGGTGCCGCTCGCTCCCGAGGAGCCGGTCACCCTCGGCGACTTCCAGCTGCTCTTGCGCAGCACCGGCCGCCTGGAGGTGTCCGGCGTCGCCTGGGAGTGGCGGCTGCCCGAGGAAGAAGACGGGACCCGCGCCAGCGGCGTGCGCGACCTCGGGCTGGGGTGGAGCTTCCGCGGCGAGGAGACCGCCGTGCTCGCCGAGCTCTGGTACGGCGCCGGACACAGCCGCTATGTGCGCATCGCCGACTCCTTGGTGCGTTTCGACACGCAGCCGACGTCGGTGCCGAAGCCCTCTCTGCTCGTCGCCCGGGTGCGCGACCGCGGGGCCCACGCGACGCTGGAGATCGAGGGCGCGACGCGGATCCTCGCCCGGCCGGTGCGGAC
>JAUIEM010000205.1 GCA_030428695.1 bacterium
GGGTCGTCGATCCGACCGGACCCGAGACCGGCTCCGAGCGGGTCGCCCGCGGTGGAAGCTGGGGGATGACCGCCAAGCTGTGCACCTCGAGCGTCCGCGACAAGAGCAGCCCGACCGTCCACGGCAACGACCTCGGCTTCCGGGTCGTGCGGACGGTCACCGGCTGACCGCTGTCCGCGGGGAGGGAAGCGATGCGCCTGCTGCTCGCGATCGTCGCGCTCGCCAGCCTGTGCGGCTGCGGAGACACGGGTCCCGGGCTGAGCTGGGAGGACAGCGGCGCGGTCGCGACCGACACCCCCGACACCTCCCCTGAAGGGCTGAGCGCCGAGGAGCGCGTTCGCCGCCAGGCCCTCCTCGACGCCTCCCTTCCGGCGCTCGAGGCCCTCGCCGCCGACGCGATCCTGGTCAAGGCGGTGCGCGCGGCGAACGCGGACAGCGAGCGCTCCGAGGCCGAGATCCTCGAGCTCGACCGCCAGTGGCGCGCGACCTCTGGCACCGACGACCCGTTGATCGAGCGCTACCTGCAGAACCCCTGCGCCGACTTCCTCCGCGCCCGCCGCGAGGAACGCTCCGACTGGGCCGAGCTGTTCGTGATGGACGACCAGGGCTGCCTGGTCGCGACCTCGGACAAGACCTCGGACTTCTGGCAGGGCGACGAGGCGAAGTGGCAGGAGTCCTTCCACGGCGGCGACGGCCGCATCCACTACGGACGTTTCGAGCTCGACGACAGCACCCGCAGCTACGTGCTGCAGATCTCCGTGCCCGTGCGCGACGCCGCGGGGGCGACCATCGGCGTGCTGACCGCGTCGGTCCGCGTCGGCTCCTGACGTGGCGCGCCCGGCTTCCGCCAGCCTGCGCTGGCGTTTCGTCGCGGTGCTCCTGCTCGCGACCCTGCTGCCGACCGGGATCCTCGCCGGCGTACACGCTCTCCTCGGCCAGGCGAGCCTCGAGGAGCTCGGCGTCGAGAAGGCGGTCCATCTGCTCGACGCGCACGCCCTGGTCCTCGACCGCGAGCTCGCCCGCGCCACCGGCGCGATCGAGACCCTCGCCCACAGCCAGGAGGTGCTGCACAGCCTGCAGCTGCACTTCGAGGCGGACTTCGTGCCCGCCAGCGCCCTCGACCAGCTGCGCGCGATCCGGGACGGCGACCGGCTGTGCGCCGACATCCGGCTGCTCGATCCCGCCGGACAGCCGATCGCGGCGACGTCCTCGCACGCCGCGAACCGAGCGCTCGCGCCGGTGCTCGACGCAGCGGGCGCGGTGTGCTTCAGCCCCTTCTATTTCGTCGCTGGCGAGGTGCGGGCGGCCGGCGTGATCGGGATCACCAGCTCGCAGGACGACGCGCTGCTCGGCTGGCTGGTCTACGAGCTCGACGCCCGCGCTCTGTTCGAGAGCTTGCGCCAGGTCGACTTCCCGAGCTACCCCCAGGCCTTCCTGTTCGTCGTCGACGAGGCGAACCGCCTGCTCTCCCACCCCAGCCACGCCTTGCGCCTCGCGCCGAGCCAGCGCTCGGACCTGCCGCCGTCCCTGTTCGCCGGTGCCCGCGCCGAGGGGACATTGCCCTGGCACGAGCAGACCATCCGCGAGGTCGACTGCGTGCTCAGCCTGCGCCACCTGCCGGGACGCGACTGGGTGATCGGCCTGGTCATCCCACAGGCCGCGTTCTACCGCCCGGTCGCCGCGCACCTGCGCACGACCCTCTGGATCGGGCTCGCCTGTCTGCTGGTCGGCTGTGCCCTGGCCTGGTGGTTCTCGGCCCGGATCACCCGCCCGCTGATCGAGCTGACGACGTCGGTCGAGGACCTCCGCGCCGGGCGCACCGTGCACGTGGGCGCCTACGGAGACGACGAGATCGGGCGCCTCGCCGAGGCCTTCGCGAGCCTGTCCGAGGCGCTGCGCAAGCGCACCGCCGACCTGGTGAGGAAGAACCGCGAGCTCGAGGACCTCGCCTCGATCGCGGCGCACGACCTGTCCGAGCCGCTGCGCAAGGTGATGCTCTTCTCCGACCGCCTCGACACCACCGTCGCCGACCGTCTCGACCCGCGGGAAAAGCGCTTCATGGACCGCATGCACAAAGCGGTCGCGGTGATGTCCGACCGCATCGAGGCCCTGCTCGAGCTCTCCCGCGTCGCGACGCAGACCCGTCGCTTCGCGCCGGTGCCGCTGCGCGAGGTTGTCGACGCCGCTCTCGCGCGGCTCGCCGGGGAGATCGAGGCGACCGGCGCCGAGGTCGACATCGGCGCGCTGCCGACGGTCCACGGCGACTTCGCCCAGCTGCGCCAGCTGTTCGGGAACCTCCTCGACAACGCGCTGAAGTTCCGGCGCGCCGAGGTCCCGCCCCGGATCGAGGTGCGGGCTCGGGCCCAGCGCGACGATCCGCGCTCAACCAACGGGGTGTCCTGGGAGGTCGAGGTCGACGACAACGGCATCGGCATCGAGCCCCGCCACGCCGAGCGCGTGTTCAAGCCCTTCGCCCGCCTGCACGGCGCGAAGGCGTACAGCGGCGTCGGCATCGGGCTGACGATCAGCAAGAAGATCGCCGGCCGCCACGGTGGCGAGCTCCGGGTCGAGTCGCGGGAAGCCGGGACGCGGCTGGTCTGCGAGCTGCCGGAGCTGCCGTTCGCCGAGCTCGAGGAGGCGGAGGACGCCGGAGGCTGAGGTTGTGGCGGGCCGTACAGGGTTCCGCGGACGGAATCCAGGGGAAGAGGAGGACAAGAAGAAGAAGGAGACTTAGGAGAAGAAAGGAAAAAAGAAGACGTTGAGAAGCCAAAGAACGCAGAAAGCAAGAAAATCAGAGAAGGAGAAGAGTAAACAATAAGCTATGGGAAAGGCGGGAAGCGGGAACTTCCATGAAATAGAACCCGAAAGCGAGAAGACAGATCGAAGTGCACCCACCGAAAGCACCGCCACCGGACGGCCGAGCAAGCGACAGCGGGGAAAGTACGGACGCAACCGACTAGCGCTCAGCGAAATCCAGCCGAAGACGAGCTCTGGATCCCTCTTGGGATCACCGTTCCAAAACACATATCCCAACTGATCGTTGGCGATCCCCCCGCCCTCGCCGGCGGGCATGCGGTCTCGATCCCGACGGTCGGCCGCACCCGGCTCGTCGCCCAGCGTCCCCTGATCGTGCATCTGCAGGACCGCGTCGCGGCGCTGTGCTCGAGGACGCCGACGCGCTCGCGCTCGTGCGTGCGCGCTACGTGGACGACGAGGCCCGGCTGCTGGACATCAGCGCGCTGCGGCCGGGGATCTACCGCCTGGTCTCCTCCATCGACGACCACGACCGCGCCCTGACCCTGGAGATCGTCGGCGCGGAGTAGTCGCGCAGCCTCAGGCTCCTCCCCCGCTCGCCGACCCGCCCCAGCAGTAGCCACGCGCGGTCTACTGTGGTAGGCTCTGGCCTTTTCGACGGCCAGAGCAGGATCAACCATGACCGATGCCCAGGGGGAGTTCCACGAGCTGGAACAGGACGTCTCGTCATCCCCGTACTTCAACGAAGACCTCGCCCCGACCTCCCGCAAGGCCCGCACCTGGAGCCTGTGGAACATCGCCGCCCTGTGGATCGGCATGAGCGTGTGCGTCCCGACCTATATGCTCGCCGCGAGCCTGATCGCCGGGGGCATGACCTGGTGGCAGGCGGTCGGCACCGTACTGCTCGGCAACCTGGTCGTGCTGGTGCCGATGATCGCCAACGCCCACGCCGGGACGAAGTTCGGTATCCCCTTCCCGGTCTTCCTGCGCGCCTCCTTCGGCATTCGCGGCTCGAACGTCCCCGCCCTGATGCGCGCGCTGGTCGCCTGCGGCTGGTTTGGCATCCAGACGTACATCGGCGGCGCGGCCCTGTACGCCCTCGCCTCGGTGATGATGCCCGGCCTGGCGGAGGGCGAGGTGCTCGGCTGGCTCGGGCTCAACCCCGGCCAGCTGGTCTGCTTCCTCCTGTTCTGGGCGATCAACATCGGGGTGATCATCGCCGGCATCGAGTCGATCAAGTTCCTCGAGACCTGGTCGGCCCCGATCCTGCTGCTGATCGGCGCCGCCCTGCTCGGCTGGGGCATCATGGCCGGCGGCGGCCTCGGCACCGTGCTCGACCGCTCCGAGGCCTTCTCCCAGCCGCCCCTTGTCGTCAACGACGGCAGCGGAGCGACCGGCGACACGGTCTCGATCGCCCTCTTCCCCCTCGCCGACGGCGACACGGTCCGGGCCGTCGCGATGC
Source organism: bacterium (assembly GCA_030428695.1). The sequence continues at coordinate 4,217 of JAUIEM010000205.1, forward strand.
GCGTCCAGGTCGTCGCCGCCGACGACACCACCGCCCTCGCCAGCACCCCCCTCGAGCCCTTCGCGGCCCAGCTGCAACGACCGGTGCCGGCCGGCCTGGACAGCGGCGCGGCGGTGACCGTGCGCGCCCAGCTCTACGGCAGCGCCGACGGCGAGACCCCGTCGAGCGTGCTCGAGGGCTCGGTCGTCTACGGCGGCGCTGCCGTCACCGGCGGCGGCCAGCCCTTCTGGAAGCTGTTCCTGTTGTCGCTGACGGCGATGGTCGGCTTCTGGGCGACCCTGAGCCTGAACATCCCGGACTTCACGCGCTACGCCCGCTCCCAGAAGGACCAGATGCTCGGCCAGCTGCTCGGCCTGCCGAGCACGATGACCCTGTTCGCCTTCATCGGCGTCGCGGTCACCTGCGCCGCGGTGGTCGTGTTCAAGGACATCATCGTCGTCTCCGACGCCCCCTGGGACCCCGTCCAGCTGCTGTCGCGCTTCGAGCACCCGGTCGTCGTCATCGTCAGCATGCTCGGCCTCGCGATCGCGACCCTGTCGACCAACATCGCGGCGAACGTGGTCTCCCCCGCCAACGACTTCTCGAACCTCGCGCCGAAGCTGATCAGCTTCAAGACCGGCGGTCTTTTGACCGGCCTGATCGGCATCCTGATCATGCCGTGGAAGCTGCTCGCGACCGCCGGCGGCTACATCTTCGTCTGGCTGATCGGCTACGGCACCCTGCTCGGCCCCATCGGCGGGATCCTGATCGCCGACTACTACGTCGTGCGCCGCCGCTGGCTGCACCTGCCCGACCTGTACCTCGCCGACGGGCGCTACTTCTACACCGGCGGCTTCGGGCTGCGCACCCTCGCCGTGCTGTTCATCAGCATCCTCGTCAACCTCCCGGGCTTCCTGGTCGCGATCGGAGTGCTCGAGGCGGGGACGGTGCCGTGGATCCTGCAGGAGATGTACTCCTACGGCTTCTTCGTCGGCTTCGCGATCGCGTTCGGGCTGTACGTGGCGGTGGCGAAGCGGCCGGAGCAGGTGAGCTGAGCAGGGCGCCCCGGAAACACCAAGATATCAACGCAGAGGCCCAGAGAGGCGGAGGCGCAGAGAAGTAGGAGTGTCAGGTCGAAGGCGAGCGGCCAGGCTGACGTCGGCGATCCGTCAACTTCGGGCAGCGGTCAAGGCTGAATCTACCGAGTCCTGAACGGCCTGTGATCAACACCTCGCCGCTCTGCGACTCCGCGCCTCTGCGCCTCTGCGTTGAGCTCCTTTGTGAACGAGTAGCTCCGCGACCACCGTCACCTCGCCCGCTACAAGCTCAAACTCCAGCACTGGCTGTACCCGTCGTCCCGGTACGGCCCGAAGGGCGCGCAACGCCGGAACCCGTACGTCCGATAGAGCGCCCGCGCCGGCTCGAAGGCCCCGGCGGTGCCGGTCTCCAGGCTCAGGGTCGTCAATCCTCGCGCGCCGGCGGCGGCGATGATCGTCTCGAGCACCAGCCGCCCGACCCCGCGCCGGCGGTAGGCACTGGCGGTGCGCATCGACTTGACCTCGCCGAGCGCCGGGCTGTGCTGGCGCAGGGCGCCGCAGCCGGCGAGCGTGGCGCCGTCCCAGACGGTCCAGACCGTGACGTCCGGCGCGCGCAGGTGCTCGAGGTCGAGGGCGTGGACGTGCGCGGCCGGGCTGTGGACGTGCATGTCGGCGAGGTGCTCGTCGAGCAGCGCCGCGATCTCCGGCCCGGAGAGGTCGTCAACCCGCACGGAGAAGCTCATCCCGGGCTCATTCCAGGCAGGTCTCCAGCGCCTCGGCGAAGGCGAGGGCGGTCGGGAAGCGGGCGTCGCGCTCGCGGCGCAGGGCGCGCAGGACGATCTCCTCGAGGGCGGGCTTGACCGCCATGTTGAAGCGGGTCGGCGGGACCGGGTCGTCGCGCTCGATGTTCTTCAGCACCTTCTGCATCGGCTTGGTGCCGAAGGGCAGCCGCCCGGTCAGCGCGCGGTACAGCGTCACCCCGAGGGAGAACTGGTCGCTGCGGCCGTCGAGATCGGCGACCATGCGCATCTGCTCGGAGGACGCGTAGCCGCGCGTGCCGACGAAGCCGCGGGTGATCGGCGTCGCCCCTTCCTCCCGGGCCAGCCCGAAGTCGAGCAGGATCGGCCGGGCGCCGCGCTCGATCATGATGTTCGCGGTCTTGACGTCGCGGTGCAGCACCCCGGCGCTGTGCGCGCAGTGCAGGGCGCGGGCGATCTGCGCGGTCCAGGCGATCAGCTGGGTGATCGGGGGGCGGCTGGACTGCAGCACATCGCGCAGGCTCTCGCCGTCGATCAGCTCCATCGCGAAGAACATCACCCCGTTCGCCTCGCCGAAGGCGTGGATGGTGACGATGTTCGGATGCCGCAGGCGGGCGATGCTGCGCGCCTCGCGCTGCAGCCGCACCACCGCCTCCTTGTCGAGCTGGTAGGCGGGGCGGATCACCTTGAGCGCGACCAGCCGCCCGAGGCTCGTCTGCTCGGCGAGGAACACGACGCCCATGCCGCCCTTGCCGAGCTGGCGCAGCACCCGGAAGTCGCCGAGGCGCTCGTCGGGCAGCCAGTCGACCTCCTCGGCGAGCGCGAGCCGGTGGGCCTCGGCCATGCGCCGGATCGAGCGCAGCTGCTCGGCGAGGTCGGGGTCGAGGACGCCGCGCTTGAGCAGGAAGGCTGCCGGCTCCTCGACATCGCCGGCCATCGCCGCGTCGAGGTAGGCGTCGTACATGCGGCTGTGGGTTCCTGGCTCGAGCATCGTCCTGGCGCCGCCCGGGCGAGCGGTCGGTGGCCCCTCCATCGCGGGAGGGCGGCCCTAGAAGTACATCGGCATCCCCATCCACTGGCAGTACTGCCGGAGGTCGTTGATGATCGTCATGCCGAGCGCGTGGAACTTCGACATCGCCTGAAAGTGCGCCTGCGGATCGGGGCTCGCGCAGAGCGCCTGGCAGACGGCGATCTGCTTGAACTTCGGGTAGTAGGTCTTCAGGGCCACGAGCAGGTACTCGACCTGCAGGTCGCTCCAGATCCCGTACACCCCGACCCGGATCTTGTCCGGATTCGCCTCGTGGATCAGCGCGTCGATCAGCGCGATGTAGGCCTCGGTGGCGGCCGGGTTGACCCCCTCGACCGGCAGCACGCTGCAGCGCGGGTGGGCCTTGAGCATCTCGAGCCGGCCGATCAGCTGGGCGCCCGAGGAGTCGGCCATGCAGAACTCGCCGAACTGGTTGAACGTCTCACAGTCCTTGTCGTTCTCGTACTTCGCCAGCACCATCCGCACGCCCTCGGCGCCCGGCAGGCGGTCGTCGAGGAAGTGCGCGGCGGTCTCGACGAACCAGTCGGGCTCCCCGCGGGAGGGGTTGCCGCGCAGGGCGCTGACCGCCTGGTTGCCGAGGTGGAAGCGGTTCGGCGGGTCGGTGTTCTTCGGGATCGGGTCGAGGAAGTCCTTCTGCGCGCCGAGCACGAACTGGATCGCGGTCGTCGGCACGCCGCTCTTGCGAAAGGTCGGGACCTTCGGCTTCTCCTTGCTCTCGCGCTCTGTCGTCTCGGCCTCGCTGCGCCGGTCGCTGCGCCGCTGCTCGCGCCTGCGCCGTCGCTCGTCCCGTCGCGCGAGGAAGGCCTCGCGGGGCGAGCGGCTCTTGCGGCCGGTGCCTCCCCGGCCCGCGCCGGCGGCGTTTCGTTTCGGTCGTTCGCGCATGGTGCGACCCCTTCTGTTCTCGGGCTCCGGCTCGGGCTCGGGCTCCGGTTCGGCGACGGCGACGGCGGTCGCGGCGGCGGCGGCGGCCGCCGCGGCCGAGCGCGGACCGACCGGCGGCGGGATGCCCCGCCCGGGCAGACGCACCGGCCCTGGCGGAGGCGTCGGCTCGGGCTCGGGCTCGGGTTCCGGCTCGGGCTCGGGTTCCGGCTCGGGCTCGGGCTCCGGCTCGGGCTCTTCTTCTTCCTCTTCTTCCTCTTCGTCCTCTTCGTCGTCTTCCTCTTCTTCCTCGTCGTCCTCGTACTCGTCGTCGTCCTCGTACTCGTCGTCCTCGTACTCGTCGTCTTCGTACTCGTCGTCGTCCTCGTACTCGTCGTCGTCTCCGCCGGACACTGAGGAGAGGTCGAAGGAGGAGCCGCCAAACATACCAGCCTGCTTGTGTTGGAAGGTCAATTTCTTGCTGCCGAGCTGCACGGTGGCCCCGTGCTTGAGAGCCTTCTCCCCGGAGATCTTCTTGCCGCCGACCTTCACGCTGCCGCCGATCGGCTTGATGAAGTAGTCCGCGCCCCTCTGGAAGAGCATCGCGTGCCGTCGGTCGGTGCCGGGGATCTTGACCTTGACCGAGCCCGAGGAGCCGATCTCGATCTTCAGGCCGCCGGGGATCTTGTACTTCTTGCCGTTCGCGTCGACCAGGTCAGGCATGGCTCACTCGGTGATCTTGCGGTCTTCCGACAGGACGATGCCGGTCAACTGCATCTTGAGCTGATCGGGGTTATGGGACGCTTCGAGGGCGACCTTCTCGCTGATCAGCCCGGCCCGGCAGAGCTTGTGCAGGGACTGGTTGAAGTCCTGCATCCCCTCTTCCTTCGAGCTGCGCAGGACGGTCGCGATCTTCTTGATCTGGCCCTCGCGGATCAGCTTGGTGACCGCGGGGTTCATGATCAGGATCTCCTGGGCGACGACCAGGTTGATCCCGGGCTTGGCCGCCGGCAGCATCTTCTGCGCGACGATCGCCTTGAGGTTGAAGGCGAGCGACTGCTGCACCTGGCGATGGCGGCTCTCCTGGAAGAGGTCGAGGATGCGGCTGATGCTCTGCGGCACGCTCGAGGCGTGCAGGGTGCCGAACACCAGGTGCCCCGTCTCCGCGGCCGAGAGCGCGATCTCGAGGGAGTTCTCGTCGCGCATCTCCCCGATCAGGATCACGTCGGGATCCTGCCGCAGCGCCGAGCGCAGCCCGCGGTGGAAGTCGAGCACGTCGATGCCGACCTCGCGCTGGTTGATGAAGGCCTTGTGGTCGGTGTGCAGGTACTCGATCGGATCTTCGAGCGTCAGCACGTGGCAGCGTCGGGTCTTGTTGATGAACCCGATCATCGCCGCCAGCGTGGTCGACTTGCCCGACCCGGTGACGCCGACCACGACCACCAGCCCCTGCCGGAAGCTCGCGATGTGGGTCATCACCCGCTTGGGCAGGTTGAGCATCTCGAAGGTGGGGATCTTCAGCTTGACCCGCCGCACCGCGACGCTCAGGGAGCCGCGCTGGAAGTAGGCGTTGACGCGGAAGCGGCCGCTGCCCGGCATGCTGTAGCTGAAGTCGACGTCGTGGTCTTCCTCGAGGGCGGCCTGCTGCTTCTTGCTCGAGATGCCGAGGAACATCTTGTGGATCGCGTCGCTGTCGAGGGGCGCGGCCTCGAACAGCCGGATCCGTCCGGAGATGCGGAAGATCGGTGGGGAACCGGCCTTGAGGTGCAGGTCGGAGGCGTCGTACTTGGCCATCTTCGCGAGCAGACGGTCCAGGCTGACGACAGTGTTGGCCACGGGGGCTCCTTTCCGGCGGCGCCTGCCTATTCCTCGTCCGGCTGCTCGCCGGAGCGCGTCATGCGCGCGGGAACGATCGGACTCTCGCCGCCCGTCAGCTTGAGCATCGACAGCTCGGGGGTGTAGTTCCCGATCGCGACGTGGTCGCCGGTGCGCTTGTCCCGGCGGAAGGTGTAGCCGTACTCGGTGTAGTAGCCCAGGGGCTGGAAGCGCTCGTCGTAGACCCAGTGGATGGTGTGCCTCGCGCCGTCGATCTCGCGGTGCTCGTGCCACACGTAGACCGACTCGACCTGCGGGCCGTACACGTACCGGTCCCAGTCCTCGGCGACGGGCTCGAGTGTCGGCCGCAGCCGGGACGGGCGGTCGTCGTCGGGGACGTTGAACGTCTTGCATCCCGACGCGAAGACCACGAGCAGAAGGAGCACGGCGACGCGCATGGCAGGGGCCTCGAAACGAGTGAGCGGCTTTGGCAACATAGTCCGGATCCCTCCGCCTGTCAAGCAGGCGCGAACGGCGAGACCGGGGTTCTACCCGCTCCCTGTCATCGCTCGGCCATCGGCGGGATGGGCCGCTGGAAGCTGCGGCACTCGACCGGCTCCTCGCCGAGGTTCGGGAACACGCAGTGGGCCGGCAGCCGCGGCCCCTCGACGAAGCCCGCCTTCTCGAGCACCCGCGCCGAGGCCGGGTGGCCGGCGTGGCAGAAGGCGCCCACGCGTGTGAAGCCCGGCAGTCCGGCGACCGCGTCGACCATGCCCCGCAGGGCCTCGGCGACCAGGCCCTGGCCCCACCACGGCCGGGCGAGCACGTAGCCGACGTCGATCTCGGGGGCGGCGAAGCGCCCGGCGAGCATGCCGATCAGCGCGCCCTCGCGCTCGAGCCCCCAGCTCCGGATCTCCCCGCTCGCCCAGCCTTCGGCGCAGTGGTCGAGGAAGGCCCGGGTCTCCTCGATGCGACGGTGGGGCTTCCACAGGAGGAAGCGCGTGACCAGGGGGTCCTGCGCCCAGCCGTCGAAGATCGCCTCGGCGTCGGCGGCGACGATGGGACGCAGCCGCAACCTGCGGGTCGCAAACACTTCTAATACGGGTTCCATCGGTTCCATTGCGCCTGGCCCTGTCCGGCCTGGGGGTAGGGATAGCCGGGCGGCTGCGGTCCCTGCCGGTGGGGGTTGATGCCGCCGCGCCCGCCGCGCAGCTTCTGGAGCTCCTCGCGCAGCTTCTTGATGTCCGCGTCGAGCCCGGTCCGCTTCTCGTCGCTGCTGTTGCGCCACTGCTGCTTGCGGAAGGCGAGCGTGGTCGCGGCGCTGACGTAGGCGCCCGGATCCTTGATGCCCTGGGACCAGTCGCTGCGCCGGCGCTTGAAGTACGAGGCGAGGATCGGCGGATGCTCCGGCGGCAGCACGCCGTAGTGCGCCTCCTCGGCGAGCTCGTGCAGCAGCGTGCGACTCTCGAAGTACAGCGAGGCCATGAACACCGAGAAGGCGAGCCCGATCTCGAACAGCAGGCACAGGATGCCGAGCGCGAACAGGTGCTCGCCCTCGTTGTACGCGTACGAGATCATGAAGTTGTTCCAGCTGGTGTGGATCCCCCAGGCCAGGACGAAGCCGAAGCACGGCAGGAACAGGAACAACAGCCAGCTGCGCGTGTACTTGACGTGCCCGATGCAGGCGCCGAGCGTCGCCGAGGCGACCGCGTGCATCGGGGCGGTGAAGAAGGTGCGCAGGAAGATCAGACCGACCAGCCCCTCGAGTTCGGCGCCGCTGAAGTACAGGATGTTCTCGGTCATCGCGAAGCCGAGGCCGGCCGTCGCGCCGTAGACGAAGCCGTCGGTCGCGTTGTCGAAGTCCTTGAGGAAGAACAACACGCCGAAGATCATGATCTTCGCGATCTCTTCGACGAACGGCGCGATCCACACCGCCTGCGTGACCGTCACCGTCTGCTCGGCGTCGCCGCCGCCGATGAAGATCGCGCCGAGAATCAGGCTGCCGAGGATGCCGAGGCCGATCGCAAAGGTCGCCCCCCACATCAGCGCCGCCAACATCAGCGCGATCGGCTCGCGATCGTAACGGTCGAGCCACCAGATCACCACGACCGCGAGCGCGACGGGCAGACAGGCCGCGGGCACGGCGATGATCAGCTGCAGCATGCGGTCCTCCGTCGACCCCGGTCGGAGCACCGGCAGTATAGCGGGCGGGGTGCGGGGCGCGAACATTTTCGCCGGGGAACGCGCGCGCGCTCAGTCACCGAAGCGCCGCGCCTCGAGCGCCTCGATCCACGCGACCAGCGGCGCCGGCGCCGCGGTCAGCTCTCGGTCAACCGGGCAGCGAGGCCGCGGACTGCGGGCCGGGGTCGCCGTACAGGTCGACCGTGCCGAAGGAGTACGAGCAGCCGAGGATCTCGACGCGGTCGCTGCCGCCGTAGGGAGTCCGCCGGCGAGGATGGAGTCGGAGATGTCCACGGCGCTCCCCCCGTCCACTGGGTGAGCATAGCAGCGCACGTACAGTCCTTGACCTGAGCTTCTGAATGGCGATAGGCTAGGCGCCGTCCATGCAGTCGAGCTCACCTTCCGAAGAGGACAACATGCGCGCGCTCTTTGCCTTCTGTCTGTGCCTCGCCCTCGTGGGCGGCGCCTCCGGCCAGGATCTCAACCTCGACACCTACGTCGAGGTCGAGTCCGACGTCAAGAACCACGAGTTCGACACCGCGTGGGCCAGCTACGCCGCCGGGGAGATGCTCGCTAGCGGCGACCGCCTGATCGAACGCCTGTTCGCGCTCGGCTGGCCGACCGCCAAGGACTTCCAGGCCACCCTGCACGAGTCGGGGCGGTCGGGCGCCTTCCAGGTCGAGGGCCTCGCGTTGTGGTCGGGGGCGGGTGTCACCCTCGAGCGCGCCCCGCTGGTCGAGGAGGCCTACAATCTGTACGCCGGGGGGCCCCGCCCGCAGGCCTTCGCGAGCGAGTGGAAGACGACCAACGACTACGTGACCTGGCGCTTTGCCCAGCTCGCCGAGCGCACCGAGCTCGGCGCGGCGCCCGAGAGCCTGACGCCGACCTACCTGCCGCTGGCGACCGGCCTGCCGCACTTCGTCGCCCCCTACATCCCGCACGACGGCACGACGCAGCAGTGGGACTTCAGCGCGGTGGTCTCGCCGCGTCTCTCTCCCGGGGCCCTCGGCTTCGCGCTCTTCAGCCAGGTGCAGTACGCGCGCAACGCGCTGAGCGGCAACCGTCCGCAGGGGCGCAGCAAGCCTCCCCTGCCCGGGGCGACCGCGCAGGAGGGCTTCTACGGGCTGGTGATGGCGTACAACGCGGCCAACCTCGTCGCCGCGCTGAACCATCGCGACCTGCCTCTGATGGCACACGACGGCGACCTGCGGGTCGCCGCCCTCAAGGGCTACGATCCCTTCACCAAGCTGCACTATTTCCCGGCCGAGGTCGAAGCCGAGGTGTTCGACCTGACCAAGCGCTTCGACCCGAAGGTCCGCGACAGCGCCAGCCTGCTGCGCGACCAGAGCGCGCTGCTGCTCGGCCTGTCCGAAATGCTGCTGCTGTTGACCGACCCCGTGATCGAGCCCTACTTCACCGCGAAGAAGGACGAGGAGGTGCTGATCCCGTCGACCGTCGTCGAGAGCGCGCGCGACCTCGCGATCGTCGTCTACGAGAACATCAAGGGCCAGCACTTCGACGTCGCGGTCGGCAGCTTCGACAGCCGCTGGACCGGCGCGGCGATGCCCGGCAACCGCTCCGGCCTGCTCAACCTCGAGGACGCCGGGCTGGTGCTGACCGCCCTCGCGCGCTTCCGGGCCGCGATGGAGGCCGACGGCGACCTGCGCCGCTCGAAGGACGTCGAGACCTGGGTCAAGCCGCAGGTCGAGCTGCTGCTCGAGCTGCAGGCCGAAGACGGCTCCTTCCCGAAGGTCCACGACATCGCGATCGACAAGGTGCGGGACGACGACTTCTCCCTGCGCGCCCACGGTCTGCTCCTGCAGGGGCTGGTGCTGTCGCAGGACATCGTCGCGATCGAGGGCACCGACGAGGCGATCTCGCGGCTGCTCGCGCAGCTCGACAGCCAGTGGATGGCCCGCCTGCAGCTGTTCTTCGCGAGCAAGACCCCCGGCGGCCTGTGCACCTACACCCCGGGGGACTTCGGGGCCGTGCTCGGCGGGCTGCGCACCTACGCCTTCGCGCGCAAGGAGATCCGGGCCTTCTACCGGATGAAGTCGATGCTCGACGGGCTGCCGAACATCGGCATCCTGCGCAGCCGCCGCGAGCTGGTCGACACGCCCGGCGTGCTGCCCCTCGGCGAAGGCGGCGACAACGGCGCGGCGCCGGTGTTCTACGGCGAGGTCCTCAACCGCTTCGACGACTGAAGAAGCACCGCAGCCGGCCGGCGCCGAACACGGGAAGCGGATGTACCGACTCTTCATCAGCCAGCGCTACCTGCAGAGCAGGCTCTTCTCCTACGTCTCGGTGGTCGGGCTCGCGCTCGGTGTCGCGCTGCTGGTCGTCGTCAACTCGGTGATGGGCGGCTTCTCGGTCACCTTCCAGGACCGCATCCGCGGGACGCTCGCCCACGTGATCGTCGAAGGAGCCGGGGACGCGCACCTGACGAACGAGGCCCGGGCCCGCGAGGCGCTGCTGCTCGACCAGGTCCGGCTGCTCCGCGTCCCGTTCGCTCCTCCCACCGCCCCGTTCGCGCCGTCGGCGCCGCTCTTCACGGACCCGGACTACCGCAGCTTCCTCGCCCGCGTCGGGGCACCGGCGCGGTCGGAGTACTCCGACGAGGGGGTACGGATCGCGCAGACCCCCTACCTGGCGGGCGAGGTGCTGGAGGTCGACGCCGACACGGTGTGGCTCGCGCGTCCGGAGGAGGACACGGTCGCGATTCCGCGGGCGTTCGTCGACACCATCGTGCCGACCCCGGTCGCCCACCTCAGCCCCTACCTGCAGCGCCTCGGCATCGTCGTCTCGCCCCAGAACCAGGAGGGCGCCCAGCTGCGAGCGGTGCATCCCGAGCTCGAGGCGCAGACCAGCCGCTTCGGCGCCTTCCTCCAGAGCCCGGGGGAGTCCTTCGAGGAAGCCTACGGACGCGAGTTCGGCGACCCGCTCTTCGGCAGCCTGTACGGCAGCCGCGCCTTGCTCTACAGCCTGTTCCGGCTGCAGCGCATCGACGGCCCGACCTACCGCGAGCTGTCCGCCGAGAGCGCGGGGGAAGAGAGCGGACTGACGCGCCGCTACGCCGCCTTCCTCGGCTACGTGCCCGCGGCCGACGCCCTGCCCGCCGACGTCGACGCCTGGGTACCCGAGCACCTCACGCGGACCGAGCTCGAGGACTGCCGGCGCTACCAGCGAGCCCTCGGGGCGGCCGGCCTGGTCTGCGCCCGGCGGGACATCGCCCCCCTCGACAGCCTGCTCGCCCTGACCCGCCGCGCCCTGCCGACCGCGCGGCTCGAGAGCCTGTTCGAGCACACGGCCTCGGGGCTGCCCGGGGTGGTGCTCGGCGTCGACCTGCTGCGCTACCTGCGGGCGGGGCCCGGCGACACCCTGACCCTGACGACCTTCAAGAAAGTCGCCGACAAGCGCGAGCCGGTCGACCGCAAGTTCGAGGTGGTCGGCTCCTACGCCAGCGGCTTCTCGGACATCGACCGCTACTTCTGCTACGCCGACCTCGAAGAGATCCAGGAGCTGATCGAGGAGAGGGTCCTGACCGGCATCAACATCGCGGTCCGCGACTTCCACGAGAGCCGCGAGGCGGCGCGGACCCTCGAGGACCAGCTCGCCGTCTACTACCCGGTCGAGCGGCTGCGGGCGCGCAGCTGGGAGGAGAGCAACCGCACCCTGTTGCAGGCCGTGCAGCAGCAGCGCTTCCTGATCAGCATGATCATCTTCTTCATGATGGTGCTCGCGGGCGTCGTGCTCCTGGTCATCCTCCTGATGCTGGTCAACGAGAAGATCAAGGACCTCGGCATCCTCAAGGCGGTCGGCGCGACGACCAGCGGCGTGCTCTCGACCTTCCTCTTCCAGGGCTTCATCATCGGCCTGGCCGGCTCGGGCCTCGGCATCGTCGCGGGCGTCGCCTTCGCCGAGTACATCAACCCGATCGCGGGCTGGCTCGAGGTCCTGCTCGGCATCGACATCTTCCCCAAGGAGGTCTACTTCCTCGATCAGATCCCGGTCCTGATCAACCCCTTCGAGATCGGGCTGATCGTGCTGCCGACCGTCATCATCAGTCTGGGGCTGTCGGTCTATCCGGCCTACCGCGCGGCCAAGCTGCATCCCCTCGACGCCCTGCGCCACGAGTAGAGCCGTGTATCCCCTCTTCCTCAGCCGACGCTATCTGCAGAGCCGCCTGATCAGCAACGTGTGCCTGGCCGGCCTCGCGATCGGCGTCGCCGTGCTCGTGATCGTCAACTCGGTGATGGCCGGCTTCACCGGCGAGTTCGAGCGCCGGCTGCGCGGGCCGCAGTCCCACCTCGAGATCGAGGGCCGGGAGTACCTGGCCATCCGCGACTACGCGCTGATGGAGCGCCTGCTCTTCGCCGACGAGGTGCTGCTGCACGCGGGCGGTGGTGCGGAGCAGCAGGCCTTCGTCGAGAAGTGGCTGTTCGAGAGCTGCGTCGCGATCGACTTCGCGACCGGCGAGGCCCACGAGCCGGCCAGCCTGATCGGCGAGGTGCTCGGCCGCGACGCCGGCGGCGTGCGCCTCGCGACGCTGAACGGCGACACCCTGACCGTGCCGGACGCCTTCGTCGACGAGGTGCTCGAGAGCCCGCTCGAGAGCGCCCTGCCCTACCTCGCCCCCCTCGCGATGCTGACCTCGGAGTGGTCGGGGGACGCCGGCGTGCTGCGCGCCCACGACGCGGTCCGGGCGGCGGAGATCGGCAACTTCGAGAGCTACGTCCTCAGCCCCGCCGAGGCCTACGAGAAGGCCTACAAGCGCTGGTTCAGCGCGACCTACTACGGCGACGCCTTCGGCGGCTCGGCGCTGCTCCACGCGATGTGGCGCCAGGGCCGGCTCGAGCCCCACGCCTTCGCGGCCCTCGAGCAGGCGTCGGTGCAATACCTGATCGACTCGGTGTCCCGCTACCGCGCGTGGGCGGTGAGCAGGGGCTACGGCCCCGAGGAGGCGCAGGCGGTCGCCCTGCGCCTGCACACCGCCCTCGGGCCGACCGGGCACGCGGCCAAGGAGGCCGGCTACGGCGACTACGACGAGCTGTACGCGGTGACGACCCGCCCGACCTCGGGCTTCGACACCCTCGAAGAGGCCGACGAGGCGCTGCGCGCCGACCCCGACCAGGTCTACGAGAGCCGCACCGGGCTGCCGGGCCTGGTCATCGGGGTCAACATCTTCCGGCCGATGGAGCTGCGCCTCGGCCAGGTGCTGACCGTCTCGACCGTCAAGCCGATCCCCGGCAGCAGCGACTACGAGCAGCTCAAGGCGGACTTCGAGATCGTCGGGGTGTACAGCTCCGGGTTCCAGGAGCTCGACGCCCGGATGATGTTCTGCGGCGAGAAGGACCTGCGCCATCTGCTCGAGATCGAGCCGGGGGTCTACTCCGGGGTCGAGCTGATGGTCGCGGACTTCGACGCCGCGCGCGCGGCGAAGCCGCGGCTCGAGCGGCGGCTGCAGTCCCACCTCGACCTGGCCCAGAACTTCCGGGTCGTGTCCTGGGACGAGAAGAACAAGACGCTGCTCAGCGCGGTGC
>JAUIEM010000206.1 GCA_030428695.1 bacterium
GCTGATCCGGCCGTCGACCTCGTGCTCGTAGCGGATCTCGCCGGACACCCGCTCGCCGTCGACCTCGAGCCGGTGGAACACCCGCACGACCCCGCCTCCGGGCCGGCGCAGCACCCGCGCGGGACCTTCGGGGAGCGCGCCGCTCGGCGGGTCGTGCTCCTCGACCAGCAGCCGGCCGTCCGCGCCGAGCACCGCCGCCGCGCAGCGCAGGCAGGCGGCCCAGTCGTCGACCGCGGGCAGGTCGTGCAGCGAGGCGTAGGGCACCATCACCAGGCCGAAGTCGGCGCGCAGCGAGAACTTCCGCATGTCCCCACGGAGCAGCCAGGGGGCGAGCCCGCGCTCGTGGGCCTTGGTGCGGAAGCGGCCGAGCATCTCCGCGCACAGGTCGAGGCCGACCAGCCGGTGGCCCCGGGCGAGCAGGGGCAGCCCGACCCGGCCGGTGCCGCAGCCGAGCTCGAGGATCGGCCCACCGCGCTCCGCCGCCCGCCGGTTCCAGAAGCGCCCGTCCCGGGCCCGGCCGGCGGTGCGCTGGTCGTAGAGCAGGGGGTTGTCGTAGGCCATCAGGGTTCCTCCAGCAGCCGCAGCCGGTTGAGCGCCCAGGCGTACTCCTGGAAGTCGACGCGGCCGCTGGCGAGACAGGCCGCGTACTGCTCCCGGGCGGCCGCGATCTCGCCCTGCTGCTCGTACCACATGCCGAGGAAGCCGTGGGCCTCGCAGGCCCGCGCGGGGTCGCCGAGCTCCTCCCGGGCGAGCAGCCCGGCGCCGGAGAGCTCGCCGAGGAACAGCCCGCGCAGTGCCGCCTGCCACGGGCTCGGCGGCTCGAGCGCGGCGAGGGCCGCGGTGTCGCCGCACAGGCCGGCCAGCCACAGGGCGATGTGCACCTGGGGGGCGAGCTCGAGCGCGCGCTCGAGGTCGGCGCGGGCGGCGTCGGGATCCTCCGCGAGGGCGTGGACGATGGCTCGGGACAAGAGCAGCCCGGGGTTGGCGGCGTCGAGGCGCAGCAGCCGGTCGTGCTCGAGCCGCGAGGGTTCCAGCAGGCCGGCGTGGAGCGCGGCCAGGGCGCGCTGGTAGCGCAGCTGGTGCTGGTCGGGGGCGAGCACCAGGGCCGCGCCCCAGTCGGCGACGGCGCCCTCGAGGTCGCCGAGGGCGGCCCGGGCCTCGCCGCGCAGCTCGAGGGCGAAGCGGTCTTCCGGGACCTCGGCGAGCAGCGCGTCGAAGTCGGCGATCGCGCCCTCGAAGTCGCCGAGCTGCAGCCGCGCCGCGCCGCGGTTGCCGTGGACCAGGGCGTTGTGCGGGTTGAGGGCGAGCGAGGCGGTCGCGTCGGCGACGGCCTCGGCGTGGCGTCCCTCGATGCGGCCGATCACCGAGCGCAGGGTGTAGCCGTCGTGGTTCCCCTCCCACAGCTCGATCGCCCGGGTCGCGTCCGCGCGCGCCGCCGCGAGCCGGTCGGCGACCAGCCGCGCCTGGGCCCGGGCGCTGTAGGCGGTCGAAGCTTTGGCGGCGAGGGCGTCGACCAGGCTGCCGGCCTCGAGCAACATCTCCCACAGCGCGACTGCGCCGTCGAGGTCGCCGGCGCGCTGCAACAGGAGCGCGAGGTTCTGCAGGGCCATCGGGTCGCCGGGGGCGCGGGCGAGCACCTCCTCCATGTCCGCGATCGCGCCGTCGAGCTCGCCGAGGCGCTGGCGGGCGTCGCTGCGGAAGAAGTAGCCGTCGGTGCTGTCGGGGTCGAGCTCGACGGCCTTCTCGAAGTCGACCAGCGCGCGCTCGGCCTCGCCGAGGTCGGTCAGGATCTGCCCGCGCCGCAGGTAGCCGACCCGGTACTGGGGGCTGAGGGCGAGGGCCCGGGTGACGTCGGCCAGCGCGCCGTGCAGGTCTCCCTGCTGGCGGCGGGCCTCGGCGCGGGTGGCGTAGGCTTCGCGGTTGCGGCGGTCGCGGGCGAGGGCGGCGTCGCAGTCCTCCGCCGCCTTCTTCACCTGCCCGAGCAGCAGGTGCTGGGTCGCGCGGTTGACGTAGTTGCGGGCGTCGTCGGGCGCGCGCTCGAGGGCGGCGCTGAAGTCGGCGATCGCCGCCTCGGGCTCGCCGCGGTCGACGTGGATCGCGGCGCGGTTCGCGTAGCCCTGGGGCAGCGCGGGGGCGAGCTCGATCGCCCGGCCGAAGTCGGCGAAGGCGAGGGAATCGTCGCCGCGGCCGCGGTACACCAGCCCGCGGTTGAGGAAGATCTTCGGGTCGAAGGGAGCCCGCTCCAGCGCCCGCGCGTAGTCGGCCAGCGCGTCAGCCTCGCGGCCGAGCAGCGCGAACAGGTTGCCCCGGTTGAGGTAGGCGGTCGCGTTCTGCGGCTCGAGGGCGAGCGCCCGGTCGTAGTCGGCCAGGGCCCGCGCCTCGTCGCCGCGGAAGCGGAAGAACAGCGCCCGTTCGAGGAAGTCGGAGGCGGAGGCCGTCGTGTCGAGAGCGGGCGGCGGGACGCGGTTGAAGCGCCGGGAGATCTGCCGCCAGGTCTCGCTGTTGAGGTCGAAGCGCGCCCGGCCGATCCGCAGCACCGCCTCGGTGCCGGCCTGGCTGCGGGTGTTGCACAGGGCCTCCCCGCAGGTCACCGCGAGGTCGTGGTCCCAGACAGCGGTCAGGAAGTCCTCGAGCACCGGCACCGTCACCCCGGGCAGCTCGAGGTAGCCGAGGGTCTCGAGGATCAGCCGGATCTCCTCGCGCTCGGCCTGGCTCCACGGCACGGGGCGGCGCGCCGTCGCCTCCCGCCGGGCGCGCTCCGCGTACGGGGCGAGGGCCTCGGCGAGCAGCGCGACGACCCGCTTGTCGCGGAAGCCGCTCAGCCGGATGAGGTACTCCTGGGGGGTCGGCGCCCCGGCCGCCCGCTCCGGCCGGTCGCGGCCGGCGCGCAGGTCGGCGAGGGCCTCGGCGGTGGTCGCGAGCTGCCAGGCCAGCAGCGCCCCCCGCGCTTCCTCCAACTGCTTGTGCAGGGGCGCGAGCCGGGCGGGAGGAGCCGGCGTGTCGGCGATGATCTGGGCGGCGAGCTCGTGGGCCTCGGCGGCGATCGCCAGCTCGACCGCGAGGCCGCGCAGCGTCAGCAGGGTCTCCGCCGCCGCCTCGCGCACTGCGGGCTCGACCAGGGCGAGCAGCGCGCCGTCCACCGGCGCGTCGTACAGGTCGAGCAGCCGCTCCTGGTCCTGGGCGAGGCCGAGCAGCCGCGAGAGCAGCGCCGCGTTGGTCGCGCGCTCGGCCGCCTCGAGGGCGATCCGCCCCTGGCTGCGCGTCAGCCCGGCGAGGTGCGCGCGGGCCTCGGCGACCGCCGGCTCGCGCCCGTCCAGCTCGGCCTCGAGCGCCCGGATCGAGGCCAGGCGCGCGGCGCGCAGCCCGGCGCTGCGGGCGTGGTCGCGCCACAGGAAGCCGCCGGCGACCGCGAGCACGGCGAGCAGCGCCAGGCCCGCGATCGACACCAGCCGGCGCCGGGCCCGCGCCTCCTCGAGCCGCCGATCCCGCGCTTCCCCCAGGGTCGCGCGCAGCTCCGCCGGCTCCGCCCCCAGCGCCTCGAGCCGGGCGAGCTGGGCGTCGGCCAGCCCGAGGTCGTCGGCCGCCAGGGCCGCCCGGGCGTAGGCCTCGTGGGCGGCGCGCAGGCCCTCGAGGGCGGCGTCGTGCTCCCACAGCCGGCGCGCCTGGCCGAACAGGGTCAGGGCCTCGGTGAAACCCTCGTACAGGTGCCGGCGCGGCTCCCCGGCCGCCGCCTGCGCGTCGCAGCGGGCGAGCCGGGCGCGGGCCTGGCCGGCGAGCTCGAGCGCCTCTTTGTGGCGCAGGAAGGCGCGCAGGGCGGTCTGCAGCGCGCGGACGCTGGGGAAGCGGTCTTCGGGGCGCGGGGCGAGGGCCTTCGCGCACAGGGCGCGCAGCTCCTCGGGATGTTCCTCGGGCAGCGGAGGAACCTCGCCGCGCGCGGCTTGCGCCACCACCTCGAAGAAGGTCTTGCCGCGGTGGGGCGGCGCGCCACTCAGCACCCGGTACAGGATCCCCCCGAGCAGGTAGACGTCCGTCCACGGCCCGAGATCCGCGCCCCGCCCCTCGGCGAGCTCGGGGGGCATGTAGGCCGGCGTGCCGCACGGGTTCTTGACCGTCGACTGCGAGCGCAGGCCGGTCGCCGGGGTGTCGGAGCCGTCGAGCTCGACCGCGACCCCCCAGTCCATCACCAGCACCTCGCCGAAGGAGCCGAGCATCACGTTGTCGGGCTTGAGGTCGTTGTGCAGCACCCCGCGGCTGTGGGCGTAGGCGATCGCGTTGCAGACCTGCAGCAGGATCTCGAGGTGCATCGTCAGGTCGCGCTCGGTCTCGAGCAGCTGGTCCCAGCTGCGCCCCTCGACCAGCTTCATCGCGAGGTGCAGGTCGCCGCCACGGGTCTGGCCGAGGTCGTAGACCGGCACGATGTTCGGATGTTCCAGGCGGCCGGTGATCAGCGCCTCGGACAGGAAGCTCGCGCGGGCGACCGGGCTGACCTCCGGGCCGAGCTGGCGCTTGAGGGCGACATCGCGGCTCAGGGAGGACTGCCGCGCGCGGAACACGACCCCCATGCCGCCGCGGCCGATCTCCTCCCCGGGGGCGAAGGCCTCGTCCGAGGGGGGCAGCCGCAGGTCGGGCAGCGCGAAGCCCGGGCCGAGGGGCACCGTCTCGGCGTTCGGCTGCCGGTAGGTGACCTCGGTCTCGAGGCCGTCCCAGGCGCTGTCCTCGCCGGCCAGGGTGTCGGCCCACAGCGCACGCAGCTTCTCGAGGTCCATCGGTGCCCTCCCGGCGCGCCATCCTACCGCGTCGGGGGCGGCGGACGCAAAGCGGAGGGGGCTCGCGCCCTACGCGCGGCGCGGATATGCTCGGAGGAGCCCTGCGGTCTGGAGGCTCCCTTTTGTCGTCCCCACCCCCCGAGCCGGTCGCGGGTTGGAGTCCGCAGCGTCTGCGGGCCGCCTGCTATCTGGGCGGCATCATGGTGATCCTGTACCTGTCAGGAGTCTCCCTCACACTCTTCCTGCTGATGCTTGAGCCGGATTCCAGGGCCCAGCTGTTGTCGTGTGTCGACCTGGTGTCGATCGTCTCTCTGGTCGCGCAGCTCCTGCTGGTGCTCCAGGTCATCCTGCGCTTCGGCGCGCTGCACGACGCGCTGTTGCGGCTCGCGCCGGGCGCCGGGCCGATCCAGACGGCCGGCGACGCGCTCCGCTCGGTGGCGCGGGCGTTGTCCCAGCGCGTGATCGCGGGGGCGGTCTTCATCGGGCTGGGCCTGGCCCTCTACCTCCCGCTGGACGGCGACCTGGTCATGGTCGCGAAGCTCTTCGGGGTGCCCTCCCTGTTGCTGGTCGCCAGCGCGCTGCTGTTCCAGAGCGGGGCCGCGGCCTTGCTCCACATCGCCGACGCGAGGCGCTGCGTCGCCGACCCGACGGCAGCCCTGCCCGGGCTGCCTCCGGAGCTCTGCGCGCGGCTGCGGCGGCGCGGGCGGGGCGCGGGGCTGCTCGTCGGGCTGGCCTTCCTGGGCATCGCGGTAGAGCTCGCGGTGGGGGCGGTCGTGGAGCTGCAGAGCCTGGGCGCCGGCTTCGAGCTCGTCGATGGCCTCGTGCTGGCGCTCTTCAGCGGCGGGAGCCTGGTCTGCGCGGCTCTCGCCGTCCTGTTCGGGGACACCCTCCGCCGCTTCGGGGCGGTGCTCGCGGGGCTGGTCGTGCGCACCCACGGCCTCGCGAGCGCGGCGCGGGGGAGGCCGGACTACACGACCACGCGCCCGGATGTCGAGACCTTGGTCGCCCGGGCCGGGGTGCTGCGCGGCACGGCGATCGCGATCCCCGGGATCCTCCTGAGCAGCGTGATCCCGCTGGCCGTCTTCATCGGCACGGAGCTCCTCGGCGCGTCCGTGACCTTTGCGGTCCTCGGCGCGGTCGTCGTGGCTCCCGCGGTCGTGCTGCGCCAGCTCGCCCTCGGGCTGCTCGCCCTGACCCGTCGGCAGGACGCGCTGCTGACCGCCCTGGAGCTGGGGCAGCCGCCGCAGCTCTCCGATCGCTCCCCCTCTGGCGGCGTTGCGCCGCCGCGCCTACCCTGAGGAACACACCTTTGCCGTAAGGTCTCTTCCGTGCCGCCTCCACACGCCGTTGAAGGCTGGAGCCCCCGCCGGCTGCGAGGCGCAGTCTACGGCTGCGGCGGGCTGATCGTCCTGCCGCTGGTCGGGCCGGCGGTCGCGTTGGGGGCGATCTTCCTGGGGGAGGCAGCGGGCGACCTCCCGCGTCTGCTGCGCGGACTCGCCGCGTTGACGATCGTGGCGACGATCCAGCTCCAGTGGATGCTCGTCGCCCGCGTGGTGTTGCGCTTCGGCCAACGCCTCGAAGCGCTCCTGGCCGCTGGGCCCGGGGACGCATCGTCCGCCGGAGACCTCGGCCGGGCCGCCGAGTCGGCGCCGCCCTGGGTGTTCGGGTTGGCCTGCGTGGAGCTCGTGTGTGGGGTGTTCCTCCTCCCGGTGCTTCGCGGCTGGATGGGGCTGCTCGCCGCCCTGGCCGTGGTCGCGCCGGCCGCGCTGCTGTGCACGGGCGCCCTGTGGCTGCGCACCTGTTCCCGGGGCCTGCTCCACATCGCGGCGGTGCTCGACGCCGTCGGCCAGCGCCGCTCTGACCCGCCGCGCGCTTTGCCCTCCGCCTTCGCGACCCGGCTGCGGCGCCGCAGCCTGGTCGCGGGACTGCTGCTAGCGGGGCTGTGCCTCATCGTCGCGCTGCTCCTTGGCGTGTCCGGCTTCGCGGAGCGGGCGCGGCTGGGGGGAGGAGTCGCGCTGTTCGAGACGGCGCCGCTGACCATCCTGGCCGCGGGGGCTCTCGTGCTGTTGCTGCTCGCCGGCCTGCTCGGGGACTTCTTCCGCCGCTTCGGGGTGGTGCTCGCCGGCCTGGTCGAACGCGCCGACGGGCTCGCGCGGGCGCCGGCCGGGGCGCCGGACTACGTGCAGATGCGCCCCGACACCGAGTCCCTGGTCGCGCGGGCGCAGCTGCTGCCGCTGCTGCTGTCGACGGGTCCGCTGCTCGTAGTGGCGAGCGCCATCGCGCTCGTCTGGCTCGTCGACGAGTCCGCGTGTGGCGGCAGCATGCCGGTGCTCGTCTTCAGCCTGGTCGGGCTGGCCGCTGCGGTCGCGCTGCGCCAGCTCGCCCTCGGGCTGCTCGGCCTGACGCGCTGGCAGGACAGCCTGCTGACCGCGAAAGAGCTGGGAATGGAGGACGGAGAGGATGTAGGGAACGCGGAGGAAGCAGAGGAGCCCCGCTCCCCTACTCCGGGAACGCCACCGTGAGCTCCTTCTCCCGCCCGTCGCGCTCGACGACGGCGCCGACGCTGTCCCCGGGCCGCAGGGCGTCGAGCACCTCGAGCAGGTCGGCGCGGGTGCGCAGGCGCTGGCCGTCGAGGACGAGCAGCTTGTCGCCGGCCTGGAAGCCGGCCGACGCGGCCGCCGAGCCCTCCTGCACCCGGTCGACCACCACCGCCCCGTCGCGCTGCTCGAGGAAGACCCCGAGGCGGACCCGCTCGGGATTTCCGCTGGTCGCCGCGCGGCCACGGGCGTCGAGGGTGACCTCGAGCACCTCTTCGGCGCCGTCCCGGTCGACGGTCAGCGCGACCGTCGAGCCGGCGGGCCAGGACAGGATGAAGCCTTCCGCCCGGCGCGCGTTGACGATCGGGTAGTCGCCGACGGCGATCAGCCGGTCGCCGCGTTGGAAGCCGGCCCGCGCGGCGTTCGAGCGTCGCCGGACGGCGGCGACGAGCGCGCCGCGCCCATCGCCGGCGTCCTCGAGGTCGAGGCCGTCGATGCGCCCGTGCCGCACCTCGGCGCCGCCGGCTGCCTTGAGCCGCGGCAGGAAACGCTCGATCTGGGCGGAGGGGATCGCGAAGCCGACGCCGCTGTTGACCCGTGCCCCGAAGCGGGTGCTGATCATGCCGTTGATGCCGACCAGCTCGCCCTCCATGGTGAACAGGGGCCCGCCGGAGTTGCCCGGGTTGATCGAGGTGTCGGTCTGGATCGCGTCAGAGTAGTTCGCGTAGTAGCGGTGGATCGCGCTGACGACGCCGAGGGTGACGGTCGGCTCGAAGTCCTGGTTGCCGAGGGCGAAGGGGTTGCCGACGGCGAACACGTACTCGCCGAGCGACAGGTCGTCCGAGCTGCCGAGCTCGACGTAGGGCAGGTCGGAGGCGCCCTCGAGCTTGAGCAGGGTGATGTCCCCCCAGCTGTCGTTGCCGACGACCTCGGCGGTGTACTGGCGGCCGCCGGTCAGGAACACCGTCCAGCGCGCCTGGCCGCCAGCGACGTGGTGGTTGGTCAGCATGTAGCCGTCGGGGGAGATCAGCACCCCCGAGCCGCCGCCGATGAAGACGAAGGCCGGGGTGACCTCGGCGGCGATGTTCTCGACGAGCTCTTCGAGGGCGCCGGCGCGGGATTCCTCGACGCTCTGGGCCGCGAGGGGGGTCAGGACGCACAGGGCGATCAGCAGGGTACGCATGCTCATTCTCCTTCCGGGCGGGCGCGCAGGGTCGCGGTCAGGTCGACGATCTCGCCGTTCCTCTCGGCCCGCATCGTCACCTCGACGCCGGGGGAGAACTTGCGGATCTCGCGGGCGAGGTCGGTCGGGTTGAGGATCTCGACGCCGTTGATCTCGACGATCGTGTCGCCGGCGCGGATCCCGGCTTCCTCCGCGGCGGTGCCGGGCACCACCATCTCGATGCGCGCCCCCTGGACGTCGACCGCCCGGGTGTCGAACTGCACGCCGAGGAAGGGCTGGGAGGGCCGCTCGATGCGCTCGCCGGCCTCGAGCCGTCCGAGCACCTCGCGGATCTTCACCCACGGGGTGCAGAAGCCGATGCCGGAGGACTGTCCCCACTCGCTGTCCTCGGCGATGTGGCAGGCGAGGCCGACCACCTCGCCGGCGCGGTTGACGACCGGGCCGCCGGTGTTCCCGAAGTTCAGCTTGGCGTCGAGCTGCACGCAGTGGCCCCAGAAGCGCCCGGTCGCCGAGATGATGCCCTCGGTCAGGGTCAGGCGGCTCGGGTCAGGGCTCCTGCCGAGGACGTAGACGAAGTCGCCGGTGCCGTAGGCGTGGTCGTCCGCCCAGGTCGGGGTGGGCAGGCCGCTCGCCCGCACTTTCAGGAGCGCGATGTCCTTCGACTCATCCCAGCCGAAGAGCTCGGCGCTGCGGGTCTCGCCGTCGGGCAGGTGCACGGTGATGCTCTCGACCTCGCCGGAGACGTTGTAGTACGAGGTCAGGATCCAGCCGTCCTCGCTGATCACGAAGCCGCTGACCGGCTTCTCGCGGAGCTTCTGCAGCTCCTCCAGCGCGGCGGCGCGGCGCGGATTGGACGGCGCGTCGTCCGCGCCGCGGACCACGTCGATGGCGACGACCCCCTCCGCGGCGCGGGCGAGGGCGGCGCGGTTGGTCGTGTTCTCCGCGGGGACGGTGCTCACCGGCGTGGCCTCTTCCCTCCCCATCAGCTCCGCGAGGTGCGGCTTGAGGCTGTCGACCGGGATCGCGATCGACAGCCAGCGGTTCTGGGAGAAGTTCAGGCACAAGAGCCCGACCAGCTCGCCCACGCCGTTGACCAGCGGCCCGCCGTCGACCCCGGGGTTCAGGGCGGCGGTGACCTCGACGCCCGCGCCGGTGTAGCGCGACTCGCTCTGGATCTCGTCGAGGTCGTAGAAGCCGCTGACGATGCCGATCGAGAGGGAGACCTGGCCGTCGGTCTCGATGCTCTGCAGGCAATTGCCGAGGGTGTAGATCGTCTCGCCGAGGGTCAGCTCCGCCGAGCTGCCGAGGGGCATCGCCGCGAGGCCTTCCGCCTCGACCGCGATCAGCGACAGCTCGAGCTCGTCGACGGTGCCGACGACCTCGCCGGCGACCCGCTTCCCATCGGCGAGGATGACCTCGATCTGATCACAATCCCGCGGCACGACCGTAATGGAAGTGAGGATGAACCCGTCGTCGGAGATGATCGTTCCGGTTCCGTAGTAGGAAGCACGACGCCGCGACGCGGTCGCGTTGATACCGACCACCGTCTCCTTGGCCTGCTCGACGACCGGGACGTGCAGCCGCGCGAGGTCCTCGGCGGTCTGGGCCTGCGCCAGGCCGCCCCAGAACAGGCCGAGGAACACAGTGAGCAAAAATCCGACACGCGCTCGCATAGATTGCTACCTCCACAGCGGGGAATCCGCCGTCTTAAGACATAGAACGTAGGGAACCCTGCGGTGTTGGCATTTGTCTGTTGACGGATGTGTCCGATACAGTGAAAGAGGCTCGAGGGAGGGATATCGTTGGACGCGTTCCGTTCGCTCTTCCACCGCCATGGCGCGGCATCCGTCGAAAAACAGCTCAACCTGACCGACGTGGTCGGTCTGCGGCCGTGGAGGGTCGAGCTCACCGAGGGCACGATCCACTACGGCAACGACTGGGTCTTCCGGCTCCAGGTGCTCGGCTACACCAGCGAGGCGACGAAGACCTGGCGCTGGGCCTGGTGGATGGAGCAGGCCGACGTCAAGCCGGAGATGCTGCTCGGCGCCAAGCACCTCAAGAAGTTCGGCGAGCGCAACAAGGTCCCGGCCCTGGTGACCCCCGAGCTCTCCCTCGCGGACATCGACCCCGACCAGCTCTGCATGATCTGCGTCGGCATCACCCGCGGCAACTCCTACGTGATGGTCCAGAACAAGTCGCACACCGGCGCGGCCTGGTTCCTGATCAAGGATCCGAGCTTCCCCCTCCCGAAGGTCTCCGTCTCCCAGCTCGTCCGGGTCTTCCGCGAGCTGACCGCCCGCCATCCGGTCGACCAGTTCGCGGCCTGGAAGGGCTACATGCGGCACCACCGCTACCCCGTCCGGCAGGCCGGCATGGTGCTGATCGCCGAGACCCCCCAGGGCGAGCTGCACGCCCGCTTCGACGACGACCGTCGGCTGGTCAAGGTCGAGGCGCACGCCCGCGCCCTGACCGGCAGCGAGGCCTCGTAGGAAGCGGCTCTCCTCTCAACCCCCGCCGAGCCGGCCGAGGCTGCGCAGGGCGTCGGTCGCATCGGTGTGGCCGGGGCTGAGGTCGAGGGTGCGGCGGAAGCTGTCGACCGCCTTCTCCGTCGCCCCGAGCTGGAGCTGGATGCTGCCGATGAAGTAGTGGGCCGTCGGCGCCCAGGCGCCGCGGGGCGCGAGCTGCAGCGAGCGGTCGAGGGCGCCGAGGGCGGTGTCGAACAGGCGGCGCTTCTCCACCCGGTCGCCGGTCTGGTTCCCGAGGGCGAAGGCGCTGCCGCCGAGCCAGAAGAAGCCCGCCGCCGTCTCTTCGATGGCCAGGGACTGCTGGGCGAAGTCGAGGCAGGCGGGGAAGTCGCGGAGCTGGGTGAAGAAGATCTCCGCCGCGATCACCCGCAGGTTGACGCTGCGCGGCGAGCTGTCGAGCCCCTTGCGCAGGTAGGTGACCGCCTGCTCGGCGTCGTTCTGGCGGATCGCCAGGCTGGCGAGCAGCACCCACACGTCATCGTTCTCGGTCGGCTTGAGCTCGAGGCTCTTCTCGCAGTGGTAGGTCACCTTGTCGACCACGCTCTGCTCGCACACCCAGCGCCCGCCCGCCTGGTAGATCTGGCGCTCGGCGTGGGCCTTCATGAAATAGAGCCCGGCGAGGGCGAGCTGGACGTGGGGGTTCTTGCCGCGGGTCAGGCGGTCGGCGGTCTCGAGGGCGGTCAGCGCCTCGGCGTAGCGTCCCGCCTGGCGCAGGCAGCGCGCGTAGAGGAGCTGGGCCTCGTGGTTCTTCGCGTCGACCGTCGCCAGGGTGTCCGCGAAGCGCGTCGCCTCCTCGAGCTGGCCGAGGGACAGGTGCAGGCTGACGAGGTGGCGCAGGGCGACCGGGTCCTCGGCGTGGTCGCGGCCGAGGATGTAGGCGCAGTCCATCGTCGTCTCGCGGTCGCCCTGGATCGAGCTGATCAGCGCGAGGTAGCTCAGGCCGATCACGTTCGAGGGGTCCTCGTCGAGCAGCCAGCGGCACTCGAGGGCGGCCGCGCCGTAGCGCTGCTGGCCGTAGAAGAAGCTCGCCCGCTGCTCGCGCTCCTCGACGCGGAAGTCCGCCCAGTCTTCCCCGGCGGTGACCTGGGGGAACTCGCGGATCGCCTGATGGATCGGCACCGCCGCCCAGCTCATCTCGTGGCGGTCGTCCGGATCCCCGTCGCTGCGCGCGACCCGCCGCACCAGGGTGTGCAGCCCCGCGACCCCGCCGACGGACTTGTCGACCAGCGGGCCGCCGCTGTTGCCCTGGTCGGTGCGCACCATGTGCCGCACCCACAAGACGCGCCCCTCGCGGTCGGTCTCGACCGCGGCGATGGTCCCGCTGTTGGTGCTGAGCTGCAGGGTGCCCTGGCGGTCGGGGCGGGGGAAGCCGAGCACGAGCGCGTCGTCGCCCGAGCGCACGTCGGCGATGTCCGCCAGGCGCACGGGCTGGAACGTGCCGGGGTCGATGATGCGCAGGCAGGCGATGTCGTACTTCTCGCTGATGCCCATCAGCTCGGCCCGTACCGGCGCCTTGTCGAGCGAGCGGTCCCAGGTCAGGACGAACTCGCTCAGCGGCGCCCGCGCCGCCTGGCCCGCCCGGCCCTGCTGGACGACGTGGCGGTTGGTCAGCACGAAGCCGCGCTCGTGGACGATGAAGCCGGTGCCCCAGCCCCACAGCTCCTCCCCGCTGTCGACGCCGTCCTCGCGGAAGGTCGTGATCAGCACCACGCTCGGCAACAGCGCGTCGACGATCGCCCGGTTGCTCGCGTCCGGCTCGATGGCGGGCGCGCTCTCGGGCTGGCGGATCAGCGGCCGGGCGGGGATGCGCAGCGAGGCGAGCACGCCGTCGAAGGCCGCGGAGGCCTCCTCCCAGTCGGCGGCCGGCGCCCAGGCGCTGACGATGAACAGGGCCTCGTCGGCCATGCCGACCAGCCAGCGTGCCCGCAGCGGCTGCTCCTCATGCTCTCCCGTCAGCTCGGCGCCGACGAAGGTGAACAGGCCGAAGTCCGCGCGCAGCCGCTCCTGCAGCTCGACCTTGCGCATCGCCTGCCGGGCCATCGGCAAGAGCACGTTGTCGAGGGCGGCGTCGGGGTCCCAGGCGCCCTGCTCGCTCGGCACGACGTCGAAGGAGCAGCCCCAGCCGCGCTCGCTGCCGAGCTCGACGTGCAGGTTGGTCTCCTTGACGTTCTCGTCGAGCTTCCAGCCCGACGGGTAGCGGACCGCGAAGGCGTAGGTCGGATGGGTGTAGGTGACGTGGGCGGGCGCGGGCTCGCTCGCGCGCTCCTTCAACAGCGCGATGATCTCGACCGGCACGCCCGCGCGGCGCAGCTCGAGCAGGTCCGCCGCCGCGAGCGGGATGCGGGTGTCGCTCGCCTCGATGCGCGCCCGCAGCGCCTCGGCGGTCGTGCCGGCGGCGCTGAGCTCGACGATCTCGGCGAGGCTGAGCGGTGCGGGAGCCACCGGCTTCGACTCCAACATCACCTGCAGCACCTCCTGCGGCACGCCCGCGCGCTTCAGGGACAGCACGTCGGTCGGCGCCAGGTCGAAGGTCGAGCCGCTCGCCTCGAGGGCGGCGATCACCTCGTCGGCGCTCTGCCCGGCCTCGATGCGCGCGACGACGTCGGCGGCCGTCAGCGGCTTCGGCGCCGCGGGCGGACGCAGCAACGCGCGCACCGCGGGACCACACACCTCGAGCAGGGCCTCCCGCTCGTCGTCGCTCAGCGCGTAGCCGTTCGCCTCGATCTGCTCGGCGACCTCGGCGTCGTCGATCCCGAGCTCGATCAACAGCTGGATCTCATCGGCGGTCAGGGCCTGCTTGTCCTGGGCACACAAGCAGGCGCACAGCAGCAGGATCGTCGGCAGAGCTCTCGGCACGGCGGTTCTCCTTCCGGGTGGGGACGGCGATGGCGGGGACAGGGGAGTTATAGACGAGCCTCGACCCACGGAGCAAGCGCGTCGGTTCGGAGGGGCTGGAACCAGCCTCGCAGGCCGAAGCTGAGATTTAACGCCGGTTTTGCACCGCTCTGGAGAATGATCGCACAGCTCGAACGAGGACCCGGACATGCGCGCGCGACTTCCCCTTCTCCTGCTTCCCTGGCTGCTGGTCGGCCTGCTCCTGTGCTGCGGCTGCGAGAAGAGCTCGAGCGGGAGCTCCAGCGCCGCCGTCACTGGGGCCTCCGGCACCCGCACCGGGAGCGGCGCGTCGTCCGGTACCGCCCCGACGGGCGGCGCCGCGCCAGTCCTGCGCACGCCGGGCCTGCAGCTGCTCAGCTCCAGCCCGGTCGACGGCGAGAGCCTGGTCGCCCACGACCGCAGCCTGCGCGTGAGCTTCGACCGGCCCCTCGATCCGGCCAGCGTGACCGCCGCGCGGGTCCGACTCGAGGTGCTCGGCCGCGAGGTCGCGGTCGAGCGCCGCGTGCTCGGCGCCGACCTGATCGTCGAGCCGCAGGTGGTGCTCGCGCCGGGCGCTGCCTACACGCTGCACCTCGAGCCCGGCCTGGGCGCGACCACCGGCGAGCTCCTGCAGGCGCCGCTCGCCCTCGGCTTCCACACCGATCCGGCCGGCGGCCGCCGTGGCCTGACTCTCCAGGTCGGCGTCGCGGTGGTCGACATCACGCCCCCGGTCGGCGTGCCCCTCGGCGGCCACGGCGGGCCGCCGCGCCGGCTCGCGAACCCGGACCTCGACGCGAGCAACTTCCACACCTTCTTCGCGCCCTCGACGGGGGTGCGCGATCCGATCCTCGCGAAGGCCCTGGTTCTCGACGACGGCGTCGACCGCGTCGCCTT
This sequence comes from bacterium, assembly GCA_030428695.1. The sequence goes on from JAUIEM010000206.1 coordinate 14,780, forward strand.
CCTCACCCTCGACCTGATCGCCGCCGATGCCCACGCCGCCGAGGTCGTCGCCCAGAAGCTCGCCCAGCGCGGGGTCGTCCTCGACCCGCGCCACGTGATGCTGTGCGCCTCGCACAACCACAGCGGGCCGGGGGCGATCTCGGACCTCGCCTTCTGGCAGCTCGTCGCGATGGACCTGTTCCAGTTCAGCATCTTCGACGCCCTGACCAGCAAGCTCGCGGATGCCCTCGAGCTCGCCGTCCAGAGCCTCGAGCCCGCGCACCTCGCGATCGGCAGCGGCCAGCTGACGACGATCACGAAGAACCGCCGCGCCGGCCTCAGCCCGCACTACAGCGCCAGCTCCATCGACCCCGAGCTCGGCGTGATCGCCTTCGACCGGCCCGACGGCTCGCCGCTCGCCACCCTGTACAACTTCGCGATCCACGGCACCGCCTACGGGGCGCCGAACATGGAGTACTCCGCCGACCTGATGGGCGAGGCCTCGCAGTGGATCGAGAGCCAGCTCGGCGGCACCGCCTTCTTCATCAACGGCGCGGAAGGCGACATCTCCCCCGACCGCAGCGTCGCGAGCGGCGGCCCGGCCATCGCCGCCGCCCTCGGCCTCGAGCTCGGCCAGAAGGTGCTGCAGATCCGGGCCGGCCTGGCGCCGGTGCCCGATGTCGACCTCGCCTCGGCCTGGGCCGAGCGCGACATGGGCGCGCCCGCCCTGACCCTGACGGCGACCTCTGCGGCGCAGGCTCCGCCGCAGTTCCAGGCCGTGCTCGCGGTGCTGCCGCCGGCGACCAACGTCGGCATCCCGCTGCCGGGGGGCTTCATGGACCGCAGCTTCCGCTACCAGGCCGTGCGGCTGCAGAACACCCTGCTCAGCTCGGTGCCGGGCGAGGCGCTGCACGAGATCGGCCTGGAGATCAAGGCCCGCGGCGCCGCCCTCGGCTTCGACCGCACCTTCGTGTGCGGGCTGGCGAACGGCCACATGTCCTACATCACCACCCCGACCGAGTACGCTGTCGGCGGCTACGAGAGCATCGCGACCCTGTTCGGCGCGAACACCGGCGACAAGGTGATCACGAGCTGTGAGGCGGTCGCGGCGCAGGTGGTGCGCTGAGGCGGGGTGGCGGATTCCGATTCCGATTCCGATTCCGATTCCGATTCCGATTCCGATGGAACGACGACCCTCAGCCCCCCAGCTCCTCCAGGATCTCCAGCGCCCGCGCGACGACCGCGTCCCACGGCGCTTCGACGGGCAGCTGCAGCCCATCGAGCAGCCCGGCGAAGACCTCCGCCTCCCGCGCCGGACGGGGCAGCCCCCGGGTCTGGCGCAAGACCTCTCCGGCGGCGAGCAGCGCGCGGCCGCTGGGCAGCCTGCGGCGGATCGCGAGGCGCGCGATCGCATCGAGGGCGGCAGGCACGAGCTCGACGTGGCGGATGCTCCGGAGGCGCCGCAACCCCTGGGCGTAGAGCGCGACCGCGCGCTCGTCCTCGGCGCGGGCGGCGGCCGCGTCGGCCAGGCCGAGCAGCACGGCGGCGAGGGACTCCGGCTGCTGGTCGCGCCGCGCCTCGGGCAGGCAGCGCTCGAGCCGGGCGGCGGCCTGGAGCGCCTCGCCGCGGGCGAGCTCGCAGCGCGCCAGGCCGCGCTGGGCGAGCAGGTGGAGGGGGCGGTCGTCGGGAGAGCAGAGGGCCAGGGCGCGGCGGAAGAAGTCCGCGGCGCGGGCGGGATCGCGGCGCAGGTACAGGGCGCCGAGCTTCTCGAGCGCGAAGCCGGTGCGGGAGCGGAGGCCGCGCGCCTCGCACAGGGCGAGGCTCTCCTCGAGGGCGAGCAGCGCCGCGCCGAAGCGGCCGCGCACGCTCTCGGCCTGGCCGAGGCAGCCGAGGCAGATCGCGAGCCGGATCGGGTGGTCGAGGGCGCGGTAGGCCTCGATCGCTTCCTGCCAACGCGCGCAGGCGGCCGCGGCCCAGCCGTCGCGCCAGTCGACCTGGCCGAGGCCTTCCCGGGTGTGGGCGATGCCGAAGCGGTCTCCGCGGGCCTCCTCGATGGCGAGCGAACGCGCGAAGCCGGCGCGGGCCTCGTCGATGGCCCCACGCAGCGAGCACGCGCCGGCGAGGTGGCGCAGGACGCGCGCGCGCTCATCCTCGTGGGGCAGGCCCGCGAGGGTGGCGTCGGCCTGCTCGAGGCGGTGACAGGCGTCTTCCAGCGCCCCGCGGGTGAAGTGCAGGATGCCGAGCAGATGCAGCAGCCGCGCCCGGGAGAAGTCATCGGGAACCCCCGCCGCGAGCAGCCGCGCGATCGCGCGTTCCCCGACGGCCGCCGCTCCGCAGTGCAGGAAGAAGCGGCCGAGCTGCAGGCACAGGCCGACCTGCGCGGCGCGCGTCGCGGGATCCTCCGCCGTCGCGAGCGCCGCCCGGATGTCCGGCAGCGCGGGGAGCAGGCTCTCCGGCGTCTGCTGCGCCCGCTCGGCCCGCGCCCGCAGCGCGCCCCGCAGGCGCGCCTCCAGCGCGGCGCGGCGGTCGGCCGGGAGGCTGGCGCGCAGGACCGCCCGCAGCGGACCGAGCAGGCGGAAGCGCGGGCCGTCGCGGCGCACCAGGGCGAGCCGGCGCAGATTCTCGAGGGGTGGGGCGAGGGGGCGTCCGAGCACTCCTTCCGCC
>JAUIEM010000207.1 GCA_030428695.1 bacterium
CGCCGTCCGGCTCGGGACGCTCCAGGCCCGCGGCTGGAAACTCGGCCGCCAGGCTCTTCGCGGCCTCGCAAAGTCCGCCGGCAAGCCCCTTCAGGAGCGCGACCTGGTGCCGAATCTGACGCAGAAGGGCGTGGACATGAAGATCGGCCTCGACGTCGCCTGGACCGCGCTCAAGAAGGTCGCTTCCATCGTCATCCTCGTGACCGGGGACACCGACTTCGTGCCCATCATGAAGTTCGCACGCAAGGAGGGCGTGACGGTGTTCCTGGACCCGCTCGGCTTCCAGGGCGTCGCACGGCAGCTCAAGGTCCATGCGGACTTCGTGTTCGACGAGTCGGTCCACAAGTTCGAGGAGCAGCCATCCTGATCTTCCGGTCCGCGCAGGGGACCGGCGCGTTGCACTACACGGACCTGGACGCCTTCGATCCGCGGGCGGTGGCCGAGGCGCTCGACGAACAGGAACGGCGCCTGGAGGAAGCATCCTCCGGCGCCGCATGATGGGGACCGCTTGGTCCCCATTTTGGTCCCCCTTCGGAGACCCGTCGTCGTAAGTCAACACGCCCGAGAGGATTCGAACCTCTGACCTCTAGCTCCGGAGGCTAGCGCTCTATCCAGCTGAGCTACGGGCGCTCTGGACCGCCGAAGTCTACCGGCTCCCCCGCACACTTGCAAGCGTTCGACCAAGGTGCGGCGACTTTCCGACGCGATTGCGAAAGGCCGCCGGCGGGGCTACCATGGGGGCATGGGAGATCCAAGCGCAGACCTCGACGCCCTCGAAAAGCGTGTCGAGGAGATCGAAAAGACGTCCCGTGCCGAAGTCGTCGTCGCGGTCGCGCGGGCGTCTTCGGACTACCACGACACGGTCTGGATGGTCGTGACGATCGTCAGCTTCATCGCCTGGTTCGCGATCCTGTTCCTGCCGTACGACTTCGACCCGGTGTTCGTGATCCCCAACCTCCTGCTGATCGCGGTCCTGACCTGGTTCGCGGTCGCCCGCACCGGCCTGCGCCGGCTGCTCACTCCGCGGGGGCGCCGGCGGGCGGCGGCGGAGCGGGCGGCGCGGCTGGTGTTCGTCGACGAGAACGTGTCCGCGACCCGCGACCGGGTCGGGGTGCTGATCTTTTTTTCGGCTCTTGAGGGCGAGGTCGAAATCGTCGCCGACCACGGCGTGGCGGCGAACGTCGAGGAGGCGCGCTGGAATCCGATCCGGCTGATGCGCCTGCAGGGCGAGCCGCTGCGCGCCCTGCACGAGGTGCTCGATGCGGTCGGGGCCGTGCTCGCCGAGCGGCTGCCGCGGGACGAGCCGGGTGATGATGAGCTCCCGAACCATCCGCGGGTGCTGGGGGTGGTGCGATGACGAGCTGGCGACGCTGGCTGATCTGGGGCTCGCTGGTCCTGCTCGCGCTCCTGGTCTTCGCGCCGATCGCGGAGGCCCGGGTCGGGGGCGGGCAGTCCTTCGGCGGCGGGGGCTCCCGCGGTGGCGGAGGAGGTGGGGGTGACGGCGAGGGCCTCGGCCTGCTCGTCTACTTCCTCATCCGGCTGTGCATCGAGCAGCCCTGCATCGGCATCCCCCTGACGGCGGTCGTGATCGTCGTCGGCATCTTCGTCGCCCGGGCGAAGAACAAAGAGCAGCAGAAGATCGCCGCGAAGAGCCAGGCGCGCCGGGCGTCGCGGCAAGGCCAGCGGCTGCTCGACAAGCTGCGCCAGGACGACCCGAACTTCTCGCGGGTCGTCTTCCTCGACTTCGTCCACCTGCTCTACGGCCGCGCCTACCGGGCGACGGACGCAGCGGCGAAGGCGGCGGTCGAGCAGTACTTCACGCCCGAGGCCTTCCGCTCGTTCCCCTTCCCCAAGAAGGTCGACGAGGTGATCGTCGGCAGCGTCCAGCTCCGCTCGGTGCTGCCGATGGGGAACTGGACGCGGGTCGACGTCGAGGTCGAGGCCAACCTGCTCGGGCTGGTCACCGCCGAGGGCAAGGAGCGCGGCCAGCGCTACCGCAAGGAGGTGCTGACCCTGCGGCGGCGCAAGGGCGCCCTGACGAAGCCTCCCGAGGAAGTGCGCAAGCTCGGCTGCACGAGCTGCGGGGCCCCCGCCGAGCGCGACGTCAACGGCAACTGCACCTACTGCGACCAGCCGATGCGGCCCGGCCAGGACGCCTGGGCCGTCGAGCGCCGGCGCCAGCTGGTCGACCGCACCCCGCGGCGGGACGAGCTGACCGCGGGCGGCGGCGATGAGGTCGGGACCGACCGGCCCACGCTGGCCGATCCGCGGGTGTCGAGCGGGCTGCGGGGGCTGCGCGGGCGCGATCCGCAGTTCGCGCTCAGCGACTTCAAGCAGTACGCCGCGAAGGTCTTCCGCGAGCTGCAGCAGGCCTGGAACGACCGCGACTGGAACCGGGCGCGGCCGTACGAGAGCGACCGGCTGTTCGACAGCCACCGGGCGTTCATGGAGCGCTACCGCGCCGAGCGGCTGATCAACAAGCTCGACGACGTCGAGGTCGGCAAGGTCGAGGTCGCGAAGGTCGAGGTCGATGCCTTCTACGAGAGCATCACCGTGCGCATTTTCGCCTCGATGAAGGACTACACCGTCGAGGAGGACAGCGGCAAGGTCGTCGCGGGCAGCAAGACCCGCGCCCGCCGCTTCTCGGAGTACTGGACCTTCGTGCGCCGGGCCGGCGTCAAGCAGCCGGGCCCGAAGAAGGGCGGCTGTCCGAGCTGCGGCGCCGAGCTGCAGATCAACCAGGCCGGCATGTGCGAGTACTGCGACGCCCTGATCACCTCGGGGAACTTCTACTGGGTGCTCGCGTTGATCGAGCAGGACGAGGTCTACGGGGGGTAGAGGCCCTGCGCTCGAGGGAAGGCCGTCCGACGTCCGGCCCCGGCAGCGACAGGCACGAGCCCAACAAAAAAAAACGCGCGGCCTCGGGGCCGCGCTCTCGGTACCGTCCCGACGGGACGCCAGCGAGAAAGGTGCCTCAGCGCAGGGCTTCCTCCGCCGCGCGGGTGCCTTCGAACTTCTCGGCGAACTTCCGCAGCACCGCCTGGCGCTGCTCTTCCGGTTGGCCACGGAGCTGCTCGAGGACGGAGCTCAGGGTCTCGGCGGCCTCGATCTCGCGCTCGATGGCGTCGTCCCGCTTGAACACCTTCAGCCGGTCCTTGGCGAGGATGCCCTCGTCGTCCTTCTTGAACGTCGCCTTGAGGAAGGCGTAGACCTCCGACTGGGCGAGAGCGACCTTCGCGGCGGCGAGGCTGTCGATCTTCTCGAGCAGGTAGGTCGCGTCGGCGAGGACGGCCTCGTCGTCGGACTTGTCGAGGATCTTGCGGGCCTGCTTGCGGGCGTCGGCGTAGTCCTTCTCGAGGAAGGAGGCGACCGGCTTCATCACGTCGGGGTGGAACTCGAGGCGGCCGAGACCGGGGAAGCGGACCTTCTCCAGCTCCGCGCGCAGGGTGCGGTCGAAGTCCCCGCTGCCGGGGTTGCCTTCCCAGATTACCGTGCCTTCGACGCCGATCAACCAGCCGTGCGGGATCCCGCCGTCGGTGCGGTAGTTGCCGGCGCCGCCGGCCGAGACGGCGTAGCTGCCGCCGCCGCGCGCGAGCACGGTCTCCTCGATCTGCGCAGGGGTGTGGTTCTGGGCTTCGAAGGCGAAGATGTGCAGGCCGCGTTCGCCGTACTCCTCTTGCAGGTCTTCGACGTGCGGAATCAGCGCGAGGCAGGGCCCGCACTTGACGCCCCACTTCTCGATAAAGATCACCTCTCCGCGCAGGGCCGAGAGGTCGACCTCGCCGGGGTCGTTCATCACCCAGTTCGCGCCCCCGAGCTCGGGGGCCGCTTCCCCGACGGTCGGGGAGCCCGCGAGGCAGGCAGCCGCGAGGCCGAGGACTGGAACGATCATACGGAGCATTGAAACCTCCTTGGTTGGAACATCCGTAGGGCCCGCACACAAAGACGGGCCCTCCAACGAAACGCCGTCCGTGCCTCCCCCGGTTCCCCGATTCGAGACAACACCCCGTCGGATTCGCCGGGATCACACGCGAGAAAGAGCCCGATTCCCGTTCTCGTCGGAACCTCTCTCCGGCATCCGCCGTTGCATCGAGGACACCGCAGCTCTGGAGGTCCCGCGTGCGCTCCATCCTCATCCTGCTGACCGTCGCCGCGAGCCTGGCGGCCCAGTCCTCGCTCGAGAGCCGCCAGCTGCGCCTGCGATGGAGCCTCGGCGCCGAGGCGCGGCCGGGCGGCGAGCTGCCGATGCTGCTGCGTTTCGAGCTCGAGCCGGGCTGGCACCTGTACTGGCGGAACCCCGGCGAGGCGGGCCTCGAGCCGCGCTTCCGCTGGACCCTCCCCGAGGGCTTCGCGGTCGGACCGGTCCTCTGGCCCGTGCCGGAGCGCATCCGCTCCTCGGGCCTGTGGAACTTCGGCTACGAGACCGAGCTCGCGCTGCTGGTGCCGCTGAGCGTCCCGGAGGACTGGGACGGGCGGCCGGTGACGCTGGCCTGCAAGGTCTCCTGGCTGGTGTGCAAGGAGGCCTGCCTGTCCGGCTCCGGCACGCTCTCCCTCGAGCTCGGCGGCGCGCCGACCGACGAAGAGCCGATCGCCGCGGCCCGCGCGCGCCTGCCCCGGACGGCGGAAGACGCGAGCGCCCGGGTCGACGGCGCGGTCTTCGAGCTGCGGATTCCGGACGTCGGGGAGCTCCCCGCGTCCACCTACTTCTTTCCGGAACAACCGGACTGGATCGAACCGGCCGCGGAGCCGGAGTGCCGTCTCGACGACGACGGCGCCCTGGTCCTGCGCGTGCCCTGCGCGGCGGGGGAGGTCCCCGCCCGCGTCCGGGGCATCCTCGCCGTCGGGGAACACTCCTCGCGGCAGGGGCTCGCGATCGACCTGGTCCCTGCCTTGGAGTGACCGATGCGCAAGTCCCTGATCGTGGCGACTGCCCTCGGGCTGGTCGCCTGTTTCTTCGCCCTCGGCCCGGCGCTGGCCGACGGCCCGTCCTCGACCGCGGAGGATTTCAGCCTCTCCGCCGTCGACGGCAGCACCCACACCCTCGAGCAGTACCGCGGCTCGTACGTGGTCCTCGAGTGGATCAACTTCGGCTGCCCCTTCGTGCGCAAGCACTATGATGGCGGCCACATGCAGGCGCTGCAGGAGCGCTGGACCGGGCAGGGGGTCGTGTGGCTCTCGATCTGTTCCTCCGCGCCGGGCAAGCAGGGCCACTACGCCGACCACGAAGCCCTCGCCGCGGTGCTCGAGGAGAAGGGCTACAACGGCAGCGCCTACCTGCTCGATGAAGACGGCAGCGTCGGTCGCAGCTACGGCGCCCGCACCACGCCCCACATGTTCGTGATCGGGCCGGAGGGGAACTTCCTCTACCAGGGCGCGATCGACTCGGTGCGCTCCGCCGACTCCGCCGACATCGAAGGCGCGACCAACTACGTCGAAGAGGCGCTGCGCCAGGCGATGGCCGGCGAAGAGATCAGCGTCGGCGAGTCCCGCCCCTACGGCTGCGGGGTCAAGTACAAGGACTGAGGTCTGCTGGATTGTTTTCGGTCGGAAACACCGAAGGGGGTCGCGTCTGCGGCCCTTTTTGCATCCCGCTCAGTCCCCGGTCTTCATCACGTACTCCCGCTTCCCGAAGCCCCACCACGACAGCCCCGCCGTCAGCACGCCGACCAGGCCGAGCACGAGCAGGCTGGTCGAGGTCGCGACGGTGATCGGCTCGAGGAAGTCGAAGGCGGGCGGGATCGGGATGCCGGCGAGGTTGAGCAGGTGGAAGCGCAGGCTGAAGGCCGCCGCGGTGTTCGGCACGTAGGGCAGGGAGAACTCCCACAGCACGATGTAGCAGACCCCGACGATGGTCGCCCGCGGCAGGAAGGTCGCGAAGGCGGTGAACACGCCGGTGTAGACCAGCGCCCCGAGGCCGACCGCGAGCAGGATGTCCGGCAGCGGGGGGACGCCGCTCAGCCCGCGGCCCGCCAGGCCGAAGATCGCGAGGCTGGCGCCCAGCACGACGAGCAGGCCGACGGCCTGGGCCGCGAGGTAGCGGCCGAGCAGGATGCTGCTGCGGCGCAGGGGGCGCAGCAGCAGGTAGGTCAGGGTGCGCTGGGCGACCTCCTCGCGGACGACCGCCAGGCCGTAGAACAGGCAGACGAACTGGACCAGGAAGCCGAGCAGCAGCTGGGCGACGAGCTGCTCGTAGTTCTCCGCCAGGTCGTAGCCGGCCCGCCGCGGGCGGTAGACCGTGATCGCGACGACCAGCATGCCGACGGCCAGGAGGGCGCCGACCAGCCACGACTTGCGGCCGCGGGTCAGGGTCGCGAGGTAGAGGCGGGCCATCGCCGCCGTCGCCTGGAAGTAGGAGAGCCCCGCCGGCGCCATCTCAGTCTCCTCCCGGCGGCGGCACGATGCCCCCCGCGACCAGGTAGCGGAACACCGCCTCCATGCTGTTGTCCTCGCTGCTGACCCCGCGCAGAGCGATGCCGCGCTCGACCACCAGCGCCGGCAGCTCGCCGTAGCAGCGGGTCGGCGGTCGACAGCTCGACCCCGCCGCGCACCAGGCGCACCCCGGACACGCACTCGAGGTCGAGGGCGACCTTGGCCAGGGCGCGCGGGTCGTCGCACAACAGGCGGATGCGGTGCGGATGCTCGTCGATCAGCGCGCGGATGTTCTGCACCCCGCCCTCGGCGAGGATGCGGCCGTGGTCGATCAGCAGCATCGTCTCGGTCAGGGCCTCGATCTCGTGCAGCACGTGGCTCGACAGGAGCACGTGCACGCCGGCCTCCGCCCGCGCCTTCAGCAGCTCGATCAGGCGCCGGCGGCTCGGCGGATCGGCGCCGGTGAAGGGCTCGTCGAGCACGAGCAGCTCCGGCTCCCCGGCGATGGCCTGGGCGACCTTGACCTTCTGGCGCATGCCCTTGCTGTACTGGCGGATGCGGCGCGCGGCGTCCTTGCTCGCCAGGCCGACCTGGTCGAGCGCCTCGCGCGCCCGCCGCTCCGCCTCTTCCGCCGCATAGCCCGAGAGCCGCAGCATCAGCGCGACGAAGGCCTGGCCGCTCAGCTGCTCGTAGAAGTTGTCGATCTCCGGGCAGTAGCCGAGCCGGGCGACCATCGCCGGGTTGTCCCAGACCGGCAGACCGAGCGTGGTCACGGTGCCCGCCGACGGCTTGAGCAGCCCGAGGGCGAGCTTGAGGAAGGTCGACTTGCCCGCCCCGTTCGGGCCGAGCAGGCCGGTGATGCCCGGCTCGAGGCTGCACGTGACCTTGTTCAGGCCGAGCACCTGCCCGTACCAGCGCGACACCTCCTCGAAGCGCATCACCTCGCTCATGCGCCCTCCTTGCGCTGCAGCGCGGCGATCCGCCACCAGAGGAGAAGGAAGCTGCCGACGCCGAGCAGGGCGACGACGACCATGGCGGTGAAGCCGTGCTCGGCCTTGTCCGGCTGGAAGAGCACCAGGCCCGTCTCGCGGAACAGCTCGTGCAGGGACAGGAGGTTGGTCCAGTGGTCCCGGTCCCGCCGCGCGAGCAGCCGCGCGACCACCGCGCTGAAGACCCAGACCCCTACCCAGGTCATGCCGATCGCCCGGGGCCGACGCCCGAAGGAGGACAGGCAGGCGATCATGCAGGCCGCCGCCGCGCTGAGCAGGGTGCCGTAGGCGCCGACCTGCAGGAGCTTCTCGACGAAGCCGAGGAAGTCTGGCTCCGGCGACAGGGCGATGTCGACCACGCACAGGGCGAGCCCCGGGGCGAGGAAGCCGAGGGCGAACAGCCCGAACAGGGCGAGCACCTTGCCGAGGCAGTAGGCCAGCGGTGACAGCGGCCGGGAGAAGTAGAGCTGGTGGGCGCGGCTGGCGACGTCCCGGGCGATCGCGCTGGCGCCGGCGGCGGCCATCAGCAGCATCAGGACGATGACCTCGCCGCGGTAGAGGTTGTTGTACACCTCCCGCTCGAGCACGCGCATGCGCGTCTGGCCCTCGATCACGACGTCGACGTACAGCACCGCGGTCATGAACAGAAGGGGCACGCAGGCCGCCAGCAAGAGCCGCCGCACCCACGGTTTGCGGAAGCCGAGCCGCAGCTCGAGGAGCGCGATGGTCAGCGCCGGCGCGCGGCCCGCGCCGCGGCTGCCCCGGTAGGGCCGGTAGACCTTGCGCCGTCGCTCGGTCATGCGCCCTCCGCTTCCAGCCGCTCGAGCAGCTCGAGGAAGGCCTTCTCCAGGCTGACCCGCTGGGGCGCCAGGTGGCGCACCTCGTAGCCGCCCTCGTAGGCGACCCGCCAGACCTGCGCGACGCTGTCCGGCGCGGGGGTCGCGACCACCCAGCGCCCGCGCACCTCGGCCGGTGTGGCGCGCAGGCCGACGGCGGCGATGCGTTCGGGGAATTCCTCCGGCCCGCAGCCCCCGCGCACCTCGATCTCGACCGCCTGGGGGTCGCCGGCGCGGAACTCGTCGAGGGAGGCGTGGTGGACGATGCGCCCGGCCTGCATCAACAGCACGCTGTCGCACACCCGCTCGACGTCGCGCAGCAGATGGCTGGAGAGGATGACGTGGACGCCCGCCCGCGCGAGGTCGGCGACGATGCCGAGCATGTCCTCGCGGCCGAGGGGGTCGAGGCCGTTGGTCGGCTCGTCGAGGAACACCAGCTCGGGCCCGTGGACGACCGCCTGGGCGAGCTTGACCCGCTGCTTCATGCCGGTCGAGTAGGTCTCGACCTGCCGGTAGCGCGACTCGCCGACGCCGGCGTAGTCGAGCATCTCGTGGGCGCGGCTGACCGCGTCCTCGGGGGGCATGCCGGAGAGCTGGCCGGCGAAGGCGACCATCTCGAGGCCGGTCATGCCGGGGAACCAGGTCTCGGTCTCCGGCATGTAGCCGACCCGGCCGCGGATCGCGCGGGTCTGTGCGACGATGTCCAGGCCGAGCACCCGCGCCTTCCCGCCGCTGGGCTCGAGCAGCCCGAGCAGGGTGCGGATCAGCGTGCTCTTGCCGGCCCCGTTCGGGCCGAGCAGGCCGATGCAACCACCCTGGACCTCGACGCGCAGGGCGTCGAGGGCGGTGAAGTCTCCGTAGCGTTTGGTCAGATCCTCGAGCGCGAGCAGCACGGCGTTCCCCCGCGGACACTGTAGCGCGCCGACCGGGCGCACGCGAGGTGGTTGGGAATTCGGCGTCGGGAGTTTCAGGGCCGGCGCGGATGACGTCCGGCAACGGAAGCGGGCGCGCGATCGCTCGCGCGCCCGTCTGTCCGTTTCCAGGGGGGATCAGAACGGCAGGTCGTCGCCGGCCCGCTCGACGGCGCGCGGGGCGGGCCGGGTCACGCGCTCGCTGTCGCGCTCGCGGTCGAAGAAGGGCACGGCTTGCGGGCGGCTGGACTTCTTGAGGGAGGTGCGCGGAGCGAGCTCGTCGGCCTGCTGTGCGTCGAACATCGGGATGTCGCCCCCGGAGCTGAGGGTCCAGTCGCTGCCGAGAGCGGACTTCGAAGTGCCGGTGGGGGTGACGGCGCAGCCGGAGATGAAGAGGCTGGCGACGAGACCGAGGACCAGGACGAGGCGCGTGTTGCTGGACATGAGAATCCCTCCGGGGTGGCTACCTATTAGAAGGTAGGTATCGCGGGCAAAAGAAAAAGCGGCAGAGCCGGGGAAGAGGTGGTGTCGATCTCTCCTCCTCACACTTGCCAGCCTACTAGTAGGTAGGTTGATGTGCAAGGAGTTTTTTGACGGCGCGTCAAAAAATATGCAGGCAGCGGTCGACAGGTCCCGTGCAGGATTTTCGGGCAGTCGTAGGACAACGTGGAGGGGAAGGGTTCACGTCCCATCAGCTATCGCACCTCCCCGATCGTCCGCCGTATGTGTCGAAATCCAATGTAGGGGCGGGGTTTACCCCCGCCCGCCACAGGCGTGGGGACGTGCGTCACCGGGTTCGGGAGACAGGTCAGCAAGTGGATGTCCCAAAGAGGAAGAGGGAGTCGAGGGCGCGGGCGCGGGCACGGGCGCGGGCACGTCCGGAATCGGAATCGGAATCGGCATCGGAACAAGCCCCCGTCACTCCCCCCACACACCGAGCCGGTCGCGGCACCAGCCCCGCATACCCCAGACACCCGCGCCGGCGTCGAGGCTGCGCGCGTAGGCCTCGCGCGCCGCCTCCCGCTCGCCGGCGAAGTCGGCGCGCAGGCCGGCGAAGGCGTGGAGCAGCTGCGTCCACAGCGGGCGCTCGTCCTCCGGACGCAGCGCGCTGCCCTCGAGCAGGGCGGGCAGCGTGCTGCGGTCGAGGTAGAGGTCGAGCAGCGCCGCCTCGATCGCGGTCTCCGCGGGCAGGCCGGCGAGCTCTTCCGGCGAGGCGCCGAGACCGACCAGCCACAGGCGCTTGACCAGCGGGGCGGGGCCGTCCGCCTCCGCCAGGCTGGCACGCAGCAGCTCCCGGGCGACGGAGGGCCGGTCGGCGAGGGCTTCGAGCTGGGCCCAGGCGAACAACACCGCCCCGTCGCCATGGCCGCTGAGCAGCGCCTCCTCGCAGGTCGCGCGCGCGCGGTCGAGGTCCCCCGCCCGACGCTCGACCTCGACCGAGAGGAGCGTGAGCTGGAAAGGGAAGTGCCCGGAGGGGAAGCCCGCGAGCGCTGCCTCCTCGAGCTGTTCGGCCCACCCGGACGCCTCCGCGAGATCCGCCCGCGCCTCGGCGAGCTGGCCTGCCGCGGCGCGCGCCAGGGAGCGGTACGAGAGCGCGCTGTACAGCGCGAGGAGACGCTGGGGAGGCGCTTCCCGCGCGAGCAGCGCCCGGGCCTCGCGCACCGCCTCGTCGAAGGGCTCGCGCAGGGAAAAGTCCTCCCGCTGCGCGAGCAGCGAGGCGAGCTCGACGACGAGGTCGCACCACCGGGCGCGGTCGCGCAGGCCCGGCCCGCGGAGCTCACCGGCCCGCGCGTACAGCGCGCGATAGGTCCGCAGCGCGGCCTCGAGGTCCCCCTGGCGCCGCTGGAGCGCGCCGTAGCGGTGCAGGGGCGCCAGCAGGGACGGGTCCAGGCCCGCGGCGAAGACCGCGTCGACGCGCGCCTCCCCCGCCGCGAGCAGCGCGGCCGCCGCCTCGACCTCGTCGCGCCCCGCGAGGAATTCCGCCAGGCGGCGCTCGCTCCGCGCGACGTCCAGCGCCAGCGCGCGGTCGTCCGGACGCTCTGCGGCGAGCTCTGCGCCGGCTTGCGCGGCCTCACGCGACAGCGCTTCGACGTCCGCCGCCGTCTCCGCGAGCGCGGCGCGCGCGGCGAGGTTGTCGAAGCGCGCGCGGCGTGCGGCGGGGAGGTCCGGCGCCAGCTCTAGACTCGCGGCGTTCGCCAGGCGGGCGGCGTCGAGGAAGGCGCGCCGATCCTCCCGATGCCCGAGCCGGCCGTGGACCTCCGCCAGCCGCGCGTAGACGTCGGCCAGGGCCTGGCGCGCGGCCGCGCTGTGCGGATCGACGCGGACCAGCTCGGCGCGGAGCGCGACGGCCTCGGCGAGGATGTCCGCCGCCCCGGCGTCGCGCAGCTCGCGCTCCCACAGCGCGGCGCACCGCTCGATCGCGGCGCACAGCGCCCGGCGCAGGCCCGCGTTGGTCGGGTCGTCCGCGAGCTGCGCGCGGAGCAGGGCGAGCCCGCGCAGGAAGTCCGCCTCGGCCTCCTCGCTCTGCCCGGCGTCGGCCCGGACCTCCGCGCGCGCCAGGTGGGTGCGGGCGCGCAGGCGGGCGAGCCGCGCGTCCCCAGGGTCGGCCGCGAGCTCTTGCGCGGCGCGCTCCAGGGACTCCTCCAGCCACCCGCAGGCCGCGGCGGGCTCCCCCTCCGCCCGCGCCACCGCGGCACGCGCTGCCAGGGCCGCGTGCAGCGCCTCGGAGCCGGCAGTCTCGGCCGGCCCCGAGGCAGCCAGGCCGCGGGCGATCGCCAGCGCCTCGTCGATCACCGGCCCGGCCCGGTCGACCTCCCCCTGCGCGAGCCAGGCCTGGCCGAGGCGTCGCAGCGCGCGCGACTTCTGCAGGGCGAAGAGCGGCGCCGGATGCTCCCGCGCGCGCAGCTCGGCGACCAGGCGCCCGGCCAGGGCGGTCAGCGCCTCGTCCTCCGCGAGAAGGCGCAGGACCTCGGCGAGGCGCAGCCGGGCCTGGACGTACTCGAGGTACGGCCCGAGGTCGTCGGGAGCGGCCGCGTGCAGGCCCGCGAGCTGCGCGGCCGCGGCCTCGAAGCAGCGCCGGGCGGTGGCGAGGTCGGCGTCGACGATCAGCGCCAGCTCGCCGATCTGCTGGGTCGCGAAGGCGCCCTCCCGGGTCGCGCGGCCCGCCCTCGCATCGGTCTCGCGCAGATCTTCCCAGCCCTGCCGCGCGACCTCGAGGATGTCCCGGGAGACCTCCTCGGCGCGGGTGTAGCCGAGGTCGACCATCAGCCGCTGATGGACCTCGCTCGTCAGCCGCTCGAGGGTGCTCGCCGCGACCGCCCCGCGGCGGTCGGCGTAGCCACGCTGACGGTCGGCCGCCTGCTTCTCGGTCAGGATCGCCGCGTTCTTTTCCTCGATCGCGCGGTTGATCGCCAGCAACCCGAGCACACCGGCCGCCAGCGCGCAGAACAGCACCGCCAGCGCGCCCGTCAGGCCGCGCTGCAGGCGGCGCCGCTGGGCCCGTTCCCGGTCCCGCGCGGCCTCGCTCGCCGCGAGCCGCCGGGCGAGCTCGGCGCCTGCGGGGTCGGCGCCGAGCCTGGCGAGCTGCGCCCGGGCCAGGCCGAGATCCCCGAGGGCCAGGGCGGTCTGCGCGAAGGCCAGCCGCGCGTCCCGCTCGCCCGCGCCGGCCTCGGGGCTCTCCTCCCACAGCACCCGGGCCTGCACGAAGCCCGCGACGACCTCGGCGAAGTCGCCGTACAGCCGGTCGCGCTCCTCCTCGCTGAGCTCGGTGGGCCGGCCGCTGCAGGCGGCGAGCCGGGCGCGGGCGGCGCGCGCGAGCTCGTGGCTCTCGCGATGGCGCAGGTAGGCGCGCAGCTCCTCCTGCAGCTCCTGGACGCTCGGATGCCGCTCCTCCGGCTCGGCCCGCAGGGCGCGCAGGCAGGTCGCCCGCAGCTCGGCGGGCAGCGTCGGGGCGAGGACCGGCGGCGTGCCGGCGACCGCGCGCTCGACCGCGGCGCTCAGGGTCTTCGCGGCGTGCGGCGGACGGCCGGTCAGGATCTCGCACAGGATCGCCCCGAGCAGGTACACGTCCGTCCAGGTTCCCAGCCCCGGACCGTCGCCGCGAGCGAGCTCCGGCGCCATGTAGGCAGGCGTGCCGACGGGATGCCTGATCGTGAAGCGCGAGCGCACGCGTGACATCGGGTCGCTCTCGGCGAGGCTGACGGCGAGCCCCCAGTCGAGCACCATCACCTCGCCGAAGGGGCCGACCATCACGTTCTCGGGCTTGAGGTCGTTGTGGATGATCCCCCGGGAGTGGGCGTAGGCGACCGCGTTGCACACCTGGATCAGGGTCTCGATGTGGAAGACGCGATCGTCGGGCCGGGTCTCGCGCATCAGGATGCGCCAGTTGTCGCCCTCGACCAGCTTCATCGCGAGGCAGACCTCGTCGTCCGCGTCGGTCCCGAGCGCGTACACCGGCACGATGTTCGGATGCTCGAGGCGCCCGGTGACGACGGCCTCGGCGAGGAAGGAGCTGCGCGCCTGCGCCGAGTCCTGCCGCTCGGCCCGCAGCTTCTTCAGCGCGACCTCGCGCTCGAGCTCGGCCTGGCGGGCCTTGTACACCTCTCCCATGCCGCCGGCCCCGATCAGGTCGAGGGTCTCGCAGCGCGGCTGGCGCGGCAACGCGCCGACCTCGCCGGAGCCGGACGGCGGCTCGGCGCGGTAGCTCCGCTCCAGGGTCGCGGAGCTGTCGGCCTCGAAGCTCCGGGCGAGCTTCTTCAACCAGAACCGGCGGACGTCGTCTGCCTGCATCGCGCTCGCGGGAAGGATGGTTTCCCCCAGGATACCAGCTGCGCGCCTGCGGGCCACACCGCGCCCGTCGACACCCCCGCGCCGTTCCGCTATCGTCCGGGGGCCAGCCCGGAGGAAGCGCGATGACGTCCCTCGACCGGATGCACGTCCGCCTGCCCGGCGATCCGCCGGCACACCTGGCCGAGGTCGGAGGAAAGGCCCTCGCCCTCGAGGAGATGGCGGGGGCGGGCCTGCCGGTCCTGGCCGGGAGCGTCCTGACGACCGCCTTCTTCGCTCCCTGGCTCGCGCGCCTGCGGGAGACGCCGGCCTGGGCCGCGCTGGAGGAAGCGACGCCGGAGACCGAGGCCGCCGCCTGCGAAGCGCTCCAGGCGCGCTGCGCCGCGCTCCCCTTCACGCCGGCCCAGCGCGCCGCGCTCGCCGCGCTCGAGCGGCCGGCCCTGGCGGCGGTGCGCTCGTCCTCGCCGGAGGAGGACCTGCGCGGAAGCTCCTTCGCCGGCATCTACATCAGCGAGCTCGGGGTCCCGCCCGAGGGGCTCGAGGATGCGCTGCGGCGCTGCTTCGCGTCCTGCCTCGATGCCCGCGTCGCCGCCTACAAGCGGGCGCACGGCCTCGACCCGCGGCGGCCGCGGCTCGCGGTCCTGGTGCAGCGCCAGCTCGACAGTGAGGTCGCGGGGGTCGGCTTCTCGATCCACCCGCACACCAACGACTACGACGAGGCCCTGCTCAGCGCCTGCTGGGGCCAGGGGCAGGCGGTGGTCGACGGCACGAGCGTGCCGGACGTCTTCGTCCTCGACAAGCTCGGCCTCACGGTGAAGGAGCGCATCCTCGGCAGCAAGCGGCGCTCGATCTGGCTCGCCGACGGCGGAGGGACGGTCGCGCGCGAGGGCCATCGGTCGGCGGAGCCCTGCCTG
This sequence comes from bacterium, assembly GCA_030428695.1. Next base: position 14,805 of record JAUIEM010000207.1, read on the forward strand.
ACGGACGCCCAGCTGCGGGAGCTCGGGGCGCTGCTGCGGGTCGTCGAGGAGCGCTGCGGCCGACCGACGGAGATCGAGTGGGCCTTCGCCGAGGGGCGCCTGTGGCTCCTGCAGGCCCGGCCGATCAGCCGCTACGTGCCGCTGCCCGCCGCGATGCAGACGGCGCCGGGTGGTCCCCGGCGGCTGTACGCCGACGCCGCCCTCGCCAAGGGGATGACCCTCAACGCGCCGATCTCGCCGCTCGGCCTCGACCTGATGCAGCTCCTGTTCGCGTCGGTGATGGACAAGCTCGTCGGACCGCTCGCCGAGGCCGACCGCCTGACCTTCTTCGCCGGCAGCCGCATGTACGCCGACCTGTCGAACATGCTGTGGCTGCAGGAACCGGACAAGCTCGCGAAGAGCAGCACCGCCACCGACGCCCTGATGGCGCGCACCCTCGCGGCCATCGACGCCGGCCGCTACCGCGCGCCGCGCAGGCCCTCCTGGGCGCGATGGAAGGGGCTGCCCTGGGGGCTCGGGATCCTCCGTCGCAGCGCGCGCTTCCTCGCCAACCTCGTCCGCGGCTGGCTCGCTCCGGAGCGCTTCGCGCGGCGCTTCCGGCGCTACGTCGCCGCCAACCGCCGGGCCCTGTCCGCCCCGCTCGACCCCGCGCTCTCGATCGCGCGGACCGCCCGGCGCCTGCGCGACCAGCTCGAAGGCATGTTCGACATCCTGATGCCGGGCCTGCTGATCGGCATCGGCGCGCACGCCCTGGCCCGGCGGCTGTGGGGGGAGGGGGGCGCGCGGCTCGGCCACGGCCTGCGCGGGAACGTCGTCGTCGAGATGGGCATCGCCCTGTTCGAGGTCTCCCAGACCCTGCCGCTCCGGGCCTACGACGACCTCGACGCGCTGGCCCGGCGGCTCGAGGCGCGCGCCCTGCCCGGCGCCTTCCTCGACCGCTGGGACGCCTTCGTCGCCCGCTACGGGGCGCGCGGCCCGCGCGAGATGGACCCGGTCAGCCCCCGCTATGCGGACGATCCGCGCCTCGTCCTCGACCAGCTCGCCGCCCTCCGCCGGGCCGGCGTCGACCCGCGGGAGGCCCTCGCCGCGCGGGCGGAGGAGCGCCGCCGCAGCCACGCCGGGCTGCACGCCTGCTTCGGACCGCTGCGGCGCTGGCTGCTGCGCAGCCTGCAGCACCGCATCCGCCTGTTCGTCCCGACCCGGGACACGCCGAAGCAGCACCTGGTGCTCGCCGTCTTCGCCCTGCGCCGGCGCGCCCTGCTCGAGGGCCGGCGCCTGGTCGCGGCCGGACGGCTCGACGCCCCGGAGGACATCTTCGGGCTGCGCCTCGCCGACCTCGAGCGGGCGCGCTCGGACCCGGCCCTCGACCTGCGCGCCCTGCGCCACGAGCGCACGCGCTTCGCGGAGCTGCTGCGCACCCACGTCCGCCGCTTCCCCCTGGTGATCGACTCCCGCGGCCGCATCCTCCGGCCTCCCGCGGAGGAGCAGCGGCCCGGGGAGCTGCGCGGGATGGCGGTCTCCTCGGGCGTGGCGCGCGGCCCGGTGCACATCCTGCGGGAGGCGCGCGGGGCGGCGCTGGCGCCGGGCGCGGTGCTGGTCGCCTACACCACCGACCCGGGCTGGACTCCGCTGTTCATCGGGGCGGCCGCGGTGCTGCTCGAGGTCGGCGGGGTGCTGCAGCACGGCGCCGTCGTCGCGCGCGAGCTCGGCAAGCCGTGCGTGGTCGGCATCGAGGGGCTGCTCGAGCGGCTCGAGGACGGGCAGCGGGTCGAGGTCGACGGCGACAGCGGGGTCGTGCGGCTGCTGTAGGAAGCTCAGCCGGCGCTCCGCTTCCCGCGCGGGACGAAGAAGCGCCAGGGCAGCTCCTGGGCCTTGCTGATGCCGATGCGCGGGCCGACCTCGACGTCTCCGTCGGGCACCCAGGGACCGGAGAAGATCGCGACCCGCGAGTCATCCTCGAGGTCGCGGCCGTTGTCGGCGAGGTCGACGGCGAGGGCCTGGCACAGCTTGCCCGGCCCGTCGGTCCAGATGCGGCGCGGACGGCCGCCGCGGCGCGCGGCGATCCGCTCCAGGCCGGTGCGCGGCTCGAGGCCCCGGATCAGCACGGCTGCCCCGACGCCGTCCCGCTCGGCGGTCACGTTGAGGCAGAAGGACTGGTGGATGCGGTAGACGTACAGGTGGCCTGGGGCCCAGAACAGCACCTCGGTGCGCGGCGTCCGCCCGCGGTGGGCGTGGCAGCTCGGCTCCTCTTCGTGGTAGGCCTCGGTCTCGACGATCGTGCCTTCGACGCCGTCGACCCGCAGCCGGCAGCCGAGCAGCGCCCGGGCGAGCTTCACGACCGGGCGCGCGAAGTCCTCCCGTCGCCAGCGGCGGAGCGCGTCAGCCCGCGTCGCGCGGCTCGGCACCGACCGTCTCCCCGTCCGGCGCGAGCGCGACCTCCGCCGGCGCCTCCGCCGCGGACCCCGCCACCGGCGCC
>JAUIEM010000208.1 GCA_030428695.1 bacterium
CCCGGCGTGCCGGGGCGAGGCCGACGAGCTCGCGGAGCTGAACGCGCTGCTCACCCTCGCGGCCCCCGAGCCCCCGCTCCCCCCTGCCGGCCTCGCGGCCCGGGTGCTGCGCCAGGCACGCGGGGAGGGGAAGCGCCGGAAGCCGCGCTCCGGCGAGCGCCGTGCGGGCCGTCGCACCCGGCGTCGCCCGCGCGCCCGCCGCGCGGACCGCCGCTGGTGGCTCGCGGTCGCGGCCCTGCTGTTGGCGGCGCTGGTCTTCGGGCTGTGGCGCGCCTCCCGCCCGCGCCCGGCGCCCGCCCCCGAGGTCGCGGAGAACGACCCGCTGACGCCGCCGCCTCCCGCTCCGGAGGATCCCGCTCCGGAAGATCCGCCGCCGCAGCCGGGCCCCGAGGATCCGCCGCCGCAGCCGGCGCCGGAAGATCCCGCTCCGGAGGATCCGCCGCCGCAGCCGGGCCCCGAGGATCCGCCGCCAACGCCCGCGCCGGAAGATCCTCCGCCGCCAACGCCCGAGGATCCGGGAGACCCGCGCCCGGACGATCCACCTCCGGCTGCCCCCGTCCCCGAGGATCCGCTCCCCGCGCCCGGCACCTCGGACGGGCCGCGCTTCGCCGTCCGGCGGGGACCGCCCCAGGCGCTCGTGCTCGCGGGGACCGCGGTCGAGGGCAGCTCCGGCGACACGGTCTACGCTGGCGTCCCGCTCCGGGTCGAGGGTGACGGCGCCCACCTGCGGCTCTTCGCCGGCGGGGAGCTGCTGCTCGCGAGCGGGAGCGAGGCGCACCTCGGGCCGGACAGCCTGACACTGACGCAAGGGGAGGCGGTGGTCGACCTGCGCGACGCGCCCGGCGGGCTGTTCCTCAGCGTCGCCGACGAACAGCTCGAGCTGCCTCCGGCGACGCGCCTGCTGCTCGAGCGCAAGCGCGCGGCGGTCGCCCTCGCGGCGTTCGACGGCGCGCTCGTCCTGCCGGACGGACAGCCCCTCGAGCGGGGCGTGGCCGCACGCGGCGGGCGCTCGGGCTGGAAGCGCTCCGCCGGCGGAGTGCGCGAGCCGGCCTGGGCGCGGCGCCTGCGGCCGCGCCTCAGCCCGCTGCTGGGCCTCGAGCTCGAGACCGAGCCCTGGCCCTGGGTCGACGGGCGGCGCGCGGAGCGGGACGGGCAGCCGGTGCTCGTGCTCGGCGCGGTCGACAGCGAGTACTACGGGCTCGGCGCGGGCCGTTGGACCGAGCAGCCCTGGTTCCGCAATTTCGGCACGATCCACATCATCGTCGAGCTCGAGGCGAGCGCGGCGCTGCGCTGCACCCTGCACGTCTGGGACGCGACGCGCGGCGACAACTACCAGCACTCACAGCCGCTGCCCGCGGGCCGGCGGGTCACCATCCACACCACCCTTTCCGAGCTGCGCGCCGCCGACGGCAGCGGGATCCCCTTCGGGGAAGGCAACGCCGCGAGCCAGATCCGCATCTACGCGGACGACCCCGGCAGCGAGGCCGAGGTCGTCGTGTTCGACTACAGGATCGTCCGCGAGCGTGAGTGAACGAACGGGATGAAGATCAGCGCTCTTGCAGCGCCGGTGTCGCCATGCGCTGGGTGGTGCGGCGGCGGGTGCGCCGGGCGCGCTTGCGCCGGACGTCGGAGCGGGCGTCGGCCTCTTCCCGCGGCGCGGCCGGGGTGGCCTGGTGCAGCGTGAGCTGCGGGAAGGGGATGTCCCAGCCTTCGGCATTCGCCGCGGCGATCGAGAAGTGTTGCAGGTCGTGCTCGAGGCGGACGTAGTGCGGCGCAGCATCGCCCTTGACCTGAAGCAGGATCTTGAGATCGAGCGACGACGCTCCGGCGCTGGCGAGCCGCACGGTCAGCCCGCGCAGGGAGGAGGAGTACTCCTCATCCGCCAGCCGCTCGAGCAGCCGCTCGTGCAGGATCTCGGGTAGCCCGTCGATGTCGGCCTGGTGGCCGTAGCCGACGCCGAAGGTCGTGACGACGGTGAAGCCGCCGGACAGGTTCTTCGGCCGCGCGGCGAGGAAGTCGCCGGTCGGCCAGGTCACCGCGCTGCCGAGCACCTGCAGCCGCACGGACTCGTGGCTCTGGCACTCGACCTGGCCGAAGGTCCCATCGGCGAGCACCACCCAGTCGCCCTTGCGGGTCGGGAACCAGCGCTCGTCGGACGAGTAGCTCCGGGATACGGTGTCGAGCACCTCCCGCAGCGGCAGCCGCAGGGTGTAGCCGAGGGCCGGGTTGGTCAGCCGGACCCGGAAGCCGATCCGCGCGACCAGCCAGGGCACGCCCTTGACCTCGACCCGCTCGCCTTCCCGGATGCTGCCGAGGTTGAGCAGGATGGTGACCTGCGTCCAGGCGTCGACCAGCTTGTTCCGGGCGCTCCACGCCAGGGCGATCGCGAACAGCGTGAACAGCGAGACGAGCAGCCAGTCCCCGAACATCGTCAGCACGCCGACGAAGACCAGCGCCGAGCCGACGACACAGAACAGGTGGAAACCGACGAAGGTCAGGCGCGACACGAACGGCGTCTGCCGGCGGCGGAAGCCGCGCGGGATCAGGGCGACCAGCAGCCTGTACATCAAGCGCAGGAGGAAGAAGGTCAGGCCCGCCGCGCCGAGCGCCGCGAGCAGGTGGATCCCGCGGGTCTGCAGGAAGCGCCCGGTCGAGGCTTGCAGGGTCGCGAAGAAGCCCTTGTCGTCCGTCTCCGCGTCCGCGAGCTGCAGCTCGATCAGCTCGAGATCATTCTTCAGCTCATCTGCCCGGCTCTGCCACCGCATCCGCAGGGTGCGCAGCTCCCTGCGGAGCTCCGGGGCGTCGATGGCGTCGAGCCGCTCGTCTAGCCGCTCGACCGCGTCGAGGGCCAGCGCGAGGTTCTCCTCGTGCTCGCTGAGCTCGAGCCGCAGGTGGTCGAGCCGCCGCGACTTCTTGGTCATCTCGTGGAACTCGGACACCAGCGGCGCGAGCAGCTTGCGGGCCTGCTCTTCGAGCGTGGGCTCCGCGCTGAGGTCTTCCTCCAGCGCGTCCGGTTGGACGCCGGTCGCGATGTGCTCGAAGCTCGAGCGCAGGTTCTCCGCGCGGGAGCGCACCGCCTCGAGCTCCGCGTGGATCGCGTCGCGCTCGTCGGGCGGCGCCTGCCGCAGGCGGGCCTCGAGCTCATCGCGGCTGGCGGCGAGCTCGTCGAGCTCGACCGACAGACGCTCGAGCGCCGCGGCGCCCGCATCAGCGGTCACCGCGGTCGAGTCGGGGGCAGCAGTGAGGGAGAGGGTCAGGGCGAGCAGGATCGAAATCCAGCGGGTCGGCATCGGTCCTCCAGTACCGGGTTGAGGGTGGACGAAGTGGACGATCCGCATCAGTTGCCGTGCTTGTCCAGCCAGCCCTTGAGCTTCTTCGCGGCGGCGTCGTTCATGTCGTCCCAGCCGCCCTTGACCGCCTCGCCGAGGTCGCCGAGCGCGGCCTCGATGTTGCGCTGCTCTTCGTTGAGCTCGGCGCGGGCTTCCGCGCCCTTGAGGTTGGCCTTCGCCTTGAGCACCTCGAGCTTGTCCGAGAGCTTGCCGCGAGCGTTTTCGATCTTCTTGCGCAGGGTTTGCGTGTCCATGATGTTCCTCCTGGAGTCTGGCGGACCGGCGCGGAGTGCGTGGCCCGCAAATAGTTGCCACACAAATATTGTGCACAATGTTTCGGGTTTGTCAAGGAATTCTTTTCCGATGTCAACGAGGCGCCCGGGAGGGCGCCTCGTTGGTCGACAGAATACAGCCGTTCGTAGGGGTTTTGTTTAGCTTTCCTGGTCGCCCCCGCCAAGCGCGCAGAGCTCGTCGACGACCGCACGCAGCCGGGGCTCGTCCGTCCCCGCGTGGGCCGCGCGGAAGTCGGCGATGCGAAGACCGTCACCGACCCCGCCCGTCGGCCCCTCGTGCCAGAAGGGGAAGAGATGCTCGGCGTACAGCAGCCAGCCGCGGATGCCGCCCGAGCTCGGCCCGTCGGTGATCCAGACCCGCTCGGCGGAGGACTGGGACAGCTCTGCGGGAGGCTTCACGCGTCGAGCGCGCCGGTCAGGGAGAGGCCGGTCGCCGACGTGATGCGCACCGACACGTAGTCGCCGGAGTCGACGCCGGGTGTGACCGGGAAGTGGACCAGGCGGAACCAGGGATCGCGGCCGGTCATCATCTGCTCGTTGCGCTTCGACACGCCCTCGACGAGCACCTCGACGCGGCTGCCGACGCTGGCCCCGTACTTGCGCAGGCTGATCGCGTTCTGAGCGGCGAGCATGCGCTGCTGGCGCTCCTTCTTGACCGGCTCGGGCACGTCGTCGACCAGGTCGGCCGCGGGCGTGCCGCTGCGCGGCGAGTAGCGGAACACGAAGGAGCCCTGGAACTCGACCTCTTCCAACAAGGCCAGCGACTCCTCGAAGTCCGCGTCGCTCTCGCCGGGGAAGCCGAGGATCCAGTCGGTCGCGAGCTCGAGCTCGGGACACAGCTCCCGCCCCTGCTCGACCAGGCGCAGGTAGCGTTCGCGGGTGTAGAGCCGGTTCATGCTGCGCAGCACGCTGTTGCTGCCCGCCTGCACCGGCAGGTGCAGGTAGGGCATCACCTTCTCGCACTCCCCCATCACCCGCCACAGGTCGCGGGTCATGAACATCGGGTAGGAGGTGATGAAGCGCAGCCGCTTGAGCCCCTGGACTTCGTTGAGCACCTCGAGCAGCGCGCTGAAGCGCGGCCGCCCGTCGAGGTGCTTGCCGTAGGAGTTGACCGTCTGGCCGAGCAGCGTGACCTCGGTGACGCCGTCGGCGACCAGCCGCACGACCTCGTCGTGGATCTCGCGCACCGGCTTGGAGATCTCCTTGCCGCGGGTCTTCGGCACCACGCAATAGGTGCAGGCCATGTCGCAGCCGCGCATCACCGACACGAAGGCCTTGAAAGGCTCCGGCCGGGTCGCGACCTCGCGCTCTTCGGGCATGCGGCGGTCGATGTCGAGGGCGACGACCGGCTCGCGGCGGGCCCGCACCTCCTCGACCAGGGTCGGCACGTCCGAGAAGTGGCGGGTGCCGGCGACCAGGTCGACGTGCGGCGCGCGGCGCCGGATGTTCTCGCCCTCGTTCTGGGCCATGCAGCCGATCACGCCGATCGCGACGTCGGGCTTGCGCTTCTTCAGCGAGGCGAGCTGGCCGAGCCGCGACCACACCTTGTCCTCGGCGTGTTGGCGCACGCTGCACGTATTGAAGAGGATGACGTCGGCGTCCTCGCGCCGGGCGCAGACCGTGTAGCCCTTCTTGTGCAGGCCGGCGAGCACCAGCTCGCTGTCGACGAGGTTCATCTGACAGCCGAAGGACTCGAAGAAGACCTTGCGGGTCGCGTCGGGGCCGACCTCGGGCAGTCCGAGGGTCTGGCGGATCAGGGCTTCGGCATTCACGGCGGCGGTCCTGGTTGCGGCGGAAGGCGGCTTCCGCGGTGGCGCCAGGGTTTATCCCACATCGCAGGGGAGCGGTCAATAGCGGGCGCGGCGCTCGAGGGCATCCGTTGAGAATGCGCCGCGACTCCTGTATAAATGCAGCTCCTACGCCCCCTTACTGGCGCTGAGCGATGCCTGCCAAGAGCCCGCACCCGGTCCCCCTGATCGACGAGCGCGACCGCGAGCTCGTCCGGGCGGAGCTGCTCGACCTCGTCGAGTCCTATGCCCGCGCCTGGAGCCCCGGGGAGAAGGGCCCCGGCATGGCCTTCGCCGAGATCGTCGCCTTCCTGAACGGCATCCTGATCGAGCGTCTCAACGCCTTCGCGAAGAAGGCCTTCCTCGGCACCCTCGATCTGGTTGGCCTGGCGCTGCGCCCGCGCCTCGCCGCCCGGGCGATGCTGAGCTTCACGCCCGTCGCCGGCATCCCCGACGAGGGCAGCTGGATCCCCGCCGGCACGCAGGTAGCGACCGAGGAAGAGGACGCGAGCGGCGCCCCGATCGTGTTCGAGACCGCGCGCGACGTGCGCGTCAGCCGCCGCTCCATCGTCGGCGTCTTCAGCCGCTTCGGGCGCGACTACGCCGACCACTCCGCCGACGCGCGCGACGGCCGCTCCTTCACCCTGTTCGACAACCTCGAGCCGCTGCGCTCGCGGCTGTTGCTCAGCGACGAGCGCTTCGCGGTGCTGCTCGGCGAGGCCCAGGTCGACGTCTTCCTCGAGCTGACCGACTGCGACGCGGTCGACGACTTCGCCGAGCGCCTGTTGTGGAGCTTCTGGGACGGCGAGCAGTGGCTCGACCTGTCCGTGCAGACGCTTCCGACCCTCGACGGCCCCCTCGGCACCCGGGTCGGCTTCCGCATCCAGGGGCCCCTGCCGGTCGCCGAGGGCCTCGAGTGGCCGCTCCTGACCCTGTGCAACCACTCCGGGCTGTGGCTGCGGGTCGAGCTCGACAAGCCTCTGACCGCCGACGAGCAGAAGCTGAGCCACTGCGCCTCGGTGCGGCTGCGGCTCGAGGCTCCGGAGGAGGGCATCCAGCCCGACGCCGGCGCGAGCTTCCATCCCCAGAACGGTTACAGCGGCCTGTTCTTCGCCGAAGGCGTCAAGCCCTTCGGCGACGTGCCCGCCTTCGACCACGCCTTCTACCTGACAGCCGAGGAAGCCTTCGGCCGGGCCGAGGCCCGCGTCCAGATCGACTTCAGCCTGACCGGCTCCGACGAGCGGCCGGCGTCGCTTCCCAGCCCCGACCTGATCCTGAAGTGGGAGTACTACGACGGCGAGGAGTGGGCCGAGCTCGGCACCTCGACCCCCTACGGCGTCCACGGGGCGAGCCCCGACCTGTACTTCTACGACTCGACCCAGGGCTTCTACTGGAGCGGCACGGTCGGTTTCGAGCGGCCTGCCACCTGGGCCCCGACCAGCGTGCGCGGGCTGCGCGCCCACTGGCTGCGCTGCCGCATCCACTCCGGCGACTACGGGAAGCCCGAGGCGCTGGTCATCGGCCCGGACGGCGTCGACTGGCGCTCGAGCCAGCCGGTCGCCCCGCCGCAGATCTCCCGGGTGGTCGTGCGCTACAGCGGGGCGCTGAGCGACCCCGAGCTGGTGCGCGGGCAGTGCGACTTCGCCTACTTCGAGCCGGCGGAGATCTTGAAGGAGAAGAGCCGCTTCGCCCTCTTCCCCCGGCCCGAGAGCGAGCCGCCCCTCGCCTGCTTCGGCCTCGACGCCCTGCCGCCGGCCGGCACCTTCAGCATCGACTTCGAGCTCGACGACCCGCCCCACGGGGCGCCGCGCGCTTCCGGCAGCGCCGCCTGGGAGTACTGGAACGGCCGCCGCTGGGCCGACCTGCGCCCCCTCGACCTGACCTACGGCCTCAGCCGCTCCGAGGTGCTGAGCTTCAAGACCCCGCCGGACTGGGAGGCCTCCGCCCCCTACGGCGTCGAGGGCCACTGGCTGCGCGCCCGCTTCCCCGGCAGTGAGGGGCAGAAGATCGCCCGGCCGGTGATCGCCTCGGTGCGGCTGAACAGCGCCCCGGGCCTCGAGGGCACCTCGATCCGCGGCGAGCGGCTCGGACGCTCGACCGGCCGCGCGCGGATGGAGTTCCCCTTCTCCAACGGCCCCCTGACCGGCGAGGTCGTGCTCGCGGTCGAAGAGCCGGCGCGCCTGCTCGAGCACGAGCGCGCCGCCCTGCGCGCCGTCCACGGCAGCGACGCGGTGTGGGAAGCCGACGGGGTGCAGTGGGCCCGCTGGGTCGAGGTCCCGCACTTCGCCGACTCGCGGCCCCGTGACCGGCACTTCGTCGTCGACCGCATCGAGGGCCTGGTCGGCTTCGGCGACGGGCGGCGCGGGCTGATCCCGCACCGCGGCGCCGCGATCGTCGCCGAGAGCTACCGGGTCGGAGGGGGCGAGCGGGGGAACCTCGAAGCGGGCGCCCTGAACATCCTGCGCGTCTCGGTGCCCTACGTCGAGAGCGTGCGGAACGCGGCGCCGGCCCGGGGCGGCGCCGACCTGCAGCCCCTCGACGAGATCCTCGTGCAGGGGCCGGAGCTGCTGCGGAACCGCAACCGCGCGATGGCGAGCGACGACTACGAGGTGCTGATCGAGCGCACCTTCCCCCAGGTCGCCCGGGCCCTGTGCGTGACCGAAGACCTCGAGGACGGCGTCGTCAAGGTCTTCCTCGTGCCGGTGCCGGACACCGGCGAGGAGGCTTCCGGCCCGCCGGTTCCCAGCCCCGACCTGCGGGCGGCGGTCGAGACCTACCTGCGCTCGATCTGCTGCCCCTCGGTCAAGGTCGCCGTCGGCGCGCCGACCTACATCCCGATCTCGATCCGCCTCGCCTTCGTGTCGCGGGCCGGGGGCGCGGCCTCCGAGCGGCTGAAATCGCGCCTCGAGGGCGAGGTGCGGCGCTTCCTCGACCCCGTGCAGGGGGCCGACGGACGCGGCTGGCCCTGGGGCCGGGGGCTGGCGGCGGCCGAGCTCAACCAGGTGCTGCGCGGCATCGGCGACGTCGAGCGCCTGACCGACATCGAGCTGGTCGACGAGGGCCGGCGGCGCACGGTCGCGCGGCGGACGCTCAAGGAGCGCGAGCTGTTCGAGGTCATCTCCGTCCAGGCCCGCGAAGAGCCGCGCTGACATGCGGGTGCTCGTCCAGGTCCCCTGCCACAACGAAGCCGAGACCCTGCCCCGCGTGCTCGCCGACATCCCCCGGCAGCTCGAGGGCGTCGACGAGGTGCGGGTGCTGGTGATCGACGACGGCTCCTCCGACGGCACCGCCGAGGTCGCCCGCACCCACGGCGCCGACCACGTGCTGCGCTGGCCCGAGCGGCGGGGGCTGGCCGCCGCCTTCCGCGAGGGGTTGGCCGAGTGCCTGCGGCTCGGGGCGGACGCGATCGTGCAGACCGACGGCGACCACCAGTACCGCGGCGCGAGCATCCCCGCCCTGCTCGGGCCGGTGCTCGCGGGCGAGGCGGACATGTGCGTCGGCATCCGGCCGATCGCGGCGATGCCCTTCTCGCTGGGGAAGCGACTGCTGCAGTACTTCGGCAGCTTCGTCGTGCGGCTGGCCTCGGGGACCAGGGTGCGCGACGCGGCGAGCGGCTTCCGGGCCTTCTCGCGCCGGGCCGCCCTCGAGCTGACCGTCGTGTCGGGCTTCTCGTACACCCTCGAGACGCTGCTGCAGGCGCGCAGCAAGGGGCTGGCGGTGGCGCAGGTGGCGATCGAGGTCAACCCGCCGACGCGGCCCTCGCGGCTCGCGCGCTCGAGCCTTTCCTATGTGTGGAAGTCGGCGGGCACGATCGCGCGGATGGTGCTCCTGTACTCGCCGCTCAAGGTCTTCGGGCTGCTCGGGCTGACCGCGATCGTCGGCGGCGGGGTCGGCATCGGGCGCTTCCTCATCCACTACCTGCGGGATGGCGGCGCGGGGCTGATCCAGTCGCTGGTGTTGTCCTCGGCGCTGTTCCTGTTCGGCGCCGGGCTGATCGCCCTCGGCCTGATCGCCGACCTGATCGCGGCGAACCGCAAGCACCTCGAGGAGGTCGTCACGCGGCTGCGCAGGCTCGAGGCCGCGCCGGCGCGGGACGCCCGGCGCGCCTCGGAGGGCGCCTCCGCCTGAGCACGCGGGCCGTGTCGGGCGCGGCAGTACGGCCTTGGTTTCGGAGGCCCGACGGGCTATAATCGCGGCCTTCGCTGGAACATCCCACGCCGCGCGCCGCGGCGGGTCTCGCGCCGGCGCTCCCGCCGCGTACAGGAGGTCTCGATGAAGTTTCGCACGCGCCTGGTCGCGCTGACCGCGATCGCCGCGATCGTCGCCCTGGGGCTCGTGTCCTGCGGGGACAGCAGCGGCAGCGACCTGAGCGGGAAGGTGATCAACGCCCCCCTGCGCGCCCAGATGGGCCAGCTCGACCCGGTGACCATCTCGACGGCGTACGGAAACATGGTCGCCTCCGCGATCTTCGACACGCTCCTGCAGTACTCCTACCTGTACCGGCCCTACCGCCTCGAGCCGAACCTCGTCACGAAGATGCCGACCTACCACGAGGGCACGAAGACCCTCGAGGACGGCACCGAGGTGCCCGAGATCTGGTACGAGTTCGAGCTGAAGAAGGGCATCGTCTTCCACGACGACCCGGCCTTCGGCGAAGCGGGCCCGACCGAGGTGAAGACCGACGACGTCCTGTACTCGATCAAGCGCATGGCCGACGACAGCTGGGTGCCCCAGGGCTGGTGGCTGTACCAGGGCCGCATCGTCGGCTTCGACGACTACAAGGCCGAGCAGCTCGCGCTGCAACAGCAGGCGACCGACGCGGGCGAGGACTTTTCCTTCGACTACGACAAGGCCGTCCCGGGCCTCGAGAAGCTCGACGACTACCGCTTCCGCATCCACCTGACCGAGCCCTTCCCGCAGTTCCTCAACATCCTCTGCATGAGCTACACGGCGGTCACCAGCCGCACCGTCGTCGAGCACTACGGCAAGGGCGTCGGGCAGCACCCGGTCGGGACCGGGCCTTTCCGGGTCACCTCCTTCGAGGAGCTCAAGGTCGTCTGCGAGAAGAACCCGACCTACCGCGAGGAGTACTATCCCTCGATCCCCGAAGGCGACTATCCCGGCAAGCAGGCCGACATCGACGCCGGGCGCTACCAGGACGCGGGCAAGCGGCTGCCCCTGGCCGACCACCTGGTGTTCAAGGTGTTCGAAGAGGACAACCCGATGTGGCTGTTGTTCCTCGACGGCCAGCTCGACTTCTGCCAGGTCCCGGCCGAAGCCTGGGAGCAGGCCTTCCAGCCGGACAAGACCCTCAAGCCCGACTTCGCCAAGCAGTACGGCGTCAACTCCTACAACCTGCCGCTGCTCGACATGATCTACTACGGCTTCAACTACGAGGACGACGTCTGGGGCGGGGACGGCAACGGCAAGCTGCTGCGCCAGGCGGTCGCCGCGGCTCTCGACAACGCCGAGCGCAACGAGCTGTTCTACAACGGGCACAACACGCTGTATTCCGGCCCGATCCCGCCCGGTACCTATGAGTTCGAGGACGGGCTCGACGACCTGACCTACGACGCCGACGTCGCCAAGGCCAAGGAGCTCCTCGCCCAGGCCGGCTACCCGGAAGGCGCAGAGGTGCCCAAGCTGATCTACGAGACCAGCTCCGGCGGAAACAACAAAGAGCAGGCGGAGTTTTTGCTGCGCTGCCTGAACGCCGCCGATCTGAACTTCGACGTCAACTTCCAGAACTTCCCCGAGCTGAACCGCAAGCTGAAGAACAAGCAGGCCCAGTTCTTCGGACTGGCCTGGGGCGCCGACTATCCGGACGCCGAGAACTTCCTGCAGCTGTTCTACGGGCCGAACGGGTCGCCGGGCTCGAACAACTTCAACTTCAAGAACGACCGCTTCGACGAGCTGTACGAGAAGGCCTCGAAGATGACCGAGAGCCCCGAGCGCACCGCGCTGTACCGCGAGATGCGCGACATCGTGCGGGAGAGCGCGATCTGCCTCGGGCAGATGTCCCGGATCCGCTTCTACGTCATGCAGAACCGCCTGCAGAACTTCAAGCCGGAGGAGGTCTTCTACACCTACTGGAAGTACCTCGACCTGCCGGACCCGGTCGCCGAGAGCGGCAACTGATGCTGACCTACGTGATCCGTCGTGCGCTCGAGGGGATCCCCGCGCTGGTCGGGGTCACCTTGATCACGTTCCTGTTGTTCCGGGTGTTCGCGGGCGACCCGGCGGAGACCTACCTGCCGAAGTACGCGACCGAGGCGCAGATCCAGTCGTTCCGGGCGGAGTTCGGGCTCGACAAGCCGCTGGTCATGCAGTACGTCGACTACTGGAAGGAGATCGTCACCCTCGACTTCGGCCGCTCGTTCAAGACGCGGCGTGAGGTCTCCGAGGTGCTCGGTGACAAGATCATCCCGTCGCTGGCGTTGACGATCCCGGCGCTGTTCCTGACGACCCTGATCTCGCTGATCATAGGCATGGTCTCGGCCTTCGTGCGGGGGCGGTGGCTCGACAAGACGCTCGTGATCACCTCCGTGTTGGGAATGAGCATCAGCTTCCTGGTCTACATCGTCGTCCTGCAGTATGTATTGGCGTTCAAGCTCGGCTGGTTCCCGGTCAGCTTCCATCTCGCGCCGGACAACGCGGCCTGGTACGAGATGATCCGCTTCTACGCGTTGCCCGTCGGCATCAGCGTGCTGGTCTCGACCGGCTACAACGTGCGCTTCTACCGCGCGGTGATGCTCGAGGAGACCGGGAAGGACTACATCACGACCGGGATCGCCAAGGGCCTGAGCAAGACCCGCATCCTGTTCGTGCACATGCTGCGCAACGCGATGATCCCGATCATCACCCGGGTGATGATCAGCCTGCCCTTCCTGATCACCGGCTCGCTGCTGCTCGAGCGCTTCTTCGGGATCCCGGGCATGGGCGACCAGCTGCTGACCGCGATCGAGTCCTCCGACTATCCGATGATCAAGGCGATCACCATCGTGGTGTCGTTCCTGTTCATCGCGACCAACATCCTGACCGACGTGCTCTACGCGTGGGCCGATCCGAGGGTGCAGCTGTCATGATCGGACGCCTCCTGCGCTCTCGAAGCACCCGCAAGCTGCTGCGCGACCGGCTCGCGATGGCGAGCCTGGTCGTGATCGCGATCTACTCCTGCATCGGCGGCCTGATCGCCTTCACCGACTTCTGCTCGGGGTACAACGACGCGATCGCCGAGGACACCGAGGCCTACGCGCCGCCCTCGGGCGACAGCTGGCGTACCTGGCTCGGCACCGACCGCCAGAAGCGCAGCATCATGGAGCGGGCCCTGTACTCGATCAAGACCGCCCTGTCGGTCGGCCTGGTCACGGCGATCGTGTCGGTCTTCGTCGGCACCCTGCTCGGGGCGGCGGCGGGCTACTTCCAGGGCTGGATCGACTCCGGTGTGGTGTGGCTGTTCTCGACCATCCAGTCGATCCCGTACCTGCTGCTGCTGCTCGGGATCTCCTACGCGGCGAGCAACGCCTTCGCGGACGGCAGCCTGATGCCGATCTACATCGCCTTCTGCTCGACCTACTGGGTCGGGCCCTGCCGCGTGATCCGCGGCGAGACGATGAAGATCCGCGAGACCGAGTACGTGGAGGCGGCCGAGGCGATCGGCCTGCCGCGGCTCGTCATCCTGGTCAAGCACATCGTGCCGAACACCCTGCACCTCTCGTTCATCAACTTCTCGCTGCTGTTCATCGCGGCGATCAAGGCCGAGGTGATCCTGACCTTCCTCGGCCTCGGCGTGGTCGGGGAGCCGAGCTGGGGGAGCATGATCAACGCGGCCCGCAACCAGCTCGACAAGGCGTACTGGGAGCTCGGGGCGGCGACAGCCTTCATGTTCGTGCTGGTGCTCGCCTTCAACATCTTCAGCGACGGCCTGCAGGACGCCTTCGACCCGAAGGCGCAGTAGGCGGAGGAAGCATGGCGGACAAGACGGACACGCCCGACAAGCCCGTGCTGACGGTGTCCGGGCTCAGCGTCGGCTTCAAGACCGACCTCGGCAAGGTCGACGTCGTCGACGACGTCAGCTTCGAGCTGTACAAGGGCGAGACCCTCGGCATCGTCGGCGAGTCGGGCTCCGGGAAGTCGGTGACGGCGAAGACCATCATGCGGCTTCTGCCCTCGCCGCCCTCGTACATCAGCGCCGGCACGGTCATCCTCGAGCCCGACGGGGAAGGGAAACCCCTCGACCTGGCGAAGGCCAGGGAGCGGGCGCTGCGCACGGTGCGCGGGAACCGCCTGTCGATGATCTTCCAGGAGCCGATGACCGCGCTCAACCCGGTCTTCACCGTCGGCTTCCAGATCGACGAGGTGCTGCGCCTGCACTGCCCCGAGCTCAGCCGCAAGGGGCGGCGCGAGAAGGCGATCGAGATGCTCGACAAGGTCGGCATCCCGGCGCCCGAGAAGCGCGTCGACGAGTTCCCCCACCAGCTCTCCGGTGGCATGCGCCAGCGGGCGATGATCGCGATGGCGCTGTCGACCAGCCCCGACGTGCTCTTCGCCGACGAGCCGACCACCGCGCTGGACGTGACCATCCAGGCGCAGATCCTCAACCTGATCAACGACCTGAAGCGCGACTTCGGCATGGCGACCGTGCTGATCACCCACGACCTCGGGGTCGTCGCGGAGGTCTGCGACCGCGTGCTCGTGATGTACGCCGGGCGCGTCGTCGAGCAGGGCAGCGTGTTCGACATCTTCGACCGGCCCGGCCACCCCTACACGCGGGCGCTGCTCGAGTCGCTGCCGAAGGCCGGCCGGCACGCGGCCGACCATCAGAGCCGCAAGCTGCCGACCATCGAGGGCCTCGTGCCGAGCCCGAAGGACTTCGGGGTCAGCTGCCGCTTCTTCGACCGCTGCACGAAGTCCCAGCTCCTGTGCTCGCAGGAGAAGCCGCCGAAGATCGAGCTCGGCGACGGCCGCTGGGCGCTCTGCCAGTTCCCGGAGGGCAAGGAATGACGGCGCTCCTGGAAGTCGACAACCTGGTCAAGTACTTCCCCGTGCTCGGCGGCATCTTCAAGCGCGAGGTCGCGCGGGTGCACGCGGTCAACGGGGTCAGCTTCTCGATCCAGCCCGGCCAGACGGTCGGCGTGGTCGGGGAGTCCGGCTGCGGGAAGACCACCCTGGGCAAGAACGTCATCCGGCTGCAGAAGCCCACCTCCGGACGGATCATCTTCCAGGGCCAAGACCTCGCGCCGATGTCCCGCGGCGAGCTGCGGCCGCTGCGCAAGGACATGCAGTTCATCTTCCAGGACCCCTACAGCTCGCTGAACCCGCGCCACACGATCCGCTCGATCCTCAAGGAGCCGGTGCTGTTCCACACCATCGTGCCGCGCAACGAGGCCGACGGCTACGTCGAAGACCTGGTCCAGAAGGTCGGCCTGCGGCCGGACATCCTCGACAAGTACCCGCACGAGTTCTCCGGCGGCCAGCGCCAGCGCATCTCGATCGGCCGGGCCCTGGCGGTGCGGCCGAACCTGGTCGTCGCGGACGAGCCGGTGTCGGCCCTCGACGTCTCGATCCAGGCCCAGGTGCTCAACCTGATGATCGACCTGCAGGACGAGTTCGACCTGACCTACCTGTTCGTCGCCCACGACCTCAAGCTCGTCGAGCACTTCTGCGATCGGGCGCTGGTGATGTACCTCGGCTTCCTGGTCGAGGACCTGCCCTGCGACAACCTCGCAGGCTCGGCGCGGCACCCGTACTCCCAGGCGCTGCTCGCCAGCAACCCGGTCGACCACCCGAAAGACCGGGTCGGCCACACGCCGCTCGGGGGCGAGCTGCCCGACCCGATGAACCTGCCAGCAGGCTGCCCCTTCGCGGCCCGCTGCTCCCTGGCCGAGGACCGCTGCCACAGCGAGCGGCCCGCCCTGCGCAAGATCGGTCCCGAGCACCACGTCGCCTGCCACCTCGTCGAGGTGCCGCCCGCGCCCGCGGAGGTGACCGAGTGAGCGCGCTGCTCGAGGTCGAGGACCTGCGGGTCTCCTTCCCGATCACCAAGGGCGTGTTCTTCAAGCGCCAGGTCGGCGAGATCCGGGCGGTCGACGGCGTCAGCTTCTCGATCGACACGGGCGAGACCCTCGGCCTGGTCGGCGAGTCGGGCTGCGGGAAGTCGACGACGGCGCGCGGCATCCTGCGGCTGAACGACGCGCGCGGCTCGGTGCGCTTCGACGGCACCGACCTGATGCAGCTCAGCCACGCCGACCTGCATCCGTACCGCAAGCACGCGCAGATGATCTTCCAGGATCCCTACGCCTCCCTGAACCCGCGCATGACCGTCGGCTCGATCGTCGAAGAGCCGCTCTTGAACTTCGGGGTGGAAGGCCAGGGCGTGCGCCGCGACCGGGTCCACGAGCTGATGGAACGGGTCGGGCTCGACCCGCGCTTCGTGCGCCGCTACCCCCACGAGTTTTCCGGCGGCCAGCGCCAGCGCATCGGCATCGCCCGGGCCCTGGCCCTGCAGCCGGCGCTGATCCTCTGCGACGAGCCGGTGTCGGCGCTCGACGTCTCGATCCAGGCGCAGATCGTCAACCTGCTGGTCAAGCTGCAGGAAGAGGACGGGCTGAGCTACCTGTTCATCGCCCACGACCTCGCCGTCGTCCGCCACATCAGCCACCGGGTCGCGATCATGTACCTCGGCGAGATCGTCGAGATCGCGAGCTACGAGGACATCTACCAGAACCCCCTGCACCCCTACACCCGCGCGCTGCTGTCCGCGATCCCGCTGCCCGACCCGAAGGCCGAGCGCGAGCGCGAGCGGATCATCCTGACCGGCGACGTGCCGAGCCCCGCCCAGCGCTTCCAGGGCTGCAAGTTCGCCGGCCGCTGCCCGCTGGCGGAGCCGGCCTGCCGCGAGCAGCCGCCGACGCTGGTCGAGGTCGCCGACAAGCACCAGGTCTCCTGCCACGTCGTGCAGCGGGAGATCGCGAGCTGAGATGTGCACCGCGCTGTTCGCCTACCGCGCGGTCGGGGGCTTCCCCTTCGTCCTCGGCCTGAACCGCGACGAGTTCCTCGCCCGCCCGACCGCTCCCGCCTCCTGGTGGCCCGACCGCGACCTGCTCGCCGGCCGCGACGAGCAGGGCGGCGGCACCTGGTGCGGTGTGACCCGGAGCGGGCGCTTCGCCTTCCTGACCAACTTCCGCGAGCTGCGGGGGAAGAAGGCGCAGGGCCCCTCCCGCGGCGAGCTGGTCTGCGACGCTCTCGCGGCGGAGGATCTGCCCGCCTGGCTAGAGGGGCTGGCCGCGCGGGGTGACGCGTACGAGGGCTTCAACCTCGTCGCCGGCACGCGCGACGCGGTCTGGTACACCTCCAACCGCGGCGCCGGCCTGCGGGCGCTGGAGCCGGGGATCTACGGGCTGAGCAACGGGCTCCTGAACGAGGCCTGGCCCAAGGTCGCCTGCGGGCGGCGGAAGCTGGCAGAGCTCGCCGCCGCGGAGCCCGACGCCGAGACGCTGGTCGCCGGCTTGGGCGCGATCCTCGACGCGCCGGACCGCTTCCCGGACGAGGGGCTGCCCGACACCGGCGTGGGCCTCGAGCTCGAGCGTTTCCTCTCCGCCCTGCACATCACCTCCAACGGGGCCTACGCGACCCGCAGCCGGACGGTGCTGCTGCTGACGGAGGGTGGGGGACGCTACGTCGAGCGCGGCTTCGGGGAGGACGCGGGGGAGCGGGTGTTCGCGCTGGGGTAGGGGGCTCCCATCGGGATCGGGATCGGGGTCGGGGTCGGACGACCCCCGGCGCGAGCGCCCCCACCGACAAGCCG
>JAUIEM010000635.1 GCA_030428695.1 bacterium
CGCGCTGATGAAGTCACGGGTGTCGCGGCCGACCTCGCGCTGGCTGATGATGCAGCGCTTCTCGGTGTAGACGAACTCGATCGGGTCCTCGAGCGTGATCAGGTGCTTGTTCGCGTTCTCGTTGACGTAGTTGAGCATCGCCGCGAGGGTGGTCGACTTGCCGGAGCCGGTCGTGCCGGTGACGATCACCATGCCGCGCTCGATGGTCGCGAGCTGCTTGCACTGTTTCTCGGGCAGGTCGAGGGTCTCGAAGGGCGGGATCGCCGAGCCGAGCGCGCGGAAGATGAAGCTCAGCGTCCCCTGCTGCCGGTAGATGTTGACGCGGAAGCGCCCGACCCCCGGCTCGTGGTGGGCGAGGTCGACCTCGTCGTACTCCTGTTCGACCTCGAAGCCCTTGAGCTTCTTGAGGAACTCGAAGATCTCCTCGGAGTCCTCGACCGACAGCGGGCTGGTCTGCAGGAAGGCCACGCGCCCGTCGATGCGCAGGCTCGGCGGGCTGCCGACCTTGAGGAACAGGTCGGACGCGCCCTCTTTGACCATCCGCCGCAGGATATCGTGGAGCTTCAAAGGCGGCCCTCGTCGCGGGAGTGCTCCACTGTCCGCGAAGCGCCTCGAAAAGTCCAGGGTGTGGCGGTTTCCCACCGACTTCCCCGCTCAGCGCCCCCGCGTCGCCGCCTCGAGCGCCTCGAGGCAGCCGAGGCGCCGCCCGCCCCGGCCGTGGCCCCAGGGCGTCGGCGCGAGCCCGAGCCAGGCCGCCGCGGTCTCCAGTCCGCAGGCCTTGCGGCCGTGGTGCTGGGCCCACAGCGAGCGCAGGTCCCAGCGCCCGGCCAGCGGCAGGCCGTCGTCAGCCAGGCTGGTGACGCCGTGGTCGCCCCAGCTGGCGATGATGGGCCGCTCCGGCGCGAAGGCGCGCCAGCGGGGCAGCAGCTCGGCGCGTGGGCGGCCGGCCTCGAGCAGGGCCGCGGGCAGCTCGAGGTAGCGGGCGGTCGCCTCGCCGAGCCGGCCGTGGGGCTCGAGGAAGAGCTCGAAGCGCGCGCCGGTGGCGGGCCGGGAGGCGAGCAGCTGGACGACGTCGTGCTTGCGCCGCGGCCCGGGGTTGTTCTCGGTGTGCACGAGCACCAGCCGCTCGTGGACGGCGCGCAGCCGCTCGGGCAGGCCGGGCTTCGTCGCCGGACGGGGCCGCTGGCGGAAGCGCACCTTCGCCTCGCGCTCGATCGCGGCGACCTGGAAGCCGACCATGCGGTGGAAGGGGGCGAGCAGCTTGGAGAAGTCCCGGCCTTCGAGCAGGCCGAGGGCGACGGTCAGCGACTCGATCGTCGACAGGTACTCCGGTTTCGGCTCCTTGCGGATCTGGTACGCGCTCGGGGCCGGGGTGTCGAAGCTGAAGCGGGGCAGCTCTTCCCAGGACGGGTTGAGCTTGAGCAGCTTGGTCGCCTGCGACCAGGTGCCGTCGATGACCAGCAGGCTCCAGGGCCCGGGGGGCGCCGGGGCGCGGCTGAGGTTGTGCGCCTCGCGGCCGGGGAACAGGAGCGCGACGCGGCGCGCGGCAAGCTCGCGGGCGAGGCCGGGGTGCCCGGCGAAGGCGGTGCCGACGAACAGCGCGGAGTTCCTCAGGCCGAGGTGGGCCATGCGGGCCGTGTTGGCGGCGTGGCGCGCCTCCTTCGGATGCTGGACGAGCAGCACACGGGTCGTGGATTCCTGGGGGGAGATCGCGGCGCAGAAGCAGGCGACCCGGGGCCGCCTGCAGACCAGACATTCGGGGCGGGGATCCAAGGGCGATCAGGAGCCGGGAGCGGAGGCCCCGGTGAAGAACTCGACCGCGCCACGGGAGCCGACGCGCGGGTCGACGCCAAGGCTCTCGCAGTACTCGCCGTTCGGCCACAGCACCTTGATCGCCTCCTTGTCGCTGCAGGCCTCTTCGCAGAGCTTGCAGGCGACGCAGGCCTTCGGGTCGACCATCTTCGCGACGGCGAAGAAGTCGCCGTCGTCGCGGGCGCCGAGCTCGAGGCAGTCGAAGGGACAGGCGGCGATGCACCAGTCACAGCCGGTGCAGCGCTCGTCGATCACGACGGCGATCGGGCGGTCTTTGGCCTTCTTGATGTGGAAGGTCTGGTTCATGTTCGTGTCGTAGATGCAATCCACGGGGCAGTACGAACCGCACACGCCACAGTCGATGCACAGATCCTCGTCGATCCAGTGCAGCTTCTTGGTGTTTCCGAAGATCGCGTCGGTCGGACACTTCTTCGCACAGATCGTGCAGCCGATGCATTCTTCTGCGATGTAGTAGGCCATCAGATCCCCTGTCGTGTTTGCGGTGGTCGGTGGAAGGCCCTGCCGATCAGTGCTTGGCCTTCTTCCGGGCCGCCGCGGCCTCGGCCATCATCTGGCGGATGTGGTGGACGATGGGACGGCGCGAGGGGCAGACGTAGCTGCACACTCCGCACTGGATGCAATCGAACAGGTTGTAGTCGTTCTGCGCGAGCTCCCACTGGTTCTTCTCGCCCAGAATGCTGAGCTCGCAGGGTAGCAGCCCCGCCGGACAGCCGATCACGCACGCCGAGCAGCGGATGCACTCGTTGTACTCTTCGATGCGCTCTTCCATCAGCGCGGTGAAGCCCGCCGTGCCCTTGACGACGATGCGGTCGAGGTCGCCGACCGACAGGCCCATCATCGGCCCGCCGGCGACGATCTTGTTCGTGCCGGGCACCATGCCGACGTGGTCGGACAGCTCGACGTCCACCTGGCAGGTCTGGAAGTTGTCGATGCACGCGTCGAGGCTCGGGTAGCGCTGCTCGCGGTCGTAGGCCGTCGCGCG
>JAUIEM010000209.1 GCA_030428695.1 bacterium
CGACAAGTCGCGCCCCCTCACTCCCAAGTGAAGAATCCCGCGGCAGAGCCGCGGCATTCTTCAGGAGGCGCCACGCCTGCCTCGCCCACGTCGCGGCTTCGCCGCACCGTGGACGCGGCGCGGCGCCGGGGGAGTGAGGGAGCGCGACAAGTCGCGCCCCCTCACTCCCCCTGCAACCGCCGCAGCTCCGCCGCCAGCCAGGCGATCTCCGCGTCCGCCTGCGCCCCGGAGCCGGCGAGCGGAGCGTGGTTCGCCTGCGCTTCCCGCAGCGCCGCGAGCGCCTCGTCGGGAGCGCCGCGCGCCTCCGCGTTGCCGGCCAGCCCGACCAGGGCGTAGCTGAGGTCGCGCCGCGCGCCGGCGTCCTCGGGGCGCTCCTCGGCGGACGCGCGGGACAGCTCGACGGCCTCGGTGTAGCACGCCCGCGCCGCTTCCGGCGACTCTGCCTCTGCGCGCGCGTCGCCGAGGCGCACGAGGGCGAGCGAGAGGCCGCGCCGGGAGATCCCGCCGGAAGCCGTCTCGCGCTCGAGCTCGACCGCCTCCGCCAGGGTGGGGACCGCCTCCTCCGCCCGCCCTGTCTGCAGCTGGAAGTCGCCGTACAGGCTGAGGCCGCGGGCCAGGCTGCGGGTCCAGCGCGGCTGGTGGGCGAGCTCGTCGCGCAGCTCCCGGTGGAGCATCAGCGACAGGCGGAAGGCCATGTCTGCGCCTTCGTTGACGCCGAGCCTGCCGCGCATCATCGCGAGGTCGCGCAGGGCCTCGGCGAGGTCGTCGCGGGCACGTGCGCTGCCGTCGCCGAGGCCGTGGAAGCGTTCGCACACCTCTTCGAGCAGCGGCAGGGCCTGCGGTGGGGGCAGCCAGCGGGCGTGCTCGCGCAGCGCCAGCGTGAGGCTGCGCTCGGCGTCGGGGACCCCGTCTTCGACGAGCCCGCGCCACAGGGTCAGCGACTCGACGCGCAAGCGGGCGGCGCGCGCGCGATCTCCGAGGCGCTCGAGGGACCAGGCGAGGTTGCCGAGGGCGACCGCCAGGCCCTCCCGGGTCGAGGCGTCCGCGCTGTCCTCTGCGTGACGCTCGCGGCGCAGGGCGACGCTTTCTTCCGCCAGGTCCCGCCCGGCTTCGAGGTCGCCGCGCCGGGATGCGAGCTCGACGAGGCGCTCGAGGGCGGTCGCGAGGTTCTCGCGCTCGGACGGGGTCGGAGGCGTCGACGTGACCGCGCGGCGCAGGGCCAGCGCCTCGAGGTAGGTCGCCTCGGCGGCGCTCTCCTCGCCGCGCAACAGCTGCGCGTCCCCGAGCCAGCCGAGGGCGAGCATCAGGTCGCGGCGCGCCTGCACCGAGGCGGTGTCGGCCCGGATCAGCTGCTCGCGCAGGACGATGCTCTCCGTGAAGCGCTCGACCGCGGCGTCGCGGTCTTCCAGGGCCATCGCCGCCCGTCCCCACCAGCTCAGGCCGACGGCGAGGTCCCGGCGCAGGACGGCGCTGTCCTGGTTCTTGTCGAGCAGCTTCGCGCGCAGGGCGACGACCTCCGCCAGCAGAGCGTCTGCGGCGCCCGCGTCCCCAGCGTCGAGGTCGTGCTTGGCGAGCCTCCCGAGGGCGATGCCGAGGTCGCGCAGGCCGGTCTCCGCCTCGGGATCGTCGGCGTGCAGCTCGCGGCTGAGCGAGAGCGCCTCGCCCCACGTCTTCTGCGCCTCCAGGCGGCGGCCCAGGGCTAGAAGGACCTGACCGAGGGCGTTCAGGCCGACCATCAGCTCGCGGCGCAGCTCGCGGCTCTCGGGCGCCGCGGCCAGGCGCTCGCGGCGCAGGCGCAGGCTGGTCAGCAGATGGCGCAGGGCCTCGTCATCCCGGCCGGTCTCGAGGCAGATCGTGCCGAGCAGCTCGAGCGCCTCGGCCTGGTCGCCCCGCAGCCGGTGGTCGGTGCCGGCGTGCAGCAGCCGGGCGTAGGTCTCGACGCAGGGCGCGAGCAGCGCCGCCGCCTGCTCTCTCTCGCCGCGATCGTAGAGCGCCCGCGCGTAGACCTGCCGGACCTTGGCCAGCGCCGCGCCGTACACCCCGTCCCGGCCCTGCAGCCCGGCGCGCAGCGCGATCGCCTCTTCGTAGCAGGGGCGGGCGCGCGCCCAGTCCCCCCGGTCGTCGACCAGCCCGGCGAGCTGGACCAGCGCCCAGGACAGGTCGAGAACGCTGTCTGCATCGTCCGCGTCGAAGCGGGCACGCGCCTCCGCGAGGGCCTCCTCGTACAGCGCGAGGGCGGCGTCGGCGCGTCCGACGTGGCGCTCCATCAGGGCCTGATGGGTCAGGGCCGCGACCAGCTCGCCGCGCATGCCGGCGTCGTCGGGAGCCGCGGCGAGCAGCGCGCGGTAGAGCCCGATCGCCTCCTGGTTGAGCGGCGAGGCGGAGGCGACGCTGCCCTCGACGTCGAAGCGCAGCCGCGCGATCCGGCGCAGGGCGCGGGCGCTGCCGAGGGAGGCGCGGTCCTCGGCGGTGTTGACCGCGCGCAGGGCCTCCCAGTTGTCCAGGGCGACCCCGAGCAGCTCGCGGGCGGCCTTGCGTCCCCGCGCATCGCCGAGCGGCAGCAGGGTCCGGGAGACCTGCTCTTCGAGGGCGTCGAGGGTGCGCTCGGCGATCGCCCCGCGGCGGTCGGCGTAGTGTTTCTCCTCGCGGATCCACCACAGGCTGACGCTCAACCACAGAAGCAGCGCGAGCACGCTCGCGGCCAGCCCCCACTGCAGGCGGCGCCGCAGCCGGGTCTCCCGGCGCCGGGCGGACCGGGCCCGGGCGATGGCGGCGGCGAGGGCCCGGGGGGCATGGCTGTCGCCCAAGCGCGCGCTCTGCGCTTCCGCCAGGCCGAGGTCGCCGCGCCGCAGGGCCTCTTCGGCGTAGGCGAGGCGGGCGCGCTCCTCGCCGGCCCGCGCCCCCTCGTTTCCCGCCCACAGCCGGGTCGCCTGGCCGAACAGCGCGATCGCCTCGACGTAGGCCTCGTAGGGTCCGGCGTCGTCGCCGCCCGCCTCGAGCAGGGCCTCGGCGCGGGCGCTGACGGCCAGGCTCTCGCGATGCTCGAGGTAGCTCGCGACCTCGCGGCGCAGGGCGGAGACGGTCTGGAAGCGGACCTCCGGGGTCGCCGCCAGGGCGCGCGAGCAGATCTTCCGCAGCAGCGTCGGGGCATCGAGCGGAAGCGGGTCGACGCGTCCCTTGGAGGCCGCGGCGATGACCTCCCAGACGGTCACCCCGAGGTGCGGCGGACGGCCCGTCAACAGGCGGTACAGGATCCCCCCGAGCAGGTAGATGTCCGTCCACGGCCCGATCTCGCCGCCGTCTCCGTTGGCGAGCTCCGGCGCCATGTAGCGCGGGGTCCCGCAGGGCCCGGCCAGCTCGCTGACGTGGCGCAGGCCCCCGTCGACGCGCGGTCCGACCTCCATCGCCAGGCCCCAGTCGAGCACCCACACCTCGCCGAACTGCCCGATCAGCACGTTCTCGGGCTTGAGGTCGTTGTGGACGATGCCCCGGGCGTGAGCGAAGGCGACCGCATGGCAGACCTGCAGGAAGATCGGCAGGTGGAAGCCGAGCTCGGCGGGCCCGGCGGTCTCCGCCAGCAGGCTCGCCCAGGTGCGGCCCTCGACGAGCTTCATCGCCATGCTCAGCACGCCGTCCTCGACCCCGAGGGTGTGCACCGGCACGATGTTCGGATGCGACAGCCGCCCGTTCAGCCGGGCCTCGGCGATGAAGCTCGCGCGCCGGCGCGGGTCGCCGTCGATCTTGAGCTGCTTGAGCGCGACGTCCCGGGCCAGGCTGCGCTGGTGGGCGCGGTAGACGACGCCGACGCCGCCGCTGCCGAGCTCCTCGCCGACCGCGAAGCCTTCCAGTCCGGGCGCTTCCCAGGACCCGGGCAGGGGCACGGTCGCCTCGTCGCGCAGGTTCGAGGGGCGGTAGGTCGCGGTCGACAGCGCGAGGTCGGAGGCGTCCACCGGCAGGGTCTGCGACCAGCGTCGGCGCAGCTCGGACAGGTCCATCACGGCTCCCTGGCGCCCGGTCCGCGACCGTCGACCGCCCGCGGCAGCATCACCAGGTCGTGTACGGGCGCTCGGCGAGGTTGGAGTTGAAGTAGCGCGGGTCGTCGGAGACCTCTTCCCGCGCCCAGTCGGGCATCGTCAGCGGCGCGTCGGCGGCCTCGAGCTCGACCTCGGCGAGCACCAGCCCCGCGTTCGCCCCCTCGAAGACGTCGATCTCCCAGGTGCGGCCGGCGACCTCTTCGGTGTAGCGGACCTTGCGGATCGGAGGGTTCGCGCACAGCTCGAGCAGCGGCGCGACGTCGTCGACCGGCAGGGCGTACTCGAACTCCTGGCGCACGATGCCGGTCGTGCTGCTCTTGATCGTCAGCATCGCCTCGTCGCCCGCCCGGCGCACCCGCACGACGCAGCGCTCGACGCTGGCGAGGTAGCCCTGTTCGAGGCGGGTGCCCGCGCCCTGGGGCTGCCAGTCGGGGGCGACGAGGAACTTGCGCTCGATCTCGAGGTTCCCTGGCGCGCTCATCCGCCGACTCCGAACAGCTCGCTGTAGCCGTCGGCCGAGAAGCCGACGAAGTACGTGTCGCCGACCTTGATCGTCGGTGCCCGCAGGTTGCCGGAGCGGCCCATCACCAGTTGCAGCATCGCATCCTTGTCCTTGCCCTTCTTCGGAAAGTCGACCAGCTTCTTGCGGTTGGCGACCCGCACCGCGGCCTTGCCGAGCAGCTTCCAGGCCTCGTCGGCGTCGATCTTGTGCTTCCGGGCGTCGATGCGCTCGGACTTCGTGGGCTGCTCGATCTCGTGTTGCGCAAGAAACTCCTGCGCGCGTTTGCAGCTCGTTCAGCTGTTGCGATGGTAGTACCAGGTGATCCCGGGCATCGTCGGCTCCTTGCTGATGTTGCGTTGCGCGCCCCAGTATAGTCTTCCCCCCGCGGACGGGGAAGGGGCTTGGAGGAACGGGGACGGGCCTCTATGCTACGTTCGGGAGACTCCATGGACCTCGTCAAGCGCTGGGAAGAGACGATCGGGAGCGAGGCCGACGCCGCCAGGCTCCCCTGCGAGGCGACCTACCGGCCCTCCGCCTGGGAGAGCGCAGCCTTCGCGACCGCCTCCGAGCACGGCGACACCCGCACCTTGCAGGGCGGGGCCTTCCTGCCCGACGCGAGCGGCGGCCCGCGCTTCGAGCTCGGCGAGGAGATCGGCCGCGGCGGCATGGGGGTCGTGCACCGCGCCCTCCAGACCAGCCTGCAGCGCGATGTCGCGCTGAAGATGGCGCGGCTGCTGCCCGCCGGCTCGAGCATGGAGCGTATGTCGCGGCAGCGCGTCGGCTTCCTCGCCGAGGCCTACGCGATGGGCAGCCTCGAGCATCCGAACATCGTCCCGATCCACGACCTCGGCAGCGACGGCGACGGCCACGTCTTCCTCGCGATGAAGCTGGTCGGCGGCGAGGCCTGGAAGGAGACGCTGATCGCGAAGCCGAGCGAGCTCGAGCTGCACCTCGGCATCCTGATCCAGGTCTGCAACGCGGTCGCCTTCGCCCACAGCCGGGGCATCGTCCACAACGACATCAAACCCTCGAACGTGATGCTCGGCACCTTCGGCGAGGTGCTGCTGATGGACTGGGGCCTCGCGGTGTCCTTCCACGAGCGCCAGGTCGGCCCCTTCCACCGCGACCGCTCCTGCATCGTCGCCCCCTGCGGTACGCCCGCCTACAGCCCCCCCGAGCTCGCCCGCGGCGAGGGGGAGAAGGTCGGCCCGGCGACCGATGTCTACCTGCTCGGGGCGACCCTGTACGAGATCCTCGCCGGGGTGCCGCCGCACCGCCACGCCGACTTCTTCGACGCCGTGCGCTCCGCCGCGCGCGGCACCCCTCCGCCCCTGCCCGCTTCGGCCCCCGGGGAGCTGCGCGCGCTGGTGCGGCGCGCGATGGCTCCCGAGCCGGAGCGGCGCTGCGCGACGGCCCGGGTGTTCCAGGCCGCCCTGCAGGACTTCCTGCGCCACCGCCAGAGCCTGCGCATCGCCGACGACGCCCGGGAGCGGCTCGCCCGCTGCCGCACCCGGGCGCGGCCTGGCCTCGCCGAGGAGGAGCGCAACCGGCTGTACGAGGACTTCGCGACCAGCGTCGCCGGCTTCGCCCAGGCCCGCCGGCTGTGGCCGCGCAACCCCGGGGCCCGGGTCGGCGAGCGCGCGGCCCGCCTGGCCTACGCCGAGGCCGCCCTGCAGCTCGGCGACCTCGGGCTGAGCGCGAGCCAGCTCGCCCAGGCGGAGGAGATTCCGGAGGAAGCGGAGGAAGCGGGGGAAGCGGGGGAAGCGGAGCCGGTCGAGGATCCTCCGGAAGCGGCCCGCCTGCGCGCCCGCCTCGGCGCCGAGCGCACGCGGCGGAGCGCCGCACGCCGGGCGGCCCGGCGCACCCGGGTGGCGCTGGCCGGGGCGCTCGCGACGCTCGTGCTCGGGTTGACCCTCGGGCTGCTCTCGATCCGGGCCGAGGCCGCGCGCACCCAGCGTGCCCGGGACGTCGCGATGGACGCGCTGGAGAAGCTGACCTTCGAGGCCCAGGAGAGCCTGCAGCGCGAGGCCGGCACGCGCTCGGCCAACCGCGCGGCCCAGCGCCTGCTGCGCACCGCCCTCGAGGGCTGGCAGCAACTGCGCGAGGCGGCGGTGTCCGAGCAGGACATCTCGCTGTCGAGCGGGATCGCGCGTCTGCAGACCGGGCGCCTGGCGCTCAGCGTCGACGGCGACCTCGCGACCGCCGAGCGCGAGGTCGGCGCCGCGGTCACGATCTTCACCGCCCTGGTCGGCGACTTCCCCGGCGACCGGCGCTACCGCCACAACCTCGCCTACGCCCTGCGCTCCCACGGCCACGTGCTCGCGGCGGCGGGCCGCAAGGCCGCCGCGATCGCCCGCTTCGACGAGGCCCTGGTGCTGCACCGCGCCCTCGTCGCCGAGGAGACCACGGCCCAGAGCCTGCGCGGCCTGTCCGCAACCCTCGACGCTCTCGGACGCGTCGCGTTGGCCGAGGGCGAGGCCGAGCGCGCGCGGGCCTGCTACGAAGAGGCGCTCGCCATCGACCGCACGCTCTTGACCGAGGGGGATCCGCGGGAGGCGCGCCACAACCTGCAGCTCGGCCTGAGCCGGCTCGGCGACCTGTACCGCGCCGCCGGGGAGCGCGAGCGGGCGCGGGCCTGCTACACCGAGAGCCACGGCCTCGCCCGGGCCCTGTTCGACGAGGCTCCCCACGACGCCTCGGCCCGCGCCGACCTGCTCTACGTCACCCAGGCCCTGGCCGGGCTCGCCCGCGACGAAGGGCGCATCGCCGCCGCCGAGCAGCGCGGCCGCGAGGCCCTGCGCCTGGCGCGGGAGCTGTACGAGCGCGATCCGCTGAGCTTCCGGGCCGGCGCGGACCTGTGCGACGCGCTCTCACGGCTCGGCGGCCTGGTGCGCGACGAGGGCAGGTTGGAGGAAGCCGCCGAGCTGTTCGGCGAGGGGCTCGCGCGGGCCCGCGCCCTGTACGAACGCAGCCCCGCGCTCGAGGAGGCGGGGGAGGGCTACGCCCGCGCCCTGCGCGACCGGGCCGGACTGCACGACCTCGCGCGGGAGCTCGACCAGGCCGCCGCGCTGTGGGACGAGATCATCGCGCTCGCCCGGCAGCGCGTCGCGGTCGCGCCGAGCTTCCGGGTCCGGCGGCGGCTGTTGAACGGCCTGAGCGAGCGGGGAACGCTCGCCCTGAGCGGGGGCGCGCTGCCGCGCGCGGAGGCGCTGTTCGACGAGGCCCTGCAGCTCGCCCGCGCGCTCGTCGCCACCGACAGCGCCGGCATCGAGACCGCGCTCGACCTGTGCACCCTGCTGGTCGAGAGCGCGCGGGTCGCCCAGCGCCAGGGACGTCTCGCCGAGGCCCGCTCGATGCTCGAGGAGGCGACGACCAAGGCCCGGGGGCTGCTCGCCCGTGACCCGGAGGACCTGCGCGCGCTGGCCCAGCTGCTCAAGGCCCTCGGTGAGGTCGGGGAGGGATTCTTCCTCGCGGGCGACTTCGAGGCGGCGCGGACCATCCTCGCCGAGGCGGCGGACCTGCTGGACCGGACCCGGCGGGAGCTACCGAACAATACCTTGTTAATGGAGCGCGAGATGCAGGTCCTCGGTCTGCTCGGCAAGACCCTGACCGCTCTCACCGAGCCAGGCGAGGCCATCGCGGTCTTCGAGGCGAGCCTCGCCCTCGCCCGCAAGCTCGACGAGCGCTTCCAGAGCGCGGCCTCCCAGCGGGAGCTCGCGATCTCCTGCTACTCGCTCGCGGTGGCGCACGAGGCCGCCGGCCAGCTCGACGCGGCCCTGGCCCTGCTCGACGAGGCCCGCCCGTTGCAGGAGGGGCTCGCCGACTCTCCGGACGCCGACGCCCTGGTCCGCCACGATCTGTCCCTCAGCCTCGGCATGAGCGCGGTGATCCTCCGAGCGCGCGGGCAGCCCGCCGAGGCCGAGGCGCGGCTCGAAGCGGCCGCGACGATCCAACGCGCCCTGGTCGCGGAAGATCCCGGCAACGCGGTCGTGACCACCGACCTGTCGAAGACGCTCTTCCTGCTCGCCGACCTCCACGACGACCGCCGCGACAGCGCCGGCGCCTTCGCGCTGCTCGACGAGGCGGTCGCCAACCAGTCGCGCATCGTCGCCGCGGCGCCGCACACGCAGCCCCAGCTCACCTTCCTGCGCCAGCGCCGGCGGCAGGCCGGGCTGCTCGCGGGGAACATCACGCCCGCGAACCTCAGCGACCAGATCGGCCTCGCGGTCGGCCTGGCCGAACGCGGCGACCACGCCGAGGCCTACGGCGCGTTCGCGGTCGCGATGGCCGCGCCGGAGGTCGCCGAGGACGGGCACCTGCACCTGTACGCGGCGCGCTGCGCGGGGCGGGCCTTCAGCGTCGTGCCCGCGGACCGCGCGGAGGATGTCGCCGCGAGCTGTCTGCGCTGGCTCGGCCTGTGCGTCTCCCAGGTGCGCGAGTCCCTCGCCCTGGCCGACGGACCGGAGGATCGTGAGGAGCGGGCCGCGCTCCTCGGGCTGCTCGAGGAGTGGAAGCACGACCCGGCCTTCGCCGCGCTGCGCGGGCGCGAGGCCTTCGCGGCGCTGTTCGAAGAGGACTGACGAGGAGCTGACGATGGCCTACGAGACCCAGGACCGCGGCGCCACCTTCGCCTACGCGCGCTACCTCGCGGCGATGGACGCCTCGATGCGGCAGAAGGTCGCGCTGACCGCCGCCCACCTGCTCAGCGTCGGCGACCTCGCCGACATGGGCATGGGCAGCGGCTCCGGCAGCCACGCCCTCGCCTCGCTCTACCCGGGCCTGTCGGTGGTCGGCGTCGACGTCAACCCGACGATGGTCGAGCAGGCCCGGCAGGTGTACGCCCTGCCCAACCTGCGCTTCGTGGTCGGGGATGTCGCGGCGCCGTGTTTCCCCGCGGACAGCCAGGAGGCGATCCTCAACTCGTCGGTGTTGCACCACGTCACCTCCTTCAACGACTACTCCTACGACGCCGCCCGCGCGGCGCTGCGGGCGCAGGCCGCGCAGCTCGCTCCGCACGGCGTCCTGATCGTGCGGGACTTCCCCGCGCTCGGCGACGAGCAGGTGTGGCTCGACCTGCCGACCGGCGACGGCTCGCCCGACGCCTCCGACCTCGAGGGCTGCTCGAGCGCGGCGCTGTTCGAGCGCTTCGCCCGGGAGTTCCGCAGCCTGCGCCCCGAGGCCGCGCGCGGCTTCCCCTTCCGCCGTCTCGAAGGCAGCCCCGCCTGCCCCCTCGCTCCCGGCTTCCGCCGCTACGCCCTGTCCGCCCGGCACGCCGCGGAGTTCGTGCTGCGCAAGGACTACCGCACCGACTGGGTGCTCGAGGTGCAGGAGGAATACGGGACGCTGACCCAGGCGCAGTACGAGGAGCTGTTCGCCTCGCTCGGCATGCGGGTCCTCGCCTCGACCCCGCTCTGGAACCCGTGGATCGTCGCGCACCGCTTCCGGGGGCACTTCGTGTGGCGGGCGGAGGGCGGCGCCGAGGTCGACTGGCCGCCGACCAACCTGCTGGTCGTCGGCCAGAAGGTGCCCGCCGGAGAAGGCGTGCGCATCGTCGAAGGCCCCCGGCAGGCGCCGCTCGGCTACTTGCAGCTCGCCTGCTACAAGGACGCGGCCGGCACGGTCTTCGACCTCGTGCGGCGGCCCGGCGCGACGGTCGACGTCCTGCCCTGGTTCGTCGACGAGCGCGACCAGCTGTGCGTGCTCGCCCGGCGCGGTTATCCGCGGCCGATCCCCGCCGTCGACCCCGGAGAGACCGCCCGCCTCGACGGGGTGAGCCCGGCCTGCTACCTGACCGAGCCCCTCAACGTGCAGCAGGGCGACCGGGCCCTCGGCGTCGCGGTCGAGGAGCTGCTCGCCCGCTACCACGCGATCGGCCGCGAGGGCATCCGCCGCTTCGAGCCGGGGGGCAGCCTCTACCCCTCGCCCGGCGGTCTGCAGGAGGAAGCCCGCGCCGTGTTCGTCGAGATCGCCCCGTGCAGTGTGCAGACCCCCCTCGCCAACGCCTCCGGCTTCAGCAGCGCCGGCCAGCTGCGCGCCCTCGAGGCCTGCCAGCTGCTGCGGGCGGCCCAGGTCGGCGCCCTGCCCGAGGCGCGGCTGGAGCTCCTGACCTACGGCCTGCTCGCCCGCCGGGGCCGCTCGCCCGGGCCCTGGATCGGCGAGGCGATCGCCCTGGAGAGCCCGCCCCAGGCCGCGCCCTTCGCCGACCTCGACGAGCTCCTCGCGCGCCCGAGCCGGCGGGCCTTCGTGCCGGTGCCGTCGAGGGAGACCTCCGGCTTCCTCGAGGTCGTCTGCGCGCGCTTCCGCGAGCTCGACGCCGCGGGCGAGGAGGTCGCCGCGCGGCCCCTCGAGTACGCCCTGCCCCGTCCCCTGAGCTGGAACACCCTGGCCGTCGCCCCGCTACGCAACCTCGCCGAGGGCATCGCGCTCGGCGTCGACGACACCGACCTGCCCGCCGCCCAGTGCTTCGCGGGCAACAGTGAGCTGCTCGTCGCCCCCGCCTGGCGCCTGCCGCACGAGGTCCGCGGCATGCGGGCGGCGCGGGCCTGGGTCGCGGAGCGGCTCGCCGCCGAGTACGGCCTGCGCATCGGCCGCTTCTGGAGCCTGGGCGGGCGCTACCACCCGTCCCCCGGGGCGACGCCGGAGGTCGTCTTCCCGCTCGCCTGCGAGGTGCTCGCGGCCGAGGAGGGCCGCTCGCGCCTGCGCTGGGTCTCCCTGCGCGCGCTGGCGGCGACTCCCGTACGCGACGGCCACCTGCGGGTGGTCGCCCAGCGGGCGGCCCATGCCCTCGGCCTGCTCGAGGATCCGGTCAGCTGAGGTCTTCGCCGGTACAATAGGAACAGCGCGCACCCGATCGCAGGAGACGGACCACGAGGTCGCCACCCGAAGTCGATTCGACCCCCAACCCCGCGGACTCCGACCGCGACAGCAGGCGGCTGCGCCTGTTCTGGGAGGAGTCCCTGGGCCCCGACTGGGCGCAGCAGTCCGCGGACCGCACCTACAAGCAGGGGATGCTGAGCCCGCGCACACAGACAGCGCGGCTCAAGCCGCCGAGCAACGTCGCGGCCCTCGAGCGTTTCACGCCGCTGAGCGAGCTCGGCCAGGGCGGTATGGGCATCGTCTTCCAGGCCCGCCAGAACTGCCTCGACCGCGAGGTCGCCCTGAAGAAGGTGCGCCCCGACGTCTCCCGCAGCGAGGAGGACTACCGGCTGCTCGGCCAGGAGTTCATGACCGAGGCGCTGGTCAACGGCAGCCTGCAGCACCCGAACATCGTGCCGGTGTACGACCTCGGCACGACCGCCAAGGGCGAGCTGTACATGGCGATGCAGCTGGTCGGCGGACGCTCCTGGGAGACGATCCTGCGCGACGGGGACAAGCCCCTCGACTTCCACATCGAGACGCTGATCCAGGTCTGCAACGCCGTCGCCTATGCCCACAGCCACGGCCTGGTGCACAACGACCTCAAGCCGTCGAACGTGATGGTCGGCACCTTCGGCGAGGTGCTGGTGATGGACTGGGGCCTCGCGGTCGAGGCCTGCGCCTCCGCGGACGAGGCGCGCATCCGTCACAAGTCCTGCATCCGGGAGTTCTGCGGAACCCCCGCCTACGCGCCCCCCGAGCTCGCCCGCGGGCTCGGCATGCAGGTCGGACCCTGGACGGACATCTACCTGCTCGGCGGCATCCTCTACCGTATCGTCGCCGGCCACCCGCCGCACGGGGGCGAAGACCTCGAGGCGGTGATGCTCGCCGCCGCCCGGGGGGAGATCACCCCCCTGCGCGAGACCCTGCCCGGCGAGCTGAAGACCATCCTCCAGCACGCCCTCGCCCCCGAGCCCGGCCACCGGCACCCGAGCGTGTGGGAGTTCCAGGACGAGCTGCGCTCCTTCCTCAAGCACCGCGAGAGCGTCGTGATCGCCGAGGCCGCCGCGGAGAAGCTCGAAGCCTGCCAGTTCGAGATACGCCGCCTCGACGAGCTGACCGAGGCCGAACGCAACCGGCTGTACGAGAAGTTCGCCCAGGCGGTCGCCGGCTTCAACCAGGCGCGCCGCCTCTGGCACGCCAACCCCTCGGCCCTCGAGGGCGAGCGGCGGGCGCGCCTCTCCTACGCCGAGGCCGCGCTGCGCCTGCGCGACCTCGGCCTGGCGGAGGCCCAGGCGGCCAAGCTGGAAGCCCTCGAGCTCGGCCAGGACAGCGGTACGCACGCGATCCGGGCGGCCGGCCACAGCGTCGCGAGCCAGGTGCTGAAGACACGCCAGGCCGGACCCCTGCGCAAGAAGATCAAGGAGGAGCGGACGCGCCAGGAGGATGAGGTCCGCGGCCAGCGCCGGACCCGGCTGCACCTGCGCATCCTGCTCGCGGTCGCCTTCTGCGGCCTGCTGGCCGGGCTGTTCCTCCTGCACTCGAAGAACCTCGAGATCGAGGCCGGACGCCAGGCCGCCGAGGAGCAGGCCCACGCCGCCCTGCGGCACGGCGAGATCGCCCAGGACGCGCTCGAGAAGCTCGGCTTCGAGGTGCACGACCGGCTGCTCGACGAGCTCGGCAGCCAGCGCGCGAACGAGGTCGCCCGGGACATCCTGCGGGTCGCCCTCGAGGGCTGGCAGGAGCTGAAGAAGACCAGCAGCGAGCAGGGAGAGCTGTCGCGCAACACCGCCCGGGCGCACCTCAGCCTCGGAGAGCTGACCCGCGACCTCGACGGCGACCTCGACGGCGCGCTCGTCGAGCTGTTCCACGCCCACAAGATCCTGCACGGGCTGTACGAGGCCGAGCCGGACGATCCCCAGGTCGGCCGCGACTACGCCCGCTGCCTGAGCGCGATCGCCGAGGTCCACTTGCTGCGCGGCGAGCTCGAGCAGGCGGCCAAACACTACACCGAGAGCCGCGGCCTGTTCGGCGGCCTCGAGCAGGCGGGCGTCGACGACGCGGCCCTGCGTTGGGAGTCGGCCGTCGCCCTGCAGGGAATCGGCGAGGTGCAGTGGGCGCGGGGCGACGCGGCCGCGGCCGTGGCGAGCTACACCGCGGCGCTCGAGCGCAAGCGCGGACTGCTCGTGACCGAGGACAAGCCGCGCCAGCGGGAGTACTCCTCGTCGCTGAAGAACCTCGGCGAGATCCTCGAGCAGACCGGCGAGCTCGACCGCGCCCGCGGGGTGTACGACGAGGCGCTCGAGCTCGACCGCCGCCTGTATCATGCCGACTCGACCAGCGTGCGGGCGGGCAACGACCTCGCCGACGCCCTCGAGAGCCGCGCCCGGGTGACCCGCAAGCAGGGCGACTCCCGCGCTGCCTTCCTGGCCTACCGCGACGCCCTCGAGCTCGCGCGCCGGCTGCACGAGGAGGATCCGCGCAGCATCCAGGCCCGGCGTCGGCTCGCGACCTGCCTGCGCGGCTACGCCGAGAGCCTGCTCTCGCAGGGCGATTCCGGCGCCGCCATCGACGCGATGTACGAAGCGGCCACGCTGACCCAGGCCTGGCACGAGCGCGATCCGAGCAACGCCGTCGCCGGGGCCGCCCTCGCCGAGGTGCTCGGGGAGCTCGGCGCCTGGCTGATCGACCAGGGTGAGCTCGGCGAGGGCCGCGATCTCCTGCTGCAGTCGCTGCGCCTGCGGCGCGAGCTGGTCTCCCGCGATCCGGGCAACGTGCTCGCCCTCGGCAACCTCGCCCGGGCCCTGAAGAAGGTCGGGGACGCGTGGCTCGAGCAGGGCGACCTCGAGGGCGCGGAGACCCAGTACCGCGAAGGCCTCGAGATCCAGCGGGAGCTCGTCGCCCGAGACGGCGAGAGCCTGCTCTCGCGGCGCAACCTCGCGCTGCTGCTCGAGCGGCTCGGCGACCTCGCGCTCGCCGAGAGCCGGCTCGCGGACGCCGGCGCCCTGCACGGCGAGGCCCTCGAGCTGCAGCGCGCGATCAGCGCCTCGGACGCGACCAACGCCCAGTCGCGGCGCAACCTGTTCGTCGCCCTGCACAAGGTCGCCGAGGTCTACGAGGCCGAGGGGCTGTGGGACAAGGCCCGGGACACCTACGACGAGGCGCAGAAGATCCTGCGCCAGCTGCGCGTGCGCGATCCGGACGACGTCGGCCTGCGGCGCGACACCAGCGTCGGCCTGCTCAAGCTCGGCGGCGTGCTCGAGAAGCTCGGCGACACGGAGAGCGCGCAGGCTTCCTACGGCAAGCTGCTCGAGATCGCGCGCGAGCTCGTCGCCCTCGACACCGGCAGCGTCAGCGCCCGCCGCGACCTGTCCGTCGCCGCCGCCCGCCTCGGCACCAGCCGCCTGGCCAGCGACGGCGCGGAGGCGGCCCTGCCCCTGCTCGAGGAGGGCGTCGCCCTGGCCCGCGGGGTCGTCGCGCGCCAGGACACCCTCGCCAACCGTCGCGACCTCGCCGTCCAGCTCTTCCAGCTCGCCCAGGCGGAGGTCGCGCTCGAACGTCTGACCGCGGCCGAGGCGCACCTCGACGATGCCCTGCTGTGGCTGACGGACGTGCCGGTCTACGCCGCCGAACGCGAGATCCTCCGGCACTTCCGCGGAGAGGTGCGCTTCGCCCAGCTGCTGCAGGGCAGCCGCGAGCCCACGAGCCCCGAAGACTTCACCTTCCTCGGCCTCGAGGCGCAGCAGCGCGGCGCGACGCGCGAGGCCCTCGGCCACTTCCGCACCGGCTTCGCCGGAGGCATCCCCGACCATCTGCGCATCCACCTGCCCGTCGCCGCGGGCGTCGCCGCCGCGGTCGGAGGCCCCGCCGCCGAGCGCGACGCCCTGGCCTGGCTGCAGAGCTGGGCGGAGCTCCTGCGCGAGCAGGCGCGAGGGCTGGACGATGGCGGGCCGCTCGAAGAGCTGCGCGGCCTGTTCCACTACGTGCGGGACACCGATCCCGCCTTCGCCGGGCTGCGCGCCCGCGGAGACTTCCTGGAAGCGCTCGGAGATGAACCCTGAGGGAGAGACGCATGCTCAGCGCCGGTGACGCCCTGCCCGCCTGCACCCTGACCGATCACGATGGCAACGCCGTCGACACCGCCGCCTGGTCCGACCGGCGGGTGCTGGTCTGGTTCTACCCCAAGGCCGACACGCCCGGCTGAACGATCGAAGGTCGCGGGTTCCGCGACAAGCACGCCGACTTCCAGGCCAAGGGCGTGACCATCTACGGCGTCAGCTTCGACAGCCCCGCTGAGAACGCCGCCTTCGCGAGGAAGTACTCCTTCCCCTTCGCCCTGCTCAGCGACGACTCGCGCGCCCTCGCCCTCGCGCTCGGCGCCTGCACGGACGCCGGCAGCGGCTACCCGAAGCGGGTCGCCGCCCTGCTGGAGAACGGCGCGGTCAGCCGGCTGTACCCGCGGGTCTCGGCCCAGACCTTCCCGGGGGAGGTGCTGGCGGAGCTGTAGGGTGGATCGCGAGGAACCCCCTCCAGGAAGCTGGATCCGCGACCCCGGTTCTTCCCCATCGCCCCCCAACAAAAGACACGGGGCGGGTCCAACCCCGCCCCGTGCTTGTTGCGTTCACACGGTCGCGTCCTCAGTCCGAGTTCCGCTCCGCGAACTTCTTGACGACCTCCGCGAACAGCCCGGTCTCCTCGATGAAGGGCATCATCGAGCTGTTCGGGAAGACGACGAGCGTCGAGTTCCGGTACAGGGACTCCATCTTCTCGGCGTCCTGCACGTCGGCCCACATCGCGTGGCGGCCGGCGATGATCAGGACCGGGAGGTTGTCGCGCACCCGGCGGTCGACGTCGGTCTTGGCGTCGAAGTCCGGCACGATCGAGCCTTCGCCGATCTGGTTCGCGCGGTCCCAGATGCGCACGAGCTCGGAGTCGGTCGGGTCGGCGAAGTACATCGAGAACTGCTTGCGCTTCAGGCCGCGGGCCTCGGAGCTGTCGGTCGGCTCGTACTTGGTCGTGCCGTCGTTGTCGATCAGCAGCTTCCAGTTCGCGAGCTTCCACATCTCCTGGTCGTCGCGCTCTTTGCCCTCGCGCTCGACGGTGTCGCGGATGCGGCTGAAGGCCTGCCCGCCGGTCTGGGGATTGACAAGGATCATGTGCGAGATCGACTCCGGATAGTCGGAGGCGTACTGCTGCGCGATGTAGGACGTGATCTGGCCGTGGCACATCAGCGCGAAGCGCTCGTAGCCCTGCTGCTGGCGGAGGGCGTTGAAGGCGTCGGCGATCGGCTTGACGGGGTAGATCGGCAGCCCGCTCGGGTGACGCTCGACGCCGGGCACCTCGCTGATGCGGGGCAGCGACATGTAGTAGATCTCGTAGGTGTCCTCGATGCAGCTCAGGTAGGGCTTGAGGTACTCCTTTTTGTAGGTGTCGTCGGCCATCACGATCATCGGGATGCCCTTGCCCTTGCGCTCGAAGGACAGGGGCACGCGCTCGACGGTCGACTCCTCCCGCTTCTCCTTGTTCCCCGCCTCGGCCTGCTCGGCGTTCTGCCGCTTGAGCTCTTCGATCTGCTCGGCGGTCATGTCGCTCGGCAGGGTGTAGGAGTCGAAGTTCGCGACCCACCAGCGGTCCCAGACCTCGGGGTCGCCGCCCCAGTACTGGCCGGTGATCTTCTCGAGCGCTTCCTGG
>JAUIEM010000210.1 GCA_030428695.1 bacterium
CTCGTCGCCAGCCACCACCTCGACCTCTGCCTGCGCTTCCCCGACCGGGTCCTCGTGCTCGCAGCAGGACGCGCGGTCGCCTGCGGACCCCCGGGAGAGGTCCTCGACGCGCCGGTGCTGCGCCAGGCGTTCGGCGTCGAGAGTCGGATCCTGCGCGGGCCCGCGGACTTTCCCGTGCCGACCCTCGCGCTGCGCCTTCCGCCCCCCGACACGCGAAAAGGCCCCGCCGACGGGGCCTCTTGAGCGCGGATGCAGTCGTCTGTCACCTAGGGGACGTGGACGTCCATCTCCACCCAGGTGTCGAAGTCCGGCGAGTAGGCCATGACGCGATGGCTCCAGGCAATCGCCGGGGCGTAGTAGACGATCGCGCGGCCGACGCTATCGGTCGTCGTCACGAAGCCGCCGTTCGGGGCGAGGCCGGGGTAGGTGGTGCCGCCACCGCCGGAGGTCGCGAAGCCACCGCCACCCGCGCACTGGTTGCTGTCGTCGGGATTCCCGTCGCGATCGCTGTCGATGTACCAGTCGACCTGGCGATTCTGGACGTTGTCGGTGTTGTCGACATAGACGATCAGCGGCGAGGGGAACGTCGCCACGTTCGACGGCATCCCCGGAATGCACAGCGACTCGGCGTACTGATTGGCACCAGAGCCGTACGCGATGGTCGGAGCGTCGGTCGACAGGTTCGGATGTTTCGAGCTGCTGGGGTCGCCACAACCCCACATGGCGACGACCAGCAGGGTCGGCGCCAGCAGCGACAGTAGTCTGTGCTTCTTCTGCATCTCACAATCTCCCAGTCCCGGATTCGGGGCAATCGCAGACTAATCCCGCGATGTCACGGACATGTCACCTTGCTTCACTTGACGAGCTGAGCTCCGTGCATCCTGCGCAGGAACTCCGGGTCCGCCTTTCGCGCCCCTCTCCGTCTCTGCGATGGAACGTGACGACGGCGTCCCCGGATCTCCCCGATCCGGGTTTATAGACTCTCCAGAAAGCGGGAGAAGGACCCGCTCTCCTCTTCGAGCAGCTTCAGCATCGCGCCGACCGCTCTTCGCAGACCCGTCCCCGACAGCGCCGAGATGCCGAGCACCGGCTTGCCGAGTGCACGTGCGAGCTCGGCGACGGCGTCCGGCCCGGCGACGTCGACCTTGTTGGCGAGCACCAGCTCAGGCTTCGCCGCGAGCACCTGGCTATACTCCTCGAGCTCGTGGCGGATCTTCGCGTAGGCCTCGGGCGCGGGAGTGTCGGCGTAGGAGCTGCAGTCGAGCACGTGGACGAGGATGCGGGTGCGTTCGACGTGGCGCAGAAAGTCCAGACCCAGCCCGATGCCCTGCGAGGCCCCCTCGATCAGCCCCGGGATGTCCGCGATCAGGAGCTGCCGGCTGTCCTCGAGCTCGACGGTGCCGAGGTGCGGGTGCAGGGTCGTGAACGGGTAGCTCGCGACCTTGGGACGCGCGCGAGTCAGCTTGCGGAGCAGGGAGGACTTGCCGGCGTTCGGCATGCCGACGAGCCCGACCTCGGCGATCAGCTTGAGCTCGAGCTCGTACCAGATCTCCTCGGTCTTCGTCCCCCGCGTGCTCTTGCGCGGCGCCCGGTTCGTCGCGCTCGCGAAGCTCTTGTTGCCGCGCCCCCCGCGCCCGCCCTCGGCGGCGAGGAAGGTCTGCCCGGCAGCCGTCAGATCGGCGAGGACGACCCGCTCGGCGTCGCCGCGCAGGCGCACCAGCGTCCCGCAGGGGACCGCGACCTCCAGCGACTTCCCGTTCCGGCCGCGCTTGTTGGCGCTGCCCCCCTGGGCACCGTGTCCCGCACGAAAGAAGACCTGGTTGTGGATGCGGGCGAGAGAGGCCTCGTTGCTGGTCGCGACGAGCACCACGTTCCCCCCATCACCGCCATCGCCGCCCCAGGGGCCCCCCTTGGGGATGAACTTCTCGCGCCGCCAGGCGACGATGCCGTCCCCGCCGTTGCCGGCGCGGACACAGATGTTCGCACGATCGATGAACAAGGGGCTTCCGCTCCGGGGCAAGGCGCCGGTGGCGGCGAGGCAGGTTGGACTATTCGGCGACGACGACGTTGACGCGGCGCCGCGAGTCGAAGTGCACACGGCCTTCGACCCGCGCGTAGAGCGTGTAGTCGCGACCCATGCCGACATTCTTGCCCGGACGGAAGCGGGTCCCGCACTGCCGGATGATGATCATCCCCGGCTTGACGAGCTCGCCGCCGTACTTCTTGACGCCGCGCATCTTCGGGTTGGAATCGCGACCGTTGCGCGAAGAACCCTGTCCCTTCTTATGTGCCATGGCAATGGACTCCGGGTTGGAGGCGCGGGCTCAGCCCTTGACCTCGATCTTCTGGATCTTGACCAGGGTCGCGTCCTGGCGATGGCCCTGTTTCCTGCGGTAGTTCTTGCGACGCTTGAACTTGTACACGATGGTCTTCTTGCCGCGTTCGTGCTTCTCGACGCGCCCGGTCACGCTGACGTTCTTCAGCGAGGGCTCACCGATCTGCACTCCGTTGTCATCGTGCAGGAGCAGGACGTTGGCGAAGGTGAAGGTCTCGCCCGGCTCCAGCGCCTTCTTGTCGACCGAGACCACCTCTCCTTCGGAGACGCGGAGCTGGCGGCCGCCCTCTTTCACAACAGCGTACATGTTCTCACCTGTGTGGTTGGCTTTCGTCTTCAGGACGCGGCATTCTACAGACCGCCGCCCGATGTGGCCAGAAAAAACTGCCGCGCCGCCGTGAATGGCACGGGGCGCTCGCGATCGCGACGCGCGCGAACAGGGGCGGAGGTCAATCCTTGAAGCGGTACTCTTCCTTCTTGAAGCCCGAGTTCGCGCGGATAATGATCTTCTTCTTGAACTTCGACTCGAGCTGGGTCAGCGTCCCCTGCTTCTTGCGCTGCAGGTAGTGCGCGACGTCCGGGTGGCACAGCACCTCGACGAAGCGGGTGTGCGACTTGGCGACCTCGCAGCGGATCTGCCGCATGATCTTCAGGCCCATGCTCTCGAGGTTCTTGACCAGCCCGGTGCCGTTGCAGCTCTTGCAGGTGTCGTACGAGGTCCGCTTGATGCTCTTGCGGACACGCTGCCGCGTCAGCTCGAGGATGCAGAACTTCGACATCTTTGCGACCCGCGTCCGCGCACGGTCCTGCTCGCAGGCCTGACGCACGTACCGCTCGACGGTCTGCCGGTGGCGCTCTTCCTTCATGTCGATGAAGTCGCACACGATCAGGCCGCCCATGTCGCGGAGCTTGAGCTGCCGCGTGATCACCTTGGCCGCCTCGAGGTTGGTCTGGTAGGCCGTGTCCTCGAGGTTGTCGAGATCCTTGAACTTGCCGCTGTTGACGTCGATCGAGACCAGCGCTTCGGTCTGCTCGATGATGATCGAGCCGCCGGACTTGAGGTTGACCTTGCGGTCGTAGATCCGCTCGATCTCGTCCTCGATCTTGTAGCGGTGGAACAGGGGCTCGGCCTCGTCGTAGTGCACCGCCTTGTGCAGGTGATGGGGCATCACCTGCTCGAGGAAGGCCCGGGCACGGCCATAGGACTTCTTGGCGTCGACGATGATCTTGGTGATGTCCGGCTCGTAGATGTCCCGGATGGTCCGGATCACGAGGTCGGTCTCTTCGTACAGCGTGACCGGGGACTCTTCCTTCCGCACCCGCTTGAGGATCGCCCCCCAGAGCTTGAGCAGATACTCGAGGTCCCGCGCCAGGTCACCCTGGGAACGGTCGGCTCCGGCCGTCCGGATGATGTAGCCCATCCCCGGCGGGGGGCTGAGCCGCTGGAGCATCAAGCGGAGCTTGCGACGCTCCGTCTCGTCGGTGATCTTCTTCGAGACACCGCACTTGTTGATGCTCGGCATCAGCACGAGGTAGCGGCCGGGGAGGCTGATATAGGTGGTCAGGGTCGGGACCTTGGTGCCGATCGAGTCCTTGGTGATCTGAACGACGACTTCCTGCCCTTTGCGCAACAGGCTCTGGATATCGCGCTTGTCGGAGGCCTTCCCGTTCTCGAGCCGACCGTAGACGGACATGATGTCCGACGCGTGCAGAAAGCCGTTCTTGTCTCCCCCGAAATCGACAAAGGCCGCCTGGATCGACGGTTCGATATTGACGACGCGGCCTTTGTAGATGTTTCCGAGATAGGTCTGTTCCGAAGCCCGTTCGATGTACAGCTCTTCGAGAACGTTGGTTTCCTGGTCAACGATGGCGATCCGGGACTCTTCCGGTTCGACCGCGTTGATGAGCATGGTTTTTGCCATTTAGTCTTCTTCAGGGGTCTCCCACTCGATGGTAGAGGGGTCCCACTCGCCTTCCCACTGGTACCACTCCGAGCCGTCGAGGTCGTGCATCCAGGGGGTTCCCGGAGGCGCCTTGTACTTGCCGTAGTAGTAGTCGTAGTTGCGCAGACGCTCGTGCTGCTCTTCGAAGAGCTTGGTCGACTGCTCCTGCGTGCGGACGATCGTGGGGGTGATGAAAATCAGGAGGTTGTCCAGAAGCGAATCACGGTGTTTGTAGGTGAACAGCTCCCCGATGAGGGGGATGGAGGAGAGGATCGGAATCCGCGCCTCCTGTTCGGTCAGCCGCTCCTGCATCAGCCCGCCGATCACCGCCGTCTTGCCGTTGTTGACCAACAGCTTGGTGACGACGATCTGGTCCTGGGTGCGGGGCAGATCGATGAAGTTCGACCCGTCCGGACTCTGGAACCGCTCGAGACCGGTCACCGGCGAGGTCGTCCCCGTCAGTGTGTT
Source organism: bacterium (assembly GCA_030428695.1). Next base: position 4,747 of record JAUIEM010000210.1, read on the forward strand.
CACCCTGGGAATCACCGACATGATGATCTCCTCGGACTCCGGAACGACGTGCGGGGTGATGAAGAGCGTAAAGCCCACGGCGATCGGCGACCCGTCACCCTCGGAGAGCGTCACTTCGAGGTTTCCGTTCGCGTCGGTGTTACCTCGTTGCTCGACGAAGGGGACCTGCTCGCCGACGAAAATTGTCGCCTCTTCGTCGCTCAGAGTCAACAGCGTGGGCGCCTGGGTGATGCGGCTGTTCTCATCGAAGTTCGCGAAGCGCATGATCAGCTGGGTCTGGGTGAAGTCCAGCACCGACGGGATCATGAACTGCTGCGAGAAATCGTCGACCGAGTTGCCGATGCTGAAGGGGAACTGGCCGAGGAACGCGCTGCGCGCGTCCTGCACCGCATTGCCGCTGTTGAAGACGGCGTCGTCGGCCGCAAGAGAGCCAGCAGCACCCTGGTTCTGCAGAATCAGCCGGGACACGATCCCGCGCTCCATGCCGTCGCCGGGCGCGTCGTCGAAACGCAGGCCCTGCTCCATGAAGTCGGAGTTCGAGGTCGAGATGAAGGTCACGTCGACGAAGACCTGGTCGGGCCGCTGGTCGAGCGCCGAGATCACCTCGCGGATCTGCAGCAGCTTGGGCGTGGTCACGTTGACGATCAGCGCGTTGGAGTACGCGTCGTAGAAGATCGACTCGCCGTCGATCGGCTGCCGCTCGAGGATGCCCTGCAGCGCCTGCAGCAGGGTGAAGTCCTCTTCGGCGTTGCCTGTGGACGGCTGCGGCTCACCGACGAAGAAGCCCGAGGACAGCGCGTTCTCGTCGTCCCCTCCTCCGCCTCCGGACACGTCGGACGGCATCACCGCGCGGTAGACACTGGGCGGCCGCACATAGCGCAGCTGGATGTGCTCGAGGGAGATCTCCGCCTGCAGCTGGTCGCGAGGGATCACCCGGATCAGCGACTTGTCGGCGGTCTCGGGCACGATCGCGTAGCCCGCGGTCTTCGTGATCGTCTCGAGGGCGATGTCCCAGGGCACCTTCTGCAGGTTCAGGGTGATCGTCCCCTGCACCTGCTCGTGCAGGACGATGTTCTTCGACACCTGCCGGGCGAGCAGATCGAGGACGATGCGGATGTCCGCATCGTTGAACTCCATCGAGACCTGCGGCGGCCGCGTGAACACGATCACGTTGTCGTCGAGGGTCTCGACCTTGAGGTCGTACTGCTCCGCCATGAAGTCGACGATCTTGCGCCAACGGACATTGCGCAGCTGCAGCCTGATGCGCTCTTCGCCCAACCCGCGCGCCGGCACGAAGTTGATGCCGAGCTTCTGCTTCAGGTCCTCGCAGACCTCGTACATCGTGATGTTGTTCCAATCGACGCTGATCACGCGATTGGGCTCGAGCGCGGCATTGTTCTCGAAGATCTCCTCTTCGAGCAGGTCGGGCAGGGTCGGCCCGGTCTCAGGTCCCGGCCTGGGCCCCGTCTCCGGCACCGCGGGGCCGGTCTCCGGGCCCGTTTCGGGACCCGTTTCAGGACCCGTCTCCGGCCCGGTCTCCGGTCCCGTCTCCGGTCCCGTCTCCGGCCCGGTCTCCGGTCCCGTCTCCGGCCCGGTCTCCGGGCCCCCTTCCTCACCGGGGCCGCCGGCCTCGGCCGGCATCGTCGTGCCCTCTTCGGTCCCGACTCCGGTGGTATCTTCTTCCTGAGCTCCTGCCAGGCCACCGATCAGCAGCAGGATTCCCAAAGATGACAACAGCCGACGAACCATCCAACTTCCCCCAGTGCATCAGACGTGCTGACCTGCATGTGACCCGAAGGCCGCTTCGTGTCACGCGCTGCGGACATACCACAAGCGCGGACCCAGTTGGTCTGGGTCAGAGTCCTGTTTGTTCCTACGCGGCCGAATGCGTTCTCGCCATCCCCCTTGTCTCGACGCGAGAACCGGCCGCACTCCGCTCGGTACCGGCCAGGCCGGCTACCGGGACTATTCTTCCTCGGTGTATTTGAATCCGATCGGTGTATCCAATCCCATGTACCAGTCGAACTCGACGCCGTCGTAGTGGAAACGCACGTAGTTCTTGCCGATCGTCTTGACCTCGAGATCCGCGATGGGGTTGCCCGCCACGTCGCGCACCCGGTCGCCCTCGGCGAGAATCTGCTCGTTCACGATCGCCTGCGCGACGTTCCGGTCGCTGTCCTTGCCGAACACGACGCCGCTGAGCTGGATCTGGATGCTCGCCGCCTCGCGCAGCTTGCGCGAGATCAACAGCCACTTCAGACCCCGCTTCGTCCAGGCCTCGGCGACCTGCTGGAACTCCGACTCGTCCTTGTTGCCGGACGACAGGTGCCGCTGGAGCTCCTGGAAGTCCGTCTCGACCCGCGCGAACTCCGACGTCTCGATGTGGAGCCGCATCTGGTCGACGATCGCGCTCGCCTGCTGCTCGAAGCGCCGCACGCGCACCTGCAGAATGTCCTTGAAGATCAGGTTGTACTTCTGCAGGGCCTGCCTGCGCAGCGCGACCAGCTCGGGATCGTCGTAGTTCTCGCCGTACTTCTCCGTCAGCGCGACCAGCTCCTCGACCTCGCGGAAGATCTCCTCCGCCGTGTCCTCGTCCTGGAAGTGCAGCCGCTCCTGGATCTGGTCGAGCAGCAGCAGCATCGTCACCAGCGTCTCCCGCTGCTTCTTCAGGTCGACCGCGACTTCACTCGGCGGCGCCTCGGTGGTGTCTTCGGGAACCTCGACCGCGACCGGGTCGACGACATCCGCCTCCGCGATCAGCAGCGGCTTGAACGGATCGACCAGCGCCTCCGAGGTCGTCTTCTCACGCGCCGTCGGGGCGCGGATCAACTCGAGGATGAACGAGACATCCGAGCCGAACTCGTTCTTGAGGATCTGCTCCGACTCGATGGCACCGACGGCATCGAAGCCGTACTGTGCGGCCTCGAGCAGGCGACGGCGCGCCTCGGTGATGTCCTCCTGCGTCGGCTTGGGCTTGCTCATGTACAGGAGGGCGAGCTGGTAGTTCGACAGGATGTGGTTCCGGTGACTGGTGACGATCTCCTTGAACTTCTCGATCGCCTCATCGGTCCGCTTCTCGTTCTTGAGGCACAGCGCGCTGATGTAGATCAGGTTGATGCGCTGCGGGTGGACGATCAGGATCTCTTCGAAGTGTTTGAGAGCCTCACCCCACTGCCCCTTCTCGTACGCCTCGCGTCCGCGTTCGTACTCCGCCTTCAAGTCGGGATCGGTGAACACCTGCGCCGTCGCACAGGTCGTCAACACAGCCAGGAGCAGGATCGTAAACGTGCGCATGGTGGTGGACCTCAGTTCGACGCCGGGGCGATCTTCTTATCGTAGTAGTACAAGCTGATCTGCATGCTGACTCGCAGCGGAGTCTGCTCCTGGATCAGGTTGCCTGCCGCGGACTTGTCCATGGTGAACCGATCGATGCGGAGGAGCTGCCCGTCCTTCTCGATCAGGTCCATCAACTCCCGGATCTGGTTGAAGTTCCCCGTGAGGTCGGTAATATCGACGACCTTCCGGGAAAAATCGGTGAACTTGCCGCCGACGAGATCCCGGTCCCCTTCCGAATATCGGATGCTGGTCGCGTTGCAACCAGAGGTCTCGAGAAAGCCGTTCATCAGACTCGGGAGCTTGTGCTCGTCGAGGTTGTCCTTGGCGGGCAGGATCGTGACGAACTGCGAGAAGTTCGTGTCGATCGCCTGCTTGTCGGCGGCGATCTTCTCGCGCTGCTGGATGCGGGCCGTGTACTGGCTGATCGTCGGGTCGAGGGCACGGATCTCCTTGTCGAGCTGTGCCTGCTGGTCGAACTCGAGGTAGCAGAGGATACCGAGCACCGCGGTGCAGATGACGAACACGACGAGACCGATGATCAGGTTGCGGATGGACTTCGACATGGCTCTACCCCGCGGTTCGCTCTGTAAGTGGACGGACCTCGAACTCCAGAGTCGTCTTCAGCACCTTGTCGGGGATGAACCCGTCCTTCCGCACGATCTCCGACGGGAACGTCTTGCTCGGCCGGAAGTGGTGGATGAAGTTGTAGTCGTTGTGGAAGAACGACAGCGCCCGCGTGTGCGAGGTGAACTGGTCGCCCTTGATCTCGACCTGGATCTGCAGCTTGCTCGTGGTGCCGCTCGGCGAGAGGCTGAGGCGCGAGATCCAGATATCTTCGGCCTGGCCGAGGATGTGCTGGAGCTGGAAGAGCTTCTGCCCCCAGAAGATGCGCTGCCTCGTCAGGGCCTTGATGTACTCGAGGCGCTGCTCGGCCTCGATCTTCTCCTTCTCGAGGAGCTCGACCTCCTTCGCCTGGATCTCGAGGGTGCGGACCTGCCGCTTGCGCTGCTCGAGGTCGTCAGCGAGCCCGCGGGTGCGGTTGGTCTGCATGAACCAGTAGAAGCCGAGCAGGCTGAGGATCAGCACCCCGACGATGGTCCCGGCGACCGCCGCGAAGGGCGCGCGCTCGACATACCTGTATTCCGGTGGGAGCAGATTGATCTCGATCATCTCAGAGCCCTCGCAACCGGGAGGCCAGCCCGACCGACACGGCGAGCTGCGGACTGGCGCGTTTCAGGCGCTTGACGTCGACGGTGTCGGCGCGCACCTCGAAGTTTTCCAGAGGATCCCAGAAGTGCACCTCGCGGTCAAACGTGGCCTGGAAAGCCCGCGCGAGACCGGGCAGACGCGAGCTGCCCCCCGACACGAAGACGTCTTCGACCTCGAGGTCGTACTGGTTCTCGAAGTAGTCGAAGCTGAGCTGGATCTCGTTGCCGAGGTCGTCGAGGGTCGAGATGCTGCACTCTTCGATCTCGGGCGAGCGGTCCTTCGGGTCGACCTTGAGCGCTTCGGCCTCGTCGAGGTCGATGCCGAGCCGCCGGGAGATCGCTTCGGTGAAGTCGCTGCCCGCCAGGTACACCTCACGGGTGAAGTACGAGGTCGTCCCGCGCATGATGTTGATGTTGGTCTTGTTGCCGCCGATGTCGATCAGGGCGACGACCCGGTCGCCGGGGTCGAAGCCGACGTTGAGGTTCCGCAGCTCGTAGGAGTTGCCGAGCGCGAAGGCGTCGACATCGACGATCACGGGCTGCAGCCCGACCTCCTGTAGGAAGGCGTAGTGCTCGTCGATCAGGCTGCGCTTGACCGCGACGAGCAGCACGCGCATCTCGAGGCGCTCGGTGTCGTCGCGGGCGTTGCCCTGCTCGAGGATCTGGCAGTCGAGCACCACCTCGTCGAGCTCGAAGGGGATGAACTTGTCGGCCTCGCGCCGGATCGCGCGCTGCAGATCGTCCTCGGACATCTGCAGGAGCGGGACATAGCGGACGATCACCGAGCGACCGGAGACGGCGGTGACGCTGCGCCGGGTCTTGAAGTTCCCGTGGCGCATGATCTCCTTCAGCGCGAACCGGGTCTCGTCCGGCGAGTTGATCCGCGTCGACTCGAAGCCCGTGACGGCCAGCCCGTCGCCGGAGTCGACCAGCTCCACCACCTTGACTTCGTTGGAGCCGAGATCGACGCCCAGAATCCGCTTTCCTGAACCGAACATAGGCGAGTCCTTGCGTTCCGTGGCACAGCCCGACCGGTCGTCCGTGCGCCAAGCCCTTGTCGAGCATACCCATTACGAATCACAGGAGTATAGGTGAGCCCCATCTCGAATTCAAGCCGATCTTCGTCGCAGGATGTCGCTTAGACAGTCTTCGCCGCGACATTTCGTGACAGGAAACGTGATCAGCGTAGAACGGGAGCGCGATGCAGACGTCTGCGGAGGAATCAACTACAGCTACTAGAGGACTTCTGTAGCCTAGTGAGCGTGCCGGAGCCAAAAGACGAAACCTCGCTACGTGAAGCCACGGCCACATGCTCGACCGAGGCGCTCCTCGACAACCTCAGCCGCCGCTGCGCGGCTCGCGCTCGCTTGTCAGCAGCCGAGCGGTGACGGCCCGGTGACGCGGGGCAGGGACGTCGCACCACACGTTGATCGCCATTCGGAGTCGGGATCGTCATCCCATGGTCGGGCGACGTTCATGGTCGGGCGCGGGCACCCGCACGAGGACGGGCACGCTCGGAATCGGAATCGGAATCGGAATCGGAGATCGGAATCGGTGTCGGGGGTAAGATGAAAAACAGGAGGTCCGAAGACCTCCTGTGCCGCAGGGGTACCTGTAAGCCGGATTCTGTCCCGCTCCCAGCGCGGCAGCCGGTCGCGGGCGGTAGCCATCCATCTAGGGAAGCCGTTGCCGGCTCCCTCGAACGACCTACCCGGGAGTCTCGCCGGAGCGACGAAGCGGGCCACTTCGCGGGCCGAAGCCCCTCCTCCTCTATTTGGTCTTTCTTCGGGTGGGGTTTGGACTGCCAGGGACATCACTGCCCCCGCGGTGCGCTCTTACTTTAAGGGCCCGTGGCCCCGCACCATTTCACCCTTACCCATGGGCACCCGCCGGTGCCCGGGGCGGTATGTTTTCTGTTCCACTTTCCCTGGAATGCCTTCCGGTGGGCGTTACCCACCACCCTGCCCTGTGAAGTCCGGACTTTCCTCCGCGGCCGAAGCCGAGGCGGCTACCCGGTACCCATGACCTCCTTCTTCCCGTTCAGCCCGCCGCCGACGGCTCGCGGTCGAGGTACAGCACCAGACCGCAGGACGGACAGAACTGGACGACCTTGCGCACGACCACCAGGTTGATCTGGTTCAGGGTCAAGCTGACGAAGCAGCCCTGGCAGCTGCCGTCGATGACGCGGGCCGTGCCCTCACCGCGCATCTCGCGGATGCGCTCGTACTTGTCCAACACCTCGCCGCCGACGTCGCCCGCCCTCGCGGCGCGCTGGGAGGCGAGCTCTTCGATCCGCGCGGCGCACGACGCGTTGCGCTCTTCGATCTTCACGGTCTGGCTGGCGGCGTCCTGCTCGACCCGCTCGACCTCGGCCGCGGCTTGCCGCCGCTTGCCTTCGAGCCCTTCCTTGGCCTCCATCAGCACCAGAATGCGGTCCTCGTAGTCGCTCGATGTGCCCTTGAGCTCTTCGATGCGCTGCAGGTTCTGCCGGTACTCTTCGTTGCTGCGGACCTTGCCGAGGAAGTCCTTGATCTTCTGGATCTGGTTCTGGTTGGCCTGCAGGTCGAGCTCGAGGAGCTTCTGCTGGCTCATGTTCTCCTTGATCTCGTCCTCGACCACTTTGAGCTGATCGCGGGCGGACTCTACCGCCCTCTTCAGGCGCACGATCTCGCGTTCGCCGTCGCGTTTGAGGGTCGTCTGCTCTGCGATCTCTTCGTCGAGACCGGCGAGGGCCAGTATCGCATCCACGTCGTTGGTCAAGCGTTCCTCCGGATCGGCTGCCGCACGCGGGCAGTATACCGTGCGATGGGGAGGATGCCGAAGTGGAATCCGCATCTCCTCGGAGGTGCGCGTCCGGCGGCATGCTGTAGAATCCCCGCGGAGGAACCAGACGATGCCGGAAGCCCTGTGGAGCCGCGTGCGCACCAGCCTGCCCCGCCGGGCCCGCGGCTGGCCACGCCTGCCGGGCCTGCGCCGGGCGGCGGTGCTCGTGCCCCTGGTGCGCCGCGGCGCCGAAGCGCGCCTGGTGCTGATCCGACGGGCCGCGCACCTGCGGCGGCACGCGGGCGAGATCGCCTTTCCGGGGGGCGGGGTCGAGCCGGAGGATGTCGACGCACGGGCGACGGCCATCCGCGAGACCTGCGAAGAGCTCGGCCTGACAAAGGAGACGATCGAGATCCTCGGACGCCTCCCCGACCTGCCGACGCTCAGCGGCTACCACATCACCCCCATCGTCGCGCGGCTGGCCGACGGATGCGTCTTCCGCCCCGATGCCGACGAGGTCGCCGGGGTGCACGAGGCCCCGCTCGAGGCGCTGCTCGCCCAGCGGACCGGGTTCTGGAACCCCCGCTACACCTGGAAGGACAACGAGGACAACGAGGACAACGAGGACAACGAGGACAACGAGGACAACGAGGACAACGGGGAGCACCAGGTATGGGGCGTCACCGCCTGGATCCTGCGCGGCTTCCTGCAGCGGCTGCGGAGGCAGTCTTGAGAGGCGCGCCGACCCACACACGCCGCGGCGGGCTCGCGATCGAGCACGTCGCGTCCTTCCCCGCCGCCCTCGCGGAGCGCGCCGTCGCGGCGCCGCCCGCACGCGTCCTCAAGGAGGGCCGGCGCGGCCGCATCTACGTCGCGGAGCTCGAGGGCCGCGCGGTCTGCGTCAAGGAGCTCTACCGCCAGGGCTTCTGGCGCCGCCTGCTCGCCCCCTTCCGGCCGTCGGGCAACCGCGTCGCCTGGGAAGCGGCCCACCTGCTGCGGCGGGCCGCCTTCCCGACGCCCGAGCCCTTCGCGCTGGTCGAGGAGCGCGGCGGACGCAGCTGGTATCTGTGCGCGTTGATCGAGGACGCGACGCGGCTCGACGACTACTACCAGAGCATACCCGGGCGCTTCTCGCTGCGACGCTGCTACGTCTTCGCGCGGCGGCTCGGGGAGCTCCTGCGCTCCCTGCACATGCTCGAGATCTTCCACCGCGACCTCGCGCCGCAGAATCTGCTCGTGCGCGAGCGCGGCGACGACTGGGAGCTGTTCCTCGTCGACCTCGAGAGCGTGCGCCTCGGCCGGCCTCTGACTCGCGAGCGGCGGCTGCGGAACCTGCTCCAGCTCTCCTCGCTCTACCCCGACCCCTTCTCCGATCGGCTCCGCCAGCGCGTGCTGAAGAGCTACGCCGGCGCGCGGGGACCGTACTACAACGCAGCACTGATCGAGGTCCTCGCCGAGCGGGTCAAGGAGGAGCGCGCGTACTGCCGAAGATGGTATATCAAGGACTACGGGCACGATCCGATGGCCGAGAGCGCGCCGGTAGCTTGAACCGGCCGGGCGTTTTTTGGTTTGAATCCCGGCCCGATTGCGGCGACAATGGCAGTGTTCGAGCACGTTCGGGGTGGCGGGACGCCTCGTTCCCCGCGCGCGAAGCGCTCTCAGCGAGGCGCTGCGTAGAAGACACGGCTGGCCGGGGCCGGAGAGGATGCGGATGAGCGACGACAAAAAGGAAGGGCTGGCCTTCTACGAAGAAGACCAGGAAGCCATCGACCGCGTGATGGAAGAGTTCCTGCGTCTGTCCGAGTCGAAATGCAACCTCCTGGTCGACAAGGCCGGCCACATGGTCACCCAGGTCGGCTCGGTCGAAGGCATCCCGCTCGACACGATCTCCGCGCTCGTCGCCGGCAGCTTCGCGGCGACCCGCGAGCTCGCCAAGCAGCTCGGCGAAGAGGAGTTCTCGCTGCTCTTCCACCAGGGCAAGGGCATCAACATGCAGCTGATGCTGGTCGGCGACCGTTCGATCATGGTGACGATCTTCGACGAGCGCACGACCGTCGGCATGGTGCGGCTGTACGCCAAGCAGGCAGCGACCAAGCTGCTGACGATCATGAAGGAAGTCCGCGAGCGCCGTCCGAGCCACCGCGTCAGCACGATGTCCGCCGAGGACTTCCGCAACTCGGCGAGCTCGGCCCTCGACGAGATCTTCGGCGACTGAGGCCCTGAGCTCCGCAATCCTCCCTCCCCCCGAGACTCCTGCGATGTGGTCGCGAGCCCAGACCAAGGACTGGCGTAGCCTGGCGACCGCCGCCGGTCGTCGTGCTGCCGCCTCCTTCCTGGTCGAGGGCGTGCGCAGCCTCGAAGAAGCGAGCGCCGCCGGCCGCCAGCCCCGCGAGGTTGTCGTCGCCCGCGGCGAGCTCTCCCCGCGGGTCGAGCGCTGGCTCGCCGGGCTGCCGGCCAGCGTGCCGGTACACCACCTGCCCGAAAGCCTGGTCGCGCGGCTCGGCCAGACGGTCAGCAACCAGGGGCTCGCCGCGCGCTTCACCCTGCCGGCGCCGGTGCCGATCGAACGCGCCTGCGCCGCGCTCGTCGTCCTCGACGGCGTGCAGGATCCCGGCAACGTCGGAACCCTCGCGCGGCACGCCGTCGCCTTCGGCGTCGAGCAGCTCGTCGTCCTGCCCGGCACCGCCGATCCCTTCGGTCCCAAGGCCGTGCGCGCCTCGATGGGCGGGATCTTCCGCCTGCGCTGGACCCGCTGCGACTCCGCGGAAGAGGCCCTCGCGGCCCTGCGCGCGGCGGAGCTCAGCCCGCGGGTGCTGCGGGCGGAGGGCGGCGAGAACCTGTGGAGCGCGGCCCAACCCGCGCGGCTCGCCCTGGTGCTCGGCGGCGAGGCCCACGGCCCCGGGCCGGCCTGGGCAGGCGAGACCGCCTGGCACATCCCGCAGAGCGCGCGGGTCGAGTCGTGCAACGCCGCCTTCGCGGCGAGCCTGGTCTTCGCCTTCCGCTACGGCCAGCGGGGGAGCTGATGGCCAAGGACAAGGGGCGCAGCTGGTTCGGGCACCAGACCGTCGTCGAGCTGGTCGGCATCCTGCTGATCGCCGGCATCACCGCACCCCTCGGGCTGCTGGTGATGCCCTGGGTGCCCGCCTACCTGATCGGTGTCAACGTCGCGACCCTGGTGCTGTATGCGATGGACAAGATCGCGGCCGGACGCGGCTGGCGGCGCATCCCCGAGCAGGCCCTCCTGACCTTCGCCGTGCTCGGCGGGACGCCCGCGGCCGCCCTGAGCCAGCGCTGGTTCCAACACAAACGCGCGCGCTCGAAGTTCCGCAAGCAGCTGAACCTCGTGTTGAGCAGTCAGATCGTCGCGCTGGTCCTCGGCGCGGTCGCCGTGTATCTCTGAGCCCGCAAGGAGCCGCAGCGTGAAGATCCTGATCACCGGCGCATCCGGCAACTTCGCCAAGCTGGTCGTCGCCCTGCTCGCCAAGGACCACGAGCTGATCGGGGCGGACGTGCGCCCCCTGCCGCGCGGGCGCGTCTTCCCGGGGGAGTTCACCCACGTCCGCTACACCCAGCGGCGCATGGCCGAGCTGTTCCGGGCGAGCCGGCCGGACGTCCTCTTGCACCTCGGGCGCATCCGCAGCACCAACCTCAGCGTCGCCCAGCGCTTCGACCAGAACGTGCTCGGCACCAAGAACCTGCTCGAGCTCGCGCGCAAGCACGAGGTGCGGCGGGTCGTCGTGCTCAGCACCTACCACGTCTACGGGGCGCACCAGCACAACCACGTGCACATCGGCGAGGACGAGCCGCTGCGCGCCAGCCAGACCTTCCCCGAGCTCGCCGACGCGGTCGGCCTCGACCACGCGGCGACGACCTTCCTGTGGCGCTACCGGGAAGTCGAGACGGTCGTGCTGCGCCCCGCGAACATCGTCGGACCGGGCCTGGTCAACATGATCAGCCGGCTGCTGCGCAATCCGCGGGTGCCGATCCTGCTCGGCTACGATCCGATGATCCAGTTCCTGCACGCCGAAGACTGCGCGGCGGCGGTCGGCCTGGCGGTCAACGGGCCCGCCCACGGCGTGTTCAACGTCGCGGGCGAGGGGGCGGTGCCCTGGTCGGAGGCGATCCGGCTGGCGGGGAGCAAGCCGCTGCCGATCCCCTACCTGTTCGCCAATCCGCTGGTCGGGCTGCTGGCGCGCTACGAGCTGCACTTCCCGCAGCACCTGATGGATTACTTCCGCTTCCCGACCGTGATCAACGACAAGCTCTTCCGCGAGAGCTTCGCCTACACCCCCGGCTACAGCGCGGTCGAGACGCTGCGCTCCGTCCAGGCGGGGTGAGCGTCGGCAACGACATCGTCGACCTCGCGGCGGCCGGCGAGCCCTCGGCCCGCTGGCGGGCGCGGGCCCTGCACCCGGGCGAGGGCGGCGGCGACGCGCGCCGGGTGTGGAGCCTGTGGGCGGCCAAGGAGGCGGCCTACAAGCTGCTCGCCCGGTCCCGCCCCGGGCTCGGCTTCGCCCCGCGGCGCTTTGTGGTCGACCTCGACCGGGCCCGCGTCTGCGTCGACGCACAGACGCTCCCCCTGACGCTGCGGACGGGCCCGGAGCACGTGCTGGCGTTGGTGTGGAGGCCGGGGGAGTCGCCTCCGGCCTGGGGCTACGCGCGCGGCGACCGCAGCGATCCGCGGGAGGAGTCGCGCGCGGTGCGGAGCGGCGCGTGCGCGCACGCCGGGCGGCTGCTCGGCGGGCGCTGGACGATCGTGCGGGAGGGGGGAGCGCCGCGGCTGGTGCGGCAGGGGGAGGAGCGGGACGTGTCGTTGTCCCACCACGGGCGCTTCGTCGCCTGGGCCTTTCCCGGGCGAGCTCAGCCCGTTTGATGCGGCGGGCTCAGCGCTTCTTCGGGCGGCGCTTCGGGCCGGCCATCTCGAGGCGCACCCAGACTTCCTCGAGGCCGCGCCGCTCCTTGGCGCAGCGCTCCGAGGCGGCGTTGAAGCGGTCGCGCATGTCGGGGATGAACCGG
>JAUIEM010000211.1 GCA_030428695.1 bacterium
CAGGCTCCCGTGGAAGTTGGGCTTGAAGTACTTGATCGCCATCTGGCAGCTGGTCGGGCCGCAGGTCCAGTACTCTTCCCAACCCTGGGGCCGCCCCTTGGGGCGCCCTTGCGGGACGTGCGGAGGCTTGCCGCAGTGCGGTGTCGGGAGCTTGGACGGGTCGGCGGCCGGGAAGCTCGGGTCGGCACCCCCGCCCGCGTTGGCTCCCGCATCGGCGGCGCCCGCGCTGCCCCCGCCAGCGCTTCCGCCCGGCGCCCCGAGAGGGACGAGGAAGCTGTTCTTCAGCACGTCGGGGTGCATGCGGTAGACGACGTTCGCGTGGGTGATGCCCTGGACGCGCCCGCTGTGGTACCAGTTCTTCGCGTCACCGACCGCCCGGGTGACCTTCTCGCTGTTGCTGTGAGGAGGGTTGTGGGTGGTGCCGAGGCTGCGCACCATGATGGCCGGGTTCTCCTTGACGAACTTGATCACCGTGCTCGCGCCGACGTACAGGCCGTCATGGATCACGTACTCCTTGATCTGGGACTTCATATCCCCGATCTCCATCAGCTTCGTGATCCCGACGTAACCCCCCGCCGAGTGGCCGCTCGCGATGATCCCGCCGATGCCCGGCTGCTTGCCCTGGTACGGGCCGTGTGCGCACAGGAAGGCGCAGATGCGCTTGATCCAGTCGGCGTAGCCGCCCGGCTTGCAGTTTCTGCCGACCCGGGCGTCCGCGCCGCCGCGCGAGGTCGCCCAGATCACGTTCTTGCCGGAGTCCTTGAGGATCTGCTCGAACTTGTGCTTGGTGACGTACTTCTCGAGGCTGGTGTTGCTCTTGTTCAGGCCGTGGAAGTGCGTCCACAGGTCGACGTGGTCCTGCGGCACGTAGCCCTTGGGCACGCCGATCACCGTACGGTTGGGACAGCCCGGCTGGCCGTAGTCATCCTTGAAGAAATAGAAGGTCGCGTCCTGGCCCTCGACCTTGTTGTCGACCGCCGCCGCCTGCCCGTACCCGTCGGCGGGATAGGGGATCGGGTTCGTGCAGTTGCTCTTGCCCGCGGCCCCGCTGGTCGGCACCGTCGATGCCCCCGGCGTCGTCTCCGAGCCCGGCCGCATGCCGACTCCGCACTTCGTGCAGTGCGACTCGCCGCCGGCTGCCGGGGCGGAAGAAGGCTGGCCGCCTGCCGCGCCCGCCGCCGGGGTCGTGCTCGGAGCGTCCGCAGGCTGCCCGCCGCCCGAGGGCGCCGCGGGCGTCGTCGTCGCCGCGGTCGAGGAGACGTCCTTCTGCTCATACTCGAAGTGCATGTAGTCGTGGTAGTAGCCCCCCCAGCCGAAGCCGTGCTCGCGCAGGATCAGCACCAGCCACTTCGGCATGTCGAAGGGCTTGCCGGCCTTGTACGGGTTGGTCGCCGGGTTGAAGTCGATCGCGGTGCCGAAGCTGTGGTTGCTGACCTTGGTCCACTGCACCTTGTTGCGCTGGTTGTCGTACTGCAGCGCGAGCATCGGCCAGCCGCGCGCCCACTTGTCCCCGTACTGCTGGCGCGCCGCCGCGTAGTCGGCGCCGTCGCGGATCGAGTTGCGGGTGCCGCTGTTCTTCATGTACCGCACGCACAGGCTGCCGACGCTGTACAACACGTAGTCTTTGTTGACCTGCTGGATCTTCTGGAAGGCCTGCGCCGCCTTCTCGGCGATCTTCGCGTGCAGGCGCAGCTTGCGGGTGCCCTTGAAGTCCGCGCCGAGCCCGGCGACGGTGATCGACTTCGTCGCGCCGCCCGCCAGGGGGTTCCCCCAAAAGGATGCGCGCTCGCTGCCCTTGATCTGACGCGGCAGGTTCTGGCCGAAGGCCGCGATGACATCGGCCTTCGTCGCGCAGCTCTGCTTGTACTTCGCGTTGTGGCTGTAACCCATTGCCCGCTCCGACTTTCAGGTACGTCCCTGATGGTAGGGAGCGGGGGGCCGGCAGGTCAAGGCATCAGCGCTGCCGGGGACGCTGGATGATCTGGGTCTCGAGGCCTTCATCGAGCCGCAGCAGCAGGACCGTCATGTCGTCGTGCTGCTCGAGCCCGGTCTGGAAGCTCAGGACCGCGTCGAAGATCGCGTCGCGCAGGGCGTCCAGCGGCCGGTCACCGTGCTCCTGGACCAGCCCCGCCAGCCGGTCGAGGCCGAACTCCTCGCCCTGGCGGTTCATCGACTCGGTGATGCCGTCGGTGTAGACGACCACGGTGTCGCCCGGATCGAGGGGCAGCTCGACCTCGGTCAGCATCGACTGGAGGTCGGGCAGCACGCCGAGCACGATGCCGCCGACCTTCTTGACCTCGGTCTCCTGCTCGTGCTTGCGGTAGATGATCAGGCACTCGTGGCCGGCCCCGGTGTAGGTCAGCACCTGCTCATCGAAGTCGAACCGCATCAGGAGGAAGGAGACGAACATCTCCTTCTTCAGGTCCGAGGTCAGGTGCCGGTTGACCAGCCGCACGATCTCGGATGTCGACTCGCGGCCATGAACCAGCGGCCGCAGCAGGCTCCGCAGCATCACCATGGTCAGCCCGGCCGGCACGCCCTTGCCCGAGACGTCGCCGATCCCGAGATAGAGGGCGACATCGGTCTCGATGTAGTCGTAGTAGTCGCCGCCGACCTGGCGGGCGGGGAGGGTGCGTCCGCACACGATCAGGCCGTCGACCTCGGGGTCGCTGCGCGGCAGGAGCTCCTTCTGGATAGAGCTCGCGATCCGCAGCTCCTGGGCCTGGCGCTCCTGCTGCTTCGCCTTCGCGAGCAGCTGGGCGTTCTCGAAGGCGATCGCCGCCTGGTCGGTGAAGGCCATCAGGAGCTGCATCTCGGCCGGGGTGAAGGTGCTCTCGTGCAGCCTGCTGTCGAGGTAGACCGTGCCGAGCACCCGCTCCTTGACCTTGAGCGGGACGCACATCAGCGAGCGCAGCTGCAGGTCGACGATGCTGAGGTATTCCCCGAAGTCGGACTGGGCGTTCGAGGTCAGGATCGGCTCGCCGGTGTCGAGCACCTTCTTGATGATGTTGCTCGAGGTGTTGAACTCCGGCGCGAAGATCTCGACCTTGTCGATGTTGCGCGCGACCTCGTAGGTCAGCCGCCCGCTCTCGTCGTTTCGGGTGATGATGAAGCCGCGCTCGGCCGAGCACAGCTCGATCGCGCTGTCCATGATCTTCTCGAGCAGCTTCCCGCGGTCGAGCTCGCTGTTGATCGCCTTGTTGAGCTCGAACAGCACCTGGTAGCGGCCGAGCTTGCGCTCGAGCTCTTCGTCCGCGCTCGCATCGGTCTTGACGAGGAAGACGCTCACCGCCCCGAGCTGCACCTTGTCCCAGCTCGCGAGCGGCTGCTCGCGGATCGGGTAGCCGTTGACGAAGGTGCCGTTGAAGCTCTTGAGGTCCTTGACCCGGTAGCCCCCGGCGTGGGGCTCGATCACGCAGTGGTGGCGGGAGACCCCGTCATCGTCGAGGGTCAGCGTGTTGCTCGGCGCCCGCCCTAGAGACACCTCGCCTCCATTCGGAGGCAGGTTGTAGAAGTGATGTTGGTCGCCCTGGATGATGACGAGCCGGTACACGTCTACCCTTCCGCCTGCGGGGTTGCCGAGGGTACGGGGTTTCCCGCCCCCCGTCAAGCGGCCCCGGACGGCCGCTGCGACGCCGCCTCAGTCGAGGATCTCGAGCAGCTCGACGTCGAAGATCAGGGTCGAGCCCGGCGCGATGACCGGCCCGACCTGCTGGTTGCCGTAGGCGAGCTCGCTCGGGATGTAGAGCTTGTAGCGCGAGCCGAGCGGCATCAGCTGCAGGCCCTCGACCCAGCCCTTGATCACCTGGCTGACGCCGAAGGTGGCCGGGGCGCCGTCGCGGGAGCTGTCGAACTCGGTGCCGTCGATCAGGGTGCCGGTGTAGTGGACGCGGACGCGCTCGTGGGCGAGCGGCGTGCGGCCCTCGCCCGCGACGATCACCTCGTACTGCAGGCCGCTGTCCGTGGTCATCACGCCTTCGCGTGCGCCGTTCTCTTCGAGGAAGGCCTTGCCGGCGGCGAGGGTCGGAGCGGCCTTCTCGGCGTCCTTTTCGGCGTTGGCGGCGATCATCGCCTTCTGCAGCTCGAGCAGCGCGGCGTCCATCTCCTGCTCGGTCATCTGGGTGCTGCCGGCGAAGGCGTCGCGCAGCCCCTGGACCATCATCTCGATGTCGAACTCGACGCCTCCGTCACCGACCAGGCTCTTGCCCATGCTGTGGCCGATCGCGTAGCTCGACCTCTCGGTCAGCGTCTCGGGAGCCCTGGTCTCGGGGGCGGTCTCTTCTTCCTGGGCGAACGCGCCGAGCGCGAGCAGGGAGATGAGGAAGAGGGAAAGGCGGGTCATCGGTCGATCCTCATGTTCGGGGAATGTTCGCGCCGTATCCTACCAACCGGGCGGGGACAGCCGACAAAAAAAGAGGCGCCCGGCCGGGCGCCCTCGCTGCCTCCTGCGCGGCTCCCTACGCTTCGACCCGCTCGGCGCGGAGCTGCTCGAGCACCTGTGCCTTTACCCGCGGGCCGGTGTTGGGAGCGGGGAAGCGGGCGTGGCGCACATCCTCATCGAAGCTCTTGAGTGCCGCCTCGATGGTCTCGGCCAGCCGCGCGTAGCGCTTGACGTGCCGGGGCACGAAGTCGGTGTACAGCCCGAGCATGTCGTGCCAGACCTGGACCTGGCCGTCGCAATGCGGACCGGAGCCGATCCCGATCGTCGGGATCGCGAGCGCCTCGGTCACCTCCTGGGCGAGGGCGGCGGGCACGCACTCGAGCACGACCGCGAAGCAGCCGGCCTCCTGCAGGGCGCGGGCGTCGTCGAGCAGCGCGCGGGCCTCGTCGATGTTCTTGCCGCGGACGATCTTGCTGCCGAAGGCGTGGACCGACTGCGGGGTGAAGCCGAGGTGGCCCATCACCGGGATCCCGCGGCTGACGACCTTGGCGACGATCGGCGCGACCTCGCGCCCGCCCTCGAGCTTGACCGCCTGGACCCCGGCCTCCTGGAGCAGGCGGGCGGAGGAGCGCAGGCCGGTCTCGGCGTCGGGGTAGGTGTTGAAGGGCAGGTCGCCGACGATCAGGCTCGAGCGCGTGCCCCGGACGACCGCCCGGCAGTGGTAGATCATGTCCTCGAGGGTGACCGGCAAGGTCGTCTCGTGGCCGGCGAAGACCATCCCGAGGGAGTCGCCGACCAGCACGACCGGGATGCCCGACCGTTCGACGAGCTGCGCCGAGGTGTAGTCGTAGGCGGTCACCATCGTGAAGTGCTCGCCGTTGTTCTTCAACTTGAAGAGGTCGCTGAGCGTGCGGCGCATCGACTCGCCTCCCGGGCGGACGCAGGTGAGGGACTGCGTCGGACGTATCTGACGATAAGCTCCGCGAAAATATACTTCAATTGAATAATTCATATCGGAGCCATACGCTAGAGGCATAGTCCGCGGCCCTGCTCTCATCGGATCTTCTCCGCCCCTTCACACGGAGCCTTTCCATGGACCTCACCCGCCTCCGCGCCTTCTACACCGTCGCGCAGACCGGCAGCTTCACCCGCGCCGCCACGCGCCTGCACCTGACCCAGCCGAGCGTCAGCCGGCAGGTCAAGTCGCTGGAGGAGAGCCTCGGGGTCCAGCTGCTCGAACGCCATCCCCGCTCGCTGCGCCTGACGCCGGAGGGAGACATCCTCGTGCGCCACGTGGAACGTCTGTTCGACAACGTCGCGGAGATCGAGGGCCTGTTCCGCGACATCGGCAAGCTGAAGAAGACCCAGCTCCAGCTCGCCTGCAATGAGTCGACGGCCGCCCACGTCCTGCCGCGCAGCCTCGACACCTTCAGCCGCCGGCACCCCTACGTCGAGCTCGCGATCCACACGATGCGCACGTCCGAGATCGTCTCGTCGGTCCGCGACAACAGCGTCGATCTCGGCTTCACCCTCGGCAAGCCGCGCCGGGAAGAGCTGGCGGCGATCCCGATCACGCCCTACGAGATGGTGTTCATCACGCCGAAGAAACACCCCCTCGCGCGCAAGAAGCGCATCACCCTCGAGGACATCGCCGAGTTCCCCCAGATCTCCTACACCCGCAACACCGAGACCCGGACGATCCTCGACCGCCCCTTCCGGGAGCGCAAGCTCTCCCTCGACCTGAAGATGGAGCTCGGGAACACCGACCTGATCGTCAAATACGTCGGGCTCGGCTACGGCGTCGCGATCGTCCACAACCTCGGCCTGACCGGGAAGAGCTCGCGCAACGTCAGCATCCACTCGCTGCGCAGCACCTACGATCCGGGCTGGGTGTACCTGATCTACAGCAAGAACCACCGGCTCTCCCGCGCCGCCGAGGCCTACCTCGGCATGGTCCGCGAGGGCAGCTGACGATCCACGCGGTTTGCACAAAGCTCGGCCCTGCGCAATCATATCGGGGAATAGAGGAGGATTCCCGCCGATGGTGATGGGCTTCTTTCGGGGCGAGAAGAACCTGCTCAAGAAGCTCCAGCGCAGTGACTGGAGCAGCGACGAAGAGAAGATGCGGCTCCTGAAGAAGGTCGCCGCCAACCGCGACTACAAGCTGTCGGAGCTCGCGTTTCTCTTCCAGCACCGCGACTCCGAGGTCTCGGAGTTCGCCTTCAAGCGCATCCTGCCGACGGCTCCGGCCGAAGAGGCGGTCGGCACCCTGCTCCAGGTGCATGCGTCCTCTCCCGGCGCCGGCGACACGCAGAAGGTGATCGTCCAGAACCTGCTGTCGCTGAACAAGGAAGTGCTCGCGCGCCAGCTGACCAAGCAGCTCTCCTCCCCGGACGAGGAGCGGGCCGGGGCGGCCTTCGACCTGTTGCGCCGGATGCCGCGCAACCGCAGCACCGGCGGCCTGTGGGCGCGCGCCGCCCAGGCGCTCCGCGGGCCGCGCAGGGTCGAGGCGCTGCGCGTGCTGATGTCCCCGGACATCTTCGACGAGGGCGCGCACGGCTCGGTGATCAGCGCCCTCGCCAAAGACCCGGACCCGGCCGTCCGCGACATGTTCCTCAGCTGGCTGCGGGGGAAGGGGGTCGACGGCTTCCAGCAGGACATCCTGCGCTGTCTGGCCGATCCCACGCCCAAAGTGCGGCGCGAGGCGCTCGAGCTGATCAAGGCCCACCCCGAGGGCTTCGCGTTCGAGGACCTGCTGCCGCTGGTCGCCTCGTCCGACGCGATCGTGCGCGACGAGGTCATCCGGACCCTGGTCAGCGGCGGGAATCCGCGGCACGCCCTCGAGCAGATCCTCGCGCTCCTGGCCGAGAAGGAGCCCGCGATGCGGACCCGCGGGCTGCAGAGCATCGAAGAGCTCGGCGTCGACCTGTTCACCGAGCTCAGCGCGATCATGCGGGGGTCCCAGGGCCTGGTGCGGGCGATGGTCGCCGAGCTCCTGATCGTGTACGAGCGCCCCGAGGTGCTCGAGGCCGCGCGGATCCTGCTCGACGCCGAGGACTGGTGGACCCAGATGGTCGCCCTGGAGACGCTCGGGAAGTACGGGGACGCCGGCGTCGTGCCCCTGATCCAGAAGAAGCTCGATGACCCGAAGGTGTTCTGGGCCGCGATCGAGGCCCTCGCCGCCCTCGACCTCCCCGAAGCCCGCGAAGCCCTGAGCCGCATGCTGGGTCGGGCCGACAAGGCGACCTACGCAAATGTCGTGCGGGCCCTCGCGCGCCAGGGGGGTCGGCAGGCCCGCAAGGCGCTGCTCAACGTCGCGAAGAACGCCCCGGACAAGTCGGTGCGCGAGGACGCGAGCGAGGTGATGCGCAAGACCTTCGAGCTCGAGACCATCCTGGTCCGGTACGAAGAGGAGAAGGAGCAGCTGCGCTGCCTCGAGAAGCTCGAGCGTCTGTTCAAGATCGCCGATGAGCGGGGCGCGACCGACCTCCATCTGTCGGTCGGAGAGCCGCCGATGATGCGCGTGATCGGGCTGATGGAGAAGCTCGAGAGCCCGCCCCTGGCGCTCGCCGATGTCGAGGAGCTGGTGTTCAGCCTGCTCGTCGAGCGCGAGCGGAAGGTGCTCGAGAACGAGCTGCAGGTCGACCTCTGCTACGAGCTGCGCCCCGGGCGGCGCGTGCGGGGCAACGCCTACCGAGACAACAACGGGCTGTCCGCGACCTTCCGCATGATCTGGAACGACGTGCCGACCTTCGCCGCGCTCGGCCTGCCGCAGGTGCTGACCGAGATCGCGGACTACCACCAGGGCATGGCGCTGTTCGTCGGGCCGAGCCGGGCGGGCAAGACGACGACCCTCGGGGCGGTGCTCAACTACATCAACGAGATCAAGCGCCACCACATCATCTGCCTCGAGGACCCGATCGAGGTCGTCCACGAGAACCGCAACTGTATCGTCCACCAGCGCCAGCTCGGGCGCGACACCAAGGGCTTCGCGGAAGCGCTCCGCTCTGCGCTGCGCGAGGACCCGGACATCATCGTGATCGGCGAGATGCGCGACCGGGACACGATCGAGATCGCCTGCACCGCGGCGGAGACCGGGCACCTGGTGCTCAGCACGCTGCACACGCCGACGGCGCCGAAGGCGATCGACCGCTTGATCTCGTCCTTCTCGCCGAGCGAGCAGGGCCAGATCCGTTCGCAGCTCGCCGATTCGCTGAAGTTCGTCGTCGCACAGAACCTGCTGAAGCGGGCGGACGGCAACGGGGTCGTCGCCTTCTACGAGGTCCTGAAGATGTCGACCGCGATCAGCAACCTGATCCGCGAGCAGAAGACCCATCTGGTCGGCAACCAGATGGCCCTCGAGCGCAACTACGGGTCGATCCCCCGCGACACCGCGCTGATGAGCCTCGTCCAGCGGAGCGAGATCGAGCCCTTCGAGGCCTACCGCTACGCCGACGACCAGTCCGTGTTCGAGTCCCTGGTTCCGCGCCGCCAGCTGGAGAGCTACGTTGGAGAATAGAATCGACGCCTTCCTGACGTTGATGCACGAGCTCGGGGCCTCCGACCTCTGCATCAGCACCGGCCACCGGGTGACGGCGCGGATCTCCGGCGCGATCGAGGCCCTGCGCTATCCGCCGATCTCCGAGGACGGCTTCCGAAGGATGATCATCCCGATCCTGCGCCAGGGGCAGTGGGACCGCTTCGACGAGACCGGCGACCTCGACCTCGCCTACGAGGTGCCGAACGTCGCGCGCTTCCGCGTCAACCTGTTCAAGCACCAGGACGGCTACGGCAGCGTGTTCCGCTCGATCCCGACCAAGATCCTGTCGATGCGCGACCTGAGCTTCCCCGACGCGATCGCCCGTATCCCCCACTTCCGCTCTGGCCTCGCCCTGATCACCGGCCCGACCGGCAGCGGTAAGTCGACGACCCTGGCGGCGATCATCCACGAGATCAACCTGACCAAGCCCCAGCACATCATCACGATCGAAGACCCGCTCGAGTTCGTCCACCAGAACCGTCGCTGCCGCTTCAGCCAACGCGAGATCGGCACCCACGCCCAGAGCTTCTCCGACGCGCTGCGCAGCGCGATCCGCGAGGACCCGGACGTCGTGCTGGTCGGCGAGCTGCGCGACCTCGAGACCATCCGCATGGCCCTCAAGGCGGCGGAGACCGGGCTGCTCGTCTTCTCGACCCTGCACACCAACACCGCGATCAAGACCGTCGACCGCGTCGTGACGGTGTTCTCGTCCGAGGAGCAGGAGTCGGTGCGCCGGGTGCTCGCGGACTCGCTGCGGGCTGTGGTGTCGCAGCAGCTGATCCCCAAGATCGGCGGCGGGCGCGTCGCCGCCCACGAGATCCTGTTCGGCTCGCCCGCGCTCGGCGCGCTGATCCGCGAGGGCAAGACCAGCCAGATCATCAACCTGATCCAGACCGGCCGCAACGCCGGCATGATCGACATGGACACCGCGATCCTCAACCTGGTGCAGAGCGGGGTCATCGAGCCGAGCCACGCCTTCGAGAAGTCGATCAACAAGGACAAGTTCAAGAAGAAGCTCGACGCCCTGATCCCACGCTCAAGGCGCGCAGCGGCGGACAGCCCCAGGCAGAAGCGGGCTACGAGCGCATCGGCTCGTCGGCGAGCGCGCGCCGGCCCGAGTCGAGCGGATCCCGGCGGCGGCCGGCGGTCGATGACGAGGGCAGCCGCCGGGGCGAGAGCGCGCGCGGCGGCGAGGGCTCCTCGCGGGGCCGGGGCATCGACAGCTCTTCGCGTGGACGGGGCTTCGAGCGCGACAGCTCGTCGTCCCGCGGGCACGGCTTCGAGCGGGAAGGCTCGTCGTCCCGCGGACACGGCGTCGAGCGGGAAGGCTCCCGCGGGCACGGCGTCGAGCGGGAAGGCTCCCGCGGGCGAGGACACGAGCGGGAAGGCTCGCGCGACCCGTACGGCACGGACGAGCGGCGCTCTGCGGATCGGCGCTCGGGGGATCGGCGTTCTGCCGAGCGGCGCTCCGCCGAGCGGCGCACGTCGGAGCGGCGCTCGGGGGATCGGCGGACGAGTGAGCGCGGTCCCGACCGTCGCTCGCCCGACCGGCGCTCGGCCGAGCGCCGCGGCGCCGAGCGGGGCGAGAGCACGCGGCGGCGGCCGCCGGACGAGCGGCGGGATGCTTCGCGCAAGAAGCCGCGCCCGGATGGCAGTCGCCCCCGGCGTCCGGATGAGCGGGCCGGCAGCCGCGGCGGAGGCTGGCCACCGCTCCGCGATCCGCGCGACCCGCGCAAGGAGTCCCGGCGCCGGCGGCCCCCCGAGCGCTAGCTGACCAGCTGATTGGTCTTGCGGGGGTGGCGTCCACCCACGCGCGCCTCGCTACGCGGCTTCGTGCCCGCTTCCGGTTTGTGGTGAATGTTGACTGGAAGAGGGGCCTCAGCGCACCAGCGCGCGCTCGGCGTCGACCACCAGCTTGCCGGCCTTGTACACCCGCGCGATGCGGGGCTGCCCGAAGTGGGCACAGACCGCCTCGAAGCCGGCGCAATCCCAGACCGTGAAGTCGGCGAGCTTGCCCGGCTCGAGGGCGCCCACCCGGGCCTGGCGCGAGATCGCGCAGGCGGCGTTCCACGTGGATCCGACCAGCACCTCCGCCGGCGTCAGGCCGAGGTAGAGGCAGGCGGTGGTCAGGGCGAGGGGCATCGACTCGGTGAACGCCGAGCCGGGGTTGCCGTCGCTCGCGATCGCGACCGGCACGCCGGCGGCGACCATGCGCCGGGCCGGCGCGTAGCCACAGCGCAGGTAGTAGCAGGTCAGGGGAAGCAGCACCGCCACCGTGCCGGCGGTTGCCAGCGAGGCGATGCCCCCCTCGGAGATGTGGACGAGGTGCTCGGCGCTGATCGCGCCGAGCTCGCCGGCCAGCTCGGCGCCGCCGAGGGCGACGATCTCCTCGGCGTGGATCTTCAGCCCGTAGCCGAGCTCCTTGGCCCGGGTCAGGATGGTGCGGGAGTCCTCGACCCCGAACACGTGATCCTCGCAGAAGATGTCGCAGAACTCCGCCTCGTTGCGCAGGGCGGGGAGCATCTCCTCGCACAGCAGCGCGACGTACTCCGGGCGTCGCTCGCGGTACTCGAGCGGCACCTCGTGGGCGCCCATGAAGGTCGCGACGACGTCGCAGGGATGGTCCTTGTCGAGTGCCGCGATCGCGCGCAGCTGCTTGCGCTCGGTCTCGAGCTCGAGGCCGTACCCGGACTTGATCTCGACGGTGGTGGTGCCGCCGCGCAGCGCGCGGTCGAGCCGCGGCATCGCGGCGGCGACCAGCTCCTCGAGGCTCGCGGCACGGGTCGCCCGCACGGTCGAGAGGATCCCGCCGCCGGCCTTGGCGATCTCGGCGTAGCTCTTCCCCGCCAGGCGCTCGGCCCACTCCTCCTCACGGCTGCCCGCGAAGACGAGGTGGGTGTGGCAGTCGACGAAGCCGGGCAGCACCGTGCGGCCCCGCAGGCTGACCCGCTTGCGCGCTTCGACCCCATCCTCCACCTCGGCCCGCGGCCCGACCGCGACGACCTCGTCGCCGGCGACCGCGAGCACCGCGTCCTGGAAGACCGTCAGCCCTGCCTGGGCCTCGCCGCACAAGGGGCCGGTCGCGCCCCGCACCGTCGCGAGGCAGCCGATGTCGGTGTAGAGCGTGTCGGCGCGGATCATTCCCCGGCCTCGCGCATCGGCACCTGCACGCCCCAGGCCTCGGCGTTGGCCGCGGCGTCCTCGTAGCCGGCGTCGACGTGCCGCACGATGCCCATGCCGGGGTCGCAGGTCAGCACCCGCTCGAGACGCGCGGCCGCCTCTTCGCTGCCGTCGGCGACCGAGACCTGGCCGGCGTGGATCGAGTAGCCGATGCCGACCCCACCGCCATGGTGCAGCGAGACCCAGGCGGCGCCGGAGACGGCGTTGAGCATCGCGTTGAGCAGGGGCCAGTCGGCGATCGCGTCCGAGCCGTCCTTCATGCCCTCGGTCTCGCGGTTCGGCGAGGCGACCGAGCCGCAGTCGAGGTGGTCGCGGCCGATCGCGATCGGGGCGCTGACCTCGCCGTTGCGCACCAGCTCGTTGATGCGCAGGCCGAGCTTCGCCCGGTCGCCGTAGCCCAGCCAGCAGATGCGGCTCGGCAGGCCCTGGAAGTGGACCTGCTCGCGGGCCATGCGGATCCAGCGCAGGAGCGGCCCGTCGTCGGGAAACAGCGCCTCGATCTCGCGGTCGATGCGGTAGATGTCCTCGCGGTCGCCGGACAGGGCGACCCAACGGAAGGGCCCCTTGCCCTCGCAGAACAGCGGGCGGATATAGGCGGGGACGAAGCCCGGGAAGGCGAAGGCCCGGGTGAAGCCGGCCTTCTCGGCCTGGCCGCGCAGGTTGTTGCCGTAGTCGAAGGTGATCGCGCCCTGGTCCTGGAAGGCGACCATCGTCTCGCAGTGGCGGCGCATCGCGTCCATGCTGCGGGCGATGTAGGCGTCCGGATCGCTCTCGCGCAGCGCGTTTGCTTCCGCCAGGGACATGCCGTCGGGCACGTACCCGCGCAGGGCGTCGTGGGCGCTGGTCTGGTCGGTCAACACGTCGGGGATGATGCCCTGCTGGAGGATGCGCGGTAGCACCTCCGCGCAGTTCCCGACCAGCCCGACCGACAGTGCCTCCCCCTTGGCGGCCGCGTCGCGCACGCGCTGCAGGGCGCTGTCGAGGTCGGTCTCCAGACAGTGCAGGTAGCCGCTGTCGAGGCGCTTCTGGATCCGCGCCGGGTCGACCTCGACCGCGAGGATGCTCGCCCCGGCCATCGTCGCCGCCAGGGGCTGCGCGCCGCCCATGCCGCCGAGGCCGCCGGTCAGGATCCAGCGCCCCTTCAGCTCGCCGCCGAAGTGCTTGTTGGCGAGGGCGACGAAGGTCTCGTAGGTGCCCTGGAGGATGCCCTGGGTGCCGATGTAGATCCAGCTGCCCGCGGTCATCTGCCCGTACATGATCAGGCCCGCGGCTTCGAGCTTGCGGAACTCCTCGGCCGTCGCCCAGCGGGGCACGAGGTTCGAGTTCGCGATCAACACCCGGGGCGCCCCCGCATGGGTGCGGAACACGCCGACCGGCTTGCCGCTCTGGATCAGCAGGGTCTCGTCGGCGCCGAGCTTCTTCAGGCTGCGCACGATCGCGTGGAAGGCCTCCCAGGAGCGCGCGGCGCGTCCGGAGCCGCCGTAGACGACCAGGTTGTCCGGGTCCTCGGCGACCTCGGGGTCGAGATTGTTCATCAGGCAGCGCAGCGCCGCCTCGGCTTCCCAGGTCGCGCAGGTCTTCGCGGTTCCACGTGGAGCACGGATCTGGACGGCACGGGTCTGCATGGTTTCCTCCTGCATGTCAACCGGCGAACTTGCGGTAGGCGCGCACCCACAGCGACGCGGTGATCGCCTTGCTGGCGACCAGCGACTGGCCGGCCAGCTCGATCGCGGCATCGCCGGCGAACGCGGCGCGGATCTGGCGCTCGGCGCGGGAGGCCGAGCGCACCAGGTAGGCGACGAGCTGCTGCCGGGTCGCGGCGTCGAGCCGGGCCTGGCCGTGGCGCGAGAACAGCGCCTGCAGCTTGCCGAGCTTGAGCGCGCTGACGTTCCCGAGGGGCGTCCGGCCCGAGATCCGGCTGCCGTCGAGGCTGACCGGGCCCTTGCGGGGGAGCAGGGAGAAGCGCCCCTCGCGCATCTCGATCGAGGCGTGCTCCGGGGAGATCGAGGGATGGACGACCGGCAGCGCGACGTTCGGGTCGTTGCCGATCACGGCGATCGCGTCCTTGACGGGCAGGACCCGCGCCTCGCCCGCGATCAGCACGAGCAGGAAGGCCTTGTGGGTCTTCGCGAAGACCTCGGCCTTGGCGTCGTCCTCATGCTGCACGTCGTACTCGAACATCTGCACGACCGGCGGACCGCGCCGCGGGCGCGCCTTGACGTAGGAGACGAAGGCCGCGACCAGGGCGAGCACGCCGAGCACCCAGCCGAAGCTCTCCGGGCCGCCGGCGAAGTCGACAAGGGAGCGCACCAGCGAGCCGGTGCGCTCCTGCAGGTCGATGTCGTAGGCGCCGAGCACCGACTTGAAGGCGGGCGCGACGAAGGCGAAGCCGGCGAGCAGCTTGGCGCGTGTCTGGCGGGCGACGCGGGTCGGCGTCGGCACGCTGTCGAGGCGCTTGCCCTCGTACCAGATCTCGACCCGGGCGTCCCACACCTGGCCCTCGCCGGTCGGCGTCAGCCAGAACTTCGCCTCGGCCAGGGTAGGGCTGATGTCGACGGTCAGCTCGCTCGGCACGCACAGGCAGCCGGGGAAGATGGGCCGCACCGTGACGAAGGGGTTCTCCTTCTTGACGCTGAAGCCCTTCTTGGAGGTGACCTGGGCGACCTTGTCCTGGATCAGCTTGCGCACCTTGTGCTTGGTGATCAGCGTGATCAGCGGGAAGTTCTGGCCGGGGTTCATCTGCCGGTAGTAGCGCACGGTGGTGCGCCGGGTCAGCTCGTCGTAGACCTCGACCTCGCGCAGCCCCCCGGCCAGGGTCGGGCTCGCGGAGGCGGCGACCGACTTGTTCCCCTTCGCCCGCTTGCGCTCGCTTCGCGCCCGACCGCGTCGCTCGGGCAGGGGCGGCGGCGCCATCGGGGCGCCCGTCGGCGGACCGTAGCCCGGGGCGGCGACGTTGCCTCCGCCACCGAAGCTCGCCGCCGGGATCGGCGCGGGCTGGGCGGGTGGGGGCGGCGCGTAGTCGAGGACGCGTGTCTTCGGGGCGGGCGCGCCGAGGACGAGCGTCTGCGGCAGCTCGGTGATCTCCGGGGGCGCACCGATCAGGTCGCTCGCGGGCTCGATGAGGGGCTCGGGCTCCTCGCGATCGTAGAGCTCGAGCTCGTCGTCATCGTCGAGCAGGTCGTCGATCTCGTCCCCCGCCAGCGCCTCGCCGGCTTCCTCCTCGGTCCAGCCTTCGCCCTCGTCGGCGTAGGCCTGCTCCTGCGCGCGCTCGAGCTCGAGCTCCGCCAGGCCGTCGACGGCGCCGGTGCTCGGCCCTTCCCGGGCCTCGGCCCTGGCCGGCTCGGGGGCGGGGGCGTTCGCCGCCGTGGTCCACGGGGTGTCGTCGAGCTCTGACTGGAGCGGGACGACCGGCTCGGGTTTCGCGGGCTTCGGCTTCTTCTTCGGGGCTGGCCTCCGGCTGACGGGCTTGCCCGCGACGGATTCCGACCGCGACTCGCCGGGCTCCACCGAGGGACCGCACAGCATCCCGAGCTCGAGGGACACGGTGCCGAGGACGTCGAGGGCCTGCTTGACCGTCCGCGGCCGCGTCCGGTCCTCGCGCCCCAGCCACGCCTCGAGCAGGCGCGCGAGAGGCTCGGGCAAGCCCTCCGGCGCCTCCTCCAGCCACTCCCCGGTACACAGCCGCAGGAGCAGGTGTCCCCAGCCCACGCAGTCGCTGCGGAAGTCCCGCGGACCGCGCCGCGCCCGGCGGTGCACGAAGGCGTCGCGGTCGGTGAAGCGGGCCGTCGGCGCGGGGAGCAGCCGGAGCAGATCCTTCCGGGCGTCGTAGAACACCCGGTCCGGCGCGCAGCCCAGCGGGCGGGAGCCGCCGCCGCGCAGGGAGCGCAGGGCCCGCTGCATCAGCCGCACCGCGCCCACGGGCCCGACGTGGGGCAGCTCCGCGAGCTCCCAGGCCTCGGTGATCAGGTAGAGCTGGCCGGCGTCCTCGTAGGTCGCGCGCAGCGGGAAGTTGCAGCGGGCGGGATCGAGCGCGGGCGGCTCCGCGACCGCCCACATCAGGACGGTGCTGTCGCCGGCGAAGCTCGTCCCCCACCAGGCGACCCCGGGCGGACCCCACGGGGCCGGACCGCCGCGCAGGAAGCAGGGCGTGTCCGGGGTCGGCTCGAAGCGCAGCTCGATCTCGCCGAGGCCGAGCCGGTCGCC
Source organism: bacterium (assembly GCA_030428695.1). The sequence continues at coordinate 16,305 of JAUIEM010000211.1, forward strand.
TGGGCGCAGGGTCGTCCCGCCCGAGATCGGCCGCCCGTTGTGGACGACCTCGCCGCGCACCGGCCGCAGCTCCCAGCCCTCGTCGCGCAGGCGCAGGCGGGCGTGGCGGGGGACGAGGGCGGCGTCGGGCAGCAGCTCGGGGCCGAGCTCGAGACGCCTGCCGTCGAGCATCAACTGCGCGCCGCTGTTCTGATCGCACAGCATGTACAATGGACAGCCTCCGGGGTGGACCACGCCCGGCCCCCGCAGCCCGCGGGCCAGACCAACGCCGAGTGTACGGCCTCGCCCGGGACGTTGCAATCGCTGGGCAGGTGGCGGGACCCGCCATCCAGCTGGCGGATTCCGCCAGCGGGAGAGGGTGGCGGAGGAAGGGGGCGGGCGCTCCCGGTTGATTGGCCGGGTGGCATTCTCGCGGCGCGGGAGTTGCGTCTTCGCGGCAGGGGGCTTCGCCATCAAGATCGAGATCAAGGGACTGCCGTCTTCGCTTCCGTCCCCGAACCGCCCCGCGGGGCCCGGCCTGCGCCACCGCTGGCTCCGCATGCTGCTCGTCTACCTCGGGGTGTGCATCCTGCTCGTCGCCTGCGTCGCGTTCTGGAAACGGAACGAGCCGCGCGCCCTGCAACAGGCCTTCGGCGGCGGGCTGCTCCTGTCCTCTCTGTGGACGCTGGTCTACGCGGCCGTCAGCGCCGTCTCGGCCCGC
>JAUIEM010000212.1 GCA_030428695.1 bacterium
GGGCAGCGCCACCCCGGCGGCCGCCGGACCGATCGCGGCCAGGCTCCGGAGAGCCTCGTCGACGTCCCCGCGGTTGCGGCGCTCGACGATGGCGACCAGGCGCTCGACCCGGTCCGGCGTGGAGATGCGGCCGAGGGCCTCGATGGCGGCGCGGCGCAGCGGGACGGTGTCCGCCTCGAGGGCTGCGGAGGCCGCCCGCCATACCTCCGCGTCGTCCGGCGCGAGGATGGCGGCGGCACGCAGCGCGGGACCGCCGGCCTCGTGCGCGGCCAGATCGAGCAGGCGACCGAGCACCCGGGCGCGGAGCTCCTCGTCGGCGACGGAACCGATCGCCGCGAGGGCGGCGCAGGCCTGGGGCAGCGCCCGCTCCTCGCTGTCGAGGTAGGGGATCAGCAACGGGACCGCCGGGGCGGCCGCGGGACCGATCGCCGCCAGGGCCTCGAGCACCTCGAGCGCCAGATCCGTGCGTCCACGCAGCTCGGCGCGCAGCGCGGGGAGGGCCTCCGCGGCGGCGGGACCGATCGCCGCGAGGATGGTGAGGACCTTGTACCCGTGCGCGGGGTGGTCGGCCCAGAGCCCGAGCAGCTCCGGGACGGCGGGCGCCGCCTCCGGGCCCAGCGCGTGCAGGGCCGTGTAGGCCGCCCAGTCGGGAAAGGCCGCGAGCAGCACGGGCAGGACCTGCTCGGGAACACCGAGACCCGGAAGCGCACCGAACAACGCGTTGCGGACCTTGCCCGTCGCGTTCGGAGCCTCCGCGAGCAGCACAGCGGAGGCTTCGGGCGTCGAGGGCGCGCAGCGGGCGAGCAGGAGGAGCAGCGCGGTGCGCCGGCGCGGGTCGGCGCACTCGAGCTCCTCGAGCAGGAAGGGAACCCCGGCCGCGCCGAAGGTGGGGTAGAGCTCCTCGATCCAGGTGCGCAGCGTCACGTCCTCCCCCCCGGCGCGGACCGCAAACGCGCGCAGCGTGGCGGAGTCGGGCCCGCAGCCGGCGAGCACATCGAACACGCGGCGTCCGAACAGCTCCTCGTCGAGCCAGCGGCGCAGCGCCGCCTGGGCCGGCGCGGGAGCGGAGCGCAGCGCGGACAGGACATCGAGGGCCTCCAGCCGGCTCCACCCCGTCGAGCCGTCGAGGGCCGCGAGCGCGAGATCCCGGGCCCGGGCATGCGTGGGCTCGATCTTCAAGATGGCCCCGGCGGCGTCCACCGCGGCGGAGCCGTTGCCCTGCTCGAGCAGTCTCTCGAGGACCGGCAGGGCAGGCGCGGCCGCCGGGCCGAGGTCCCCGAGCGTCTGACACAGGGCGGCCCGGAACCCGGGCTCCGGGCCCGCCTCCAGGGCGCGCACGAGCTCGGACACCCCCGGCGCGCCGAGGGCGGCGAGCGTGGCGAGCACCCGCCCGTCGCTGCGCTCGCCCCGCGCGAGCCAGTCCCCGAGCAGACGGCAGACGGGGGCGCGGGACGGAGACTCCGGCGCCCAGGCCGGGCCGATCGCGCGGAGCGCCTCGAGGCACTCGATGGCGCTCAGCCCCGAAGCGCGCTCCTCGAGCCGGGCGTGCAGCGCGGGCAGCGCCCCCTCCGCCTCGAAGCCGAGCGTGCCGAGGGCCGCGGCCGCCCGGCCCGGGATCTCGCTGTCCGCGTCCGCCAGCCGCGCGGCCAGCAGGGGGACGGCCTCCTCCGGCTCCGGGCCGATCCGGAGGTAACGGACGACGGCCGCGCGGCGCACGGCGGGCGCGGGATCCGCGAGGGCCGCGCGGAGCAGGGCGCCCGCCTCGGGGTCGCGCTGGCTCACCAGCAACACCAACGCCGCCCGGCGCGTCTCCGCGTCGGCGTCCTCGGCAGCCAGCGTGCGGATGAGCGGCACGAGCGGGGTGGTCTCGCCCCAGAACGCCTCGGCCAGCCGCAGCCCCTCCACGCGGACCGCGGGCTCGGCGTGGCCCAGCAGCCCCTCGACGAGAGGGGGCGCCTCGACCTTCCGGCGTATCAGCGCGATGCTGATTCCCTGGCGTACCGTCGGGTGCTCTGCCGCGACGAGCAGCGCCACGAGCTCCTCCACCGGGACCTCGTCCAGGGCCGCGTGGACCTCCCGGCGCCCCGCGCGGAGCAGCGCGAGCAGCAGGGAGAACGCGGCCCTGCGTTCCTCTTCGGACCATCCGCCGAGCACCGCGGCGAAGGCGCCGCCCTCGCCGAGAGCGCCGAGGAGCGGCCCGCTGCGGTCCGGGTCGACCTCGACCAGCCACGCCACCGTGCGCTCGAAGTCCGCGTTGCGGTGCAGGCGCGCGATCAGCCCATCCGCCGTGTAGGAGGAGAGCAGCTCCTGCAGCTGCAGCTGCTGCTCGAGGTTCGTCGCCGCCTCCAGCGCCGCCTCCAGCCGCGGGACCACCGCGGGGCCCGCCTCGTACAGGGCCTGCCAGGACGCGTCGCGGACGTCCGGGTCGAGGCTCGCCAGCCCCGCGATGCGGTCCGCGATGTCGTCGCCGCAGGCGGAGAGCGCGAGGAGCAGCAGGCAGCAGACGCGACGCATGGTGCCTCCGGGGCGGGCGAGGGAAGATCCGCTCCGGCCGCCGCCAGGATGGTAACAGGCTTCCGCCCGCCGCGCAGTTGCGTGGCCACGAACGTGCCCCGGTCTGACTTTCAGCGGGATCGGGATCGGGATCGGAATCGGGCTCGCAAGCGACCTCGAGGAATCCCGCTCCTGGAAGATGGATCCGCGACCCCGATCCTCCCCTGCCCGTCCCAGCGCTGTTGGACGCAACCGCGCGGCCAGAGCTGCTTCGGCACAGCGCTTCGAGGCCGAAAGCGTCTCCGCGGGAACCTCAACGCCGCCGGGAGACCTCCCGCGCCCGCTCGATCAGCGCCTCGAGCCGCGGCCCGCGACCCGTAGGCTGCACCGCCTCGGCGGCCTGCGCGGCGAGGCGGCGGACGTCGTAGTCGTAGCGCAGGCTGTTCGTGATCGCCGGAAGGGCCGCGGCGGCCTCCGGCCCGAGCGACGTGAGGGCCGTCAGCGCCTGGAGCCGGTCACCCCGCCGCTCGCCCTTGTCGAGCAGCTCGGCCAGGAGCGCGACGTTGGCCTCGACCTCCACCCGCACCGGGCCGAGCCCCGCGATCGCGGCGTTCCGCACCATCGTGCCGGCGTCGAGGGCGGCGAGCAGCGCGTCCCGCGTCCGCGGATCCGCCGGCGCGAGCTGCGCCAGCACCTCCAGGGCCCGCATGCGCGGCCCCCCGTCCGCCTCGCACGCGTCGTGCAGCCGCGCGACGACCGCCGTGTCGGCGACGCCGATCGCCAGGACCGCATCGGCGGCATTCCAGAAGTACGGATCGTCGGCCTCGAGCAGCGGCAGCAGCTCGGGGAGCGCGGGGGCCGCCGCCGGCCCGAGGCCCTCCAGCGCCTCGAGCACCGCGGCGAGGTCCCGCTTCGCGGCGAGCGCGTCGCGCAGCCGCGGCAGGGCCTCGGCGGCCGCCGGACCGAGCGCGCCGAGCGCGTGGAGGTAGTCCCCCGCCCGCTCCGGTTCACGCTCCCAGCCCTCGAGCAGCGCGGGCAGCGCCGCCTCCGCGTTCGGACCCAGCCGCGCCACGCCCTCGAAGGCGAAGCGCGCGGGGAGCGCGGCGAGCAGGGCGGGGACGACCTCCTCCGCCGGCGCCCCGAGCGAGGGCAGCGCGATCAGGGCCGCGTCGCGGAGCGCCGGGTCGGGGTCCTCGAGCGCGGCGAGCACCGCCGGCAGAGCCTCGGCAGCCTCCTCCCCGCACGCCCCGAGCGCGAGCAGCAGCCTTTCCCGCGCCTTCGGCTCGGCCGTCTCCAGCTCCTCGAGCAGGAAGGGCACCACCTCCGCCCCGAGGGCCCGGAGGGTGCCGCGCGCGGCGTGGGCCAGCCTCGCGTCACTGCCCCCCACGCAGGCGGCGATCAGGCGCAGCGAGGCGGTATCCGGACCGCAGACGCCGAGCAGCTCGACCAGCTCGCTGTCGAGCGCCCCGTTTTCACCGACCGCGGCGCGCACGGCCGCCTGGGTGTCGGCATCCGCCACGGGCAGCGCGCGCAGGGCCCGCGCGGCTGCGAGGCGCACAGGCTCGCGGGGCGAGCCCAGCGCCTCGAGCGCCGCTTCCCGCGCGGCCTGGTGCGCGGGGTCCAGGGCGAGCAGGACGCCGGCGGCCTCCAGCGCCACCGCCGGGTCGTGGAAGTCGAGCACGCGCTCGAGGGCCTGCTGTTCCGAGGCGGAGTCCGGCCCGAGCCCCGAGAGAGCCTGCAGGACGCTCCGCACCACCTGCGGAGAGCCCGACCGCAGCCCGCGCGCCAGCTCCGCCACCGCCCGCGGGCCGAGGCCTTCGAGGGCCTCGATCAGCGTCGCGTCGACGCGCCGCTCCGACGCCAGCCAGCCGCCGAGCAGCGCGCAGGCCGGGCCGCGGGAGGGGGCCTCGGGGAAGAGCGCGGGGCCGAGGGAGCCCAGGGCGACCAGGCACGCGTCCTCGATCCGCCGGTCCTCGCCGCGCTCGAGCAGAGCGACCAGCGCAGGGAGGGCGGCATCCGCTTCCGGTCCGAGCATCGCGAGGCACTTGATCGCGTAGAGGCTGGCCTCGTCGCCCGCGTCGAGCACCGGCAGCAGGGCCGGCACGAAACGCGCGGGCTCGGGCCGCAGCGGGAAGAGCACCAGCACCGCGGCGGAGCGCACCCGGGTCGCCCGGTCCGCGAGCGCGGCGTAGGCCAGCTCGCGGACGTCCTCCGGGCTCCGCTTCGCCAGCCTGGCGAGCACGGCGGCCCGGACCTGCTCGTCGGGATCGCCAGCGCAGAGCGCCTGGAGCTTCGGGAGCAGGTGTGCGGTGTCCTTCCACAGCGGCTGCTCGACCAGCCTCACCGCGTGTTGGCGCCACTCTGCCTCGGAGTGCGCGAGCAGCTCTTCGATCGCTGGCAGGGCCTCGGCCCCGAAGCTGCCGATCCACATCGCGACGCGGAGCCGCTCCTTGGCGGTCGCCGTCGCCGCAACCAGGCCGGACCACTCGTCGAGCGGCAGGCCGTCGAACACGGACTGGACGCGCGCACCGGCGTGCTCGATCAGCGCGACGATCAGCGGCAGGCCCGCGCGCTGGACGGCGGCGGACTGCGCGGTGAAGGTGCGGGCGAGCGCGTCGAAGTCGGGGTCGGCGACCGCCGCGAGCAACACCCCGCAGGTGTCGGGATCGACCTCCGCCAGCCACTCCCGCGCCCGGTCGTACTCCGCGATGTCCGGGTCGCGCAGGCGCTCGAGCAGGCCGGAGACCGCGTAGAGCGCGAGCAGCTCGTCGATCAGCGCCGCCTGCTCGAAGCCCTCCGCCTGGGCCCGGGCCGCCTCGAGCCGCGGCACCAGCGCGGGACCGACCTCCGCCAACGCGGCGAAGGCTGCCGCGCGCTCGCCTGGATCGGGGCTGGCCAGCGCGGCGAGCTGCTCCGCGATGGTGTCCGCGCAAGCGGGGAGACCGATGAGCAGAAGGAGGAGGATGCGCGCCACGTCGGTCTCCTGCGGTTTCGCCGAAGGGGATGATACCAGCCCGCGGCGCCGCCCGCCGCCCTGGTCTGCCTTGGCAAAGGAGGGAGTCGCCGCGGCCTGCCAAGGGAGGGAGCAGCGCTCGAAAAGACGGCCGCTCGCTCCGGCAGCTGTTGACCCATCCGACTCACCGGGATTTCTGCTGCGGACCCGGATGCCGCGATCTCGGGCACTTCGAGCCCTCTGCGCTGCTCACCTGTGGACAAGGTGAACCCGGATCGGAATCGGAAGGGACCGCGAGAAGGCCGCTCCGAGGAGCGCTTGGATCGCCGACCCGGATCTCCGCGATCGTCTCCCAGCCGAAGACGGCGTTTCGGCACACGCCCCCACGCGAAAGACCCGCCCGGACGGGCGGGTCGCGAAGTACAGGGAGCCGGAAGCTCAGGCGTCGACGACCTCGAGCTTGACCAGCCAGGGCTTCGGCTCGGTGCCGAGGTCTTCGCCGAAGCGGCGGCGCAGCGAGCGGTGGCCGAGCACGCGGACGCGGCGGTCTTCGTCCTCGAGCAGGCCGACCAGCTTGATCGAGATCTCGCGGCCCTGGCGCTCGACCAGCGACCAGGCGGCGGCGGCGCGGACGAGCGGCATGCCGTCGTTGAGCAGGGTGAGGAGCGTCGCGGTCGCTTCGGGGTCGGTGTGCTTGCCGATCGCGAGGGTCATCAGCGCCCGGTCGCGCTCGTTGCCCTCGATCTGGAGCACGACCAGCTCGGACAGGGGCTTGGCGGCGAGCGGCTCGATGCGGTCTTTGAGGCGCTTCTCGATCATGCGCTGGAAGAGCTGGGCGTACTCGGTGTCTTCCTTGATGTCCTGCCGCATGTGGTCGGTGAACCAGCCCGCCTCTTCGGCTTCCTTGCGCGTCAGCTCACGGTTGAGGATCCACGCGCCTACCAGGGCTTCCCGGAAGGGCTCGGGCACGCTGTGGTACATGTCGACAAGGCGTTGGCTGATGGCCATGGATCTCCTCCGTAGTGGCACCGCGTTCGAGCCCGTAGCACATGGACCGCGAACACCCCGCATGAGTATACGACAAATCCGGTCCAGTTTTCAGCTTGTTGTTTGCAGCCGGGCGCCGCGACCCCCGTCAGCCCGCAGCCGGCGGGGCTGCGCTGGTTTTTGGCTTTGACAGCTCCGCGCCCATCGGGCAGAATCCTGCCCTTCTGCAAGGGGGATTCCCGTGCTCGCCGAACAGCTCGACGCGATCGTCTCATTCCTCACCGACCGCTTCGGCCCCTGCCCGCACCTCGGCATGGTGCTCGGCAGCGGCCTCGGCGCCTTCGCCGACAGCCTCGACGACGCGGCCTCGGTCAGCTACGACGAGATCCCCCACTGCAGCGCGGGCGCCGTCGCGGGGCACAAAGGCCGGCTGGTGGTCGGCTCCCTCCGCGGCATCCGACTGCTCTGCCTGCAGGGCCGGCGCCACCTCTACGAGGGCATCGAGGCCTCCGAGGCCGTGCTGATGGTCCGCGCCATCGCGCGCTGGGGGGTGCGGGCGGTCGTGCTGACCAACGCCGCGGGCGGCATCGCGCCGAAGCTGAAGGTCGGCGACCTGATGCTGATCACCGACCACCTCAACCTGACCGGCCGCAACCCGCTGGTCGGTCCGAATGAGGAGACCCTGGGCCCGCGCTTCCCGGCGATGAACGATGCCTACGACACCGAGCTGAGCGCGGCCCTGCTCGAGGCCGCGCTGCACGGTCCGGGCACGTTGCAACAGGGCGTGTACGCGGCGCTGCTCGGGCCGAACTACGAGACCCCGGCCGAAATCCGCATGCTGCACACCCTCGGCGCCGACGCGGTCGGCATGTCGACGGTGCACGAGACCATCGCCCTGCGCCACATGGGCGTGCGCGTCGTCGGCATCAGCTGCATCACCAACGCCGCAGCGGGCCTGTCCGAAGAGGCGCCGGACCACGAGGAGGTGATGGAGACCGGCCGCCAGGTCGCCGACCGCTTCGCCGCCACGCTGGCCGCCGCCGTGCCCGAGCTCGCCGAGCTGATCTCCCACACCGAAACGTCCCGAGGGAACCCGTGACCAACCCACCGCTCGATGCCTTCGGTCCGCTGTACACCTCCGCGCAGATCGCCGCGCGCGTCCGTGAGCTCGGCGCCCAGATCTCCCGCGACTTCGCCGGCGAGCAGCTGATCGTCGTCGGCGTGCTCAAGGGCGCCGCGCTGTTCATGTCCGACCTGATCCGCGCGATCGACGTGCCGCTGCGCTGCGACTTCCTGCGCGTCAGCAGCTACGAGGGCGGGCTGAAGAGCACCGGCGTCGTGCGCTTCGAGTTCGACATCACGCAGACGATCGAAGACCAGAACGTCATCCTGGTCGAGGACATCGTCGACACCGGCCTGACCGCGAACTTCCTCTACGAGAACCTGAAGCTGCGCCGGCCGAAGTCGCTGCGCTTCTGCACGCTCCTGCACAAGAGCGCGAACACGAAGATCAACTTCGACCTCGACTACATAGGCTTCACGATCCCCAACCGCTTCGTGATCGGCTACGGCCTCGACCTCGACGGCCTGTACCGGAACCTGCCGGACATCCGCGCCCTGCCCGAAGACTGAACGCCTCGCCCCGGCCTGCTACACTGCAGCCGGGCCCGTGACGGGAGGCTTCATGGCGTCGTCAGACCTCGACATCCTCCAGAGCCGCTGGGAACATACCCTCGGCCCCGACATCGACTGGACCTCGCTCCGTACATCCTGCAGCTACAAGCCCCCCGCCTTCCAGGGCGAAGCGCCGCCCCTGACGGAGCGCGGCTTCGAGCCCCACGAGGTGATCGGCCAGGGCGGCATGGGCATCGTGTACCGCGGGCGCCAGGCCAGCCTGCGCCGCGACGTCGCGCTGAAGACCCTGCGCGACGACGCCCAGGGCGGCACCCGCTGCATGTTCTTCGACGAGGCGCTGATCAACGGCAGCCTCGAGCATCCGAACATCGTCCCGGTCTACGAGCTCGGCGAGCTGCCCGACGGCTCCCCCTTCCTCGCGATGCAGATGGTCGAGGGGAGGAACTGGGAGGAGGCGCTGCGCGACGACCCCGACGACCTCGAGGCCCACCTGCGCATCTTCCTGCAGGTCTGCCACGCGGTCGCCTTCGCCCACAGCCGCGGCGTCGTCCACTGCGACCTCAAGCCGCCGAACGTGATGCTCGGCAACTACGGCGAGGTCTTCCTGATGGACTGGGGACTCGCCGTCGGCCTCGACCCCGACCCGGAACACGGGCTGCGCCCGCGCTCGAGCATCGACGGCCCCTGCGGCACGCCGGCCTACATGCCGCCCGAGCTGGCCGGGGGTGACGGCGAGCTGGTCGACGTGACGACCGACACCTACCTGCTCGGGGGGATCCTGCACCGGCTGCTCGCCGGCCGTCCGCCCCACGCCGGCGACAGCTTCCTGCAGGTGCTCGCGAGCTCGGTGCGGGCCGAGCCTCCCGAGCTTCCGCCGGACGTCCCCGAAGAGCTCGCCCGCATCTGCACGCGCGCCCTGTCCGCCCTCCAGGACCGGCGCTTCCAGAGCGCGACGGAGCTGCGCGAGGCGGTCGAGGACTTCCTCCGCCACCGCGAGAGCCACGCGATCGCCGACCGCGCCCGGCGCGAGCTCGAAGCCTGCGGCGAGGCGCGTCCCGCCGAGCGCGAGTCGCTCTACCAGCGCTACGCCGCGGCGGTCGCCGGCTTCGGCCAGGCCCTCGAGCTGTGGCCGGGCAACCCGGAGGCCGCGCGCGGCCGGGAGGCGGCCCGCCGCGCCTACGCCGAGGCCGCCCTGGGCCTCGGCGACCTCGGCCTGGCCCGGGCCCAGGCCGAGGAGCTTCCGGCCGGCGATGCCCTGCACGACCGCATCGCCCGGGCCACCGCCCGCCGCGCGCGGGAGCGCACGGCCCGCACGCGGCTGCGCGCGGCGCTGTACACCCTCGCGGGCGGCTTCGTGCTCGCCCTGTGCGCCGGCCTGTACGTGCTCAACGAGCAGAACCAGGCCCTGGTCGCCGAGCGCCAGGTCGCCGACCGGGCGGCAGCGATCGCTCTGCGCTCCTACGACGCCCTCGCCGCCGAGGTCCACCACACCCTGACCGACGTCGGCAGCCCCGAGGCCCTCGGCACGGCGCGCCACCTGCTCGGCCTGTCCCGGGACGGCTGGGCCGAGCTCGCCGCCCTGCGGGATGCCGCCAGCACCGTCCAGGGCCGGGTGCTACAGGCGCGGCTGCTGATGTACTCGCTCAGCCTCGGGGATGCCGGGCCGCAGGCCGTCGACGAGGCGCTCGCCGCGCTCGCCGACGAGGCGCTCGCGCTGCCCCAGCGCGCGGCGCTGCTCGAGCTCCACGACGACTACCTCTCCTGGCTGCGGGGGCAGGGGCGATGGGAGCAGAGCGCCGAGGTCTGCGACCGCGCGCGAAGTCTGCTCGCCGCCGCCTCGCCCGCCGAACGCGAGGCCCTGCGCCCGCAACGCGCGCGGCTCGCCGTCGCCGAGGCCCTGGCCGACCTGCGCGCCCGGGATCTCGCCTCCGCCGAGGGCCGGCTGCGCGCGGCCCTGGCCCTGGTCCCCGCGGACGACTTCCCGGGCGTGCGCCAGCGGGTGCTGGTCGCGCTCGCCGAGCTGTGCTTCCAACGCAACGAGCTCACGCGCGCCCAGGCCCTGCTCGACGAGGCCTGGACGCTGTTCGATCCGGAGAGCCCCGCGACCAGCTTCCCGATGCTGCTCAACATGGCGCACCTCTGCGTCGACCTCGGCGAGCTGCTGCTCACCGCCTCGGGCCCGGACGAGGCCGAGGCGATGTTGGTCCACGGTCTACGCCTCGCGCGCACGGCCCAGCGCCGCAACCCCGAGGCGGTCGCCGCCTGGCAGGCCGTCGCCCGGGGCGTGGAGGCGCTCGGCTGGGCTCGCGAGCGACACTTCGCCCTCGACGAGGCCTCCCAGCTGTACGCCGAGGCCCTCAGCCTGCGCCGGGCGGACACCGGTACGGCGGAAGACAGCATCGATGTCGCCAGCCTGGTCGTCGACTGCGCCCGCCTGGCCGGACGGCGCGGAAAGACGAACAGCGGCCTGGAGCTCGGGGAGGAGGCCCTCGCCATCCTCCGCGCCATCACGCCGGAAGAGAGCCTGGCCGAAGCGCACGGGAGGGTGCTCCGCGGCGCGATCTTGCAGCTCGCGCGGCTGCACACCGCGGCGGGCAACTTCGACCGCGCGGAGGAGCTCTTCGACGAGGGGATCCCCCTGGCGCGGGCCTGGGCCGCGCTCCAGACCGTGCCCGGCGGCGCGCTGATGTCGCTCGCCAGCGGCCTGCGCGGGCAGGCCGAGCTCGCGCGCCGGCGGGGAAGGCTGGCGGAAGCGGAGGAGGCGGCCCGCCAGGCCCTCGACGTCTACCGGCAGGCCATCGCCCGCTTCGCGGGCCGGATCGACCTCCATGACGAGGAAGCCGACGCGCTGCGCCTGCTCAGCGAGCTCGCCCTCGCCCGCCAGGAGCTGGCGCGCGCCGCGGACCTCAGCGCCGAGGCCGTCGCCGCCCGCCGCGCCGCCCTCGAGGCCTCGCCGGAGCAGCCGTACCTGCGCGGCGCCCTCGCCGCCGAGCTCAACCACGCCGCCCTGCTCGCCGTCGAGCAGGGCGCCTTGGGCCGCGCGCGTCCGGCTGTCGAGGAGGCCCTGAGCCTGCAGGCCGAGCTGCCCTACGAGCTGCGCTCCGATCTGGTCGCCCTCAGCCGGCTGTCGACCACCCTCGAGCTCAAGGCCCGGGTGCACGCGGGCAGCGGCGAGAACGACGCCGCCTACGACGCCTTCCGGCAGTGCGTCGAGCTGCGCGCACAGGCCTACCAGCTCGCCCCCCTCGATCCGCGCACCGCCCGGGACCTCGCCCTCGTCCACAGCAACTTCGGCGCCTTCGCTCTCGCCAACGGCCAGCTCGACGCCGCCCGGGAGGCGCTGACCGAGGCCTGGGTGCTCAGCGCGCGCCTCGTGCGCCTCGAGCCGGACAACCAGATCTGGGTGCTCGACCACTTCACCCACGGCGTCCACCTGACCGAGTGCCTGATCGGCCTCGAAGACAACCGCGCGGCACTGGAGAACGCCCGCTCCACGCTGCACAGCGCCGAGCGCCTGGTCGAGCTGACCCCGGACGTCCCCTTCTACCGCACCTCCCTCGCCCGCGCCCTCAGCGACCTCGCCCTGTGCCACCTCGCCCTCGGCGAGACCGGCCCGGCCCTGCCGCTGCTCGACGCCGCGATCGACCAGCTCGAGGACGCGCGCGGCACCCTCCCGGACGAGCTGGTGCTCGTCGAGGAGATCGCTGTGCTGCGCGGCCTCTACACCCGCAGCGCGCTGTTCGAGGGTGAGGTGCCGAGCGCCTTCCGCGCGTTCGGGCAGCTGGTCGAGGAGCCGGTGCCGACCGAGCGCGCCCTGTTCAGCTTCGCGATGACCGCCTGGATGCTCGACCAGATCCCGCGCGCCCGCGCGCGGCTCGAGCCGCACGTCGGCCTGCCCTCGGTGCGCACCCTCGACGCCCTGCTCGTCGCCGCCGAGGATGGCGACCTCGAGCCGCTGGCCCGGGCCGCCGAGGCCGGCGTCGGCGAGCTGGCGGTGATCCTGTGCGCGCTGACCGGGCTGCCCGCGATGCTGCCCGACGCCCTCCGCGCCAGCCCTGAAGGCACGGTGCTCGCCTACCTGAAAGGGGAGATCTCCGAGCGGGAATTCTTCGCCGAGGTCGACGGCCAGGCCGACGGCCGCCCGGTCATCCGCACCCGGGCCTTCACGATGGCCGGCATGCGCGCCGAGCGCGAGGGCCGCTTCGAGGACGCGCTGGAGCTCTACGAGCGGGCGGTGATGCAGGGCTGCGTCGACAGCACGATGTTCCTGTGGGCCTGGCTGCGACTGCGGCGGTTGACGGACTGAGGGGCCTCCGTCACCTGCCCGCGACGGAGGGTTGTCTCAGATCTCAGAACACGATCGAGTCCGCGATGCACATGAAGTAGTTCTCCTTCTCCTGGAAGGGCATCAGCGAGACCTCGATGTCCCCCGACTCCTCGAGCACCTTCTCGACGTGGGCGAGGTCGTGCAGCATGTCGGTGTTACCCGCCTTGACCGCCTCGGCCGCGAGCTCGACGGCGGCCTTGATGAAGACGATGTGCAGCGAGGTGGGCCAGGTGCCGAAGTGCCCGGACTGGCCGCCTTCGGCGACCTTGCCCTTGATCGCCTCGCAGATGAAGGCCCAGTCGCCGGCCTTTTCCTCGGGGATCTCGATGCCGAGCGCGCCGGGGTAGCCGTGGGTCGGGCTCGGGCAGCACTGCTCGGGGAAGTAGCAGCCGGTCTCGAGGGCGGCGCGGATCAGCGGCTCCTGCATCGAGCAGTTGGTCGAGAAGACCGCGATGTCCTTGCCGTGCTGGGCGACCTGGCGGGGCACATCCTCGAGGATGAACTTCTGGGCCCCGGCGGTGCCCTGGTCACCGGTCGGATCCGGCGCGTTGACCATGATGAAGTCCAGCCCCAGCTCCTCGCAGCGCTGCTGCATCAGGTCCTTGCGCTCGGCGAGGATCTCCATCGACATGTGCCGGGGGAAGGTGTAGTGCAGGAACTTCTTCGCGCCCATCTCGTGGGCGAGGTCGACGATGGTCCGGCCGCGCTGCAGGTCGTCGGTGTTCAGGCTGAGGTCCGCGTAGCGGGCGACCTGCTGGGGGTCTTCCTGCGGGGCGATCAGGATGAACACGATGTCCTTGCGCATCATCTGCTCGCGGATCTGCTTGATCGCGGGGATCGCCCCGGGCACCGCCTGGGCCATGATGATCGCCTTGCAGAGCGGATCGGACGCGAAGCCGGTCAGCTGCGAGACCGTGGTCTCCTGCTCGGTCATGAAGTTGTCGGGGTAGGTGCGGTGGATGATCACCTTGTCCCCGTACTCCGCGATGACCTGCTCGGCCCCGCGGTACTCGTCCTCGCCCTGCGAGACGGTGCCGGTCAGGATGCCGATCTTGAAGGGCAGCTTCTCGCCGGCCAGCTCGTCGCCGCCGGAGTCGCCGCAACCGAGCATGGTCAGGGCGAGGAGAAGGGTCGCGAGAATGCGCATGGTGGAAACCTCGGAAAGGGGGTGGAAGCGGACGTCAGGTCGCCTCGGCCTCGGCCTTGGCGCGGGCCCGGCTGCGCTGCCAGGCGTGGATGCCGAGGGCAAAGGCGATGATCGCGTAGGCGAAGAACTCCCGGAAGTACTCGCCGATCTGCGAGTTCCCGAGCGCCTTCGGCCCGGCCAGGGAGACGACGGTGATCAGGGCGTGGAAGAGGACTGTGCCGAGGATCGCGTTGAGCACGGTCGCCCGGCTGACGCTCGCCCCGCCGACCAGCAGCGCGGCGATCGCGTAGAAGCCGACCTGCTCGTGGGACTGGAAGGTGTTCATCGTGCCCATGTTCTGCAGCCAGATCACCTGGCCGACGCCGGCGAGCACCGTCGACAGCACGATCGCGATGATCCGGCAGCGCCCGACGGGGATGCCCGCGACCTCTGCGATGTGCTGGTCCTGGCCGACGGCCCGCAGGTCCTGGCCCAGCTTGGTGCGCTGGAACCAGACGAGCCCCAGGCACAAGAGCGCGGACGCACCGAAGGTCGACAGCGGCAGCACGTAGATCGACTTGTTGATGACCGGCGCAGCCGCGACCAGGGAGTCGAGGGAGCCCTGGATCTCGAGCATGTCGACGGTCACCCGCAGCCCCATGCCGGTCGGCAGCAGGATGTCCGGATCGGCGAAGGGCAACACCGGCCCGGCGAGGATCAGGAAGAAGAACTGGTAGAAGCCGTTGGCGAAGAAGCCGAGGATCAGCCCGGTCACCATCTCCCGGCCGCGTGCCTTGTTCATGATCAGGCCGACCAGCACACCGAGCACCAGGGCGATCGGCAGCGACGCGAGCATCGCGATGCCGAGGCCGCCCAGACCTCCGCCGGTCGCTCCCGGAGCGCCGAAACCGGCCTCGAGGGCGATCAGCAGCCCGACCTGACCGGCCATCGCCCCGAGCACGATGCTGAAGTTCAGGCCGAGTCCCGCCACGACCGGGATGATCAGGGCGAGCACGAGGAACAGGTTGCGCGCGACGCGCTGGATCACGTCGCGGATGATGTTCGGCACCGACAGGTCGGCCCACAGGATGCCGACGACGCAGACCGCGAAGAACAGCAGCGGGGTCAGGTTCTTGGCGAGGAGCTGGCGCGCGCGCTTCATCGACGTCCCCTCGTCAGTGCGTAGATGATGATCCCGTTGCTGATCACCAGCCGGGCGATCTCCGGCAGGGTGCCCCACTGGCTCGCGTTCGGGCTGTTGGCGACCAGGTCGTTGACCACCGGCAGGGCCGAGGTGATGACCGACTGGAAGAGGAAGGTCCCGAGCAGCACGTGGCCGATGGTCGCCCGCCGCAGCGACGCGCCGCCGATCAGCAGGGCGGCGACCGTCGGCAGCGCCATGAACAGCGGCGCCTTGTACAGCTGCAGGAAGCCGTAGGACTGCGAGTAGACCAGGATCCCCACCGCCGCGAGCACGGTCGACAACGTCGCGGCGATCACCTGCATCACCGGCACCCGCACGCCGGAGGCGCGGGCGAAGGTCGGGTTCTGGCCGGCCGCATCGAGCTGGGCCCCGGCGCGGGTGCGCGACAGGCCGGCGACCAGCGCGCAGGCCGCGAGCCAGAACAGGATCAGCCCGGTCGGGATCTTGATCCCGCTGCTGACGACCACGTCGTCGCCTGCCCCCTCCGGCGGGGTGTCGGCGAACAGATGGAAGGCGCCGAAGTCGTCGAGGACGTGGCCGAAGCTCTCCTCGAGCACGAGGGTGTTGCGCACGCCGTGCCCGCCGATCGGCCAGATGATCTCCGGGTTCTCGAGGGGCAGCACCAGCCAGGCGATCGACATGCCCGCGACGGCCGCGAAGCCGACGTAGATGCCGACCATCATCTCCTGGCCCTTGACCTTGAGGAGCAGCAGCCCGTACGCGATCCCCAGCACGGTCGCGAAGCCGGCGCCGAGCGCGCAGGCGGTCCAGAAGCCCGCCCAGGGGCCGAGCTGCCACTCCATCGCGAGCACGCCGCCGAGCAGCCCGCAGACGATGCCGAGGGGGATGCCGAAGTTCAGCCCGAGACCGGCCCGCACGGTCGGCACCAGGGCGAGCACGAGCACCCCGTTCATCGCCGTGCGCAGCAGGCAGTCGCCGAGCAGGGTGCGCTTGTCGACCTCGGTGAAGACGAAGGCGACCAGCCAGATCAGGAGCAGGAAGAGGAAGATGATCCCGCGCGCCCAGCCGATCCGCGCGAGCAGCTTGAGGAGGTGGCTCACGGTGCACCCCCTGGGGCCGAGCCCTCCTCCGCCGCTTCCCCTTCCCTCGTCCCTCGGGGCGAAGAGGTCGCAGAGGCGGCTGCCTCCTCCGCCGCGCGTTCCGCTTCCAGCGCCGCCGCGACGCGCTCGCGCAGGCCGCTCTCGCCGGCGACGGTGTCGGGGGGGATCGTCTCCTCCGCCATCTTCTCCGCCTCCGCCAGCGCCGCCTCGAGGTCCTCGCCGGCCATCAGCAGCCCGAAGTGGGCGTCGGAGGCTTCCGGATCGAGGATGCCGGCGACCTTGCCTTCGCTGACGATCGCGACCCGGTCACAGATCGTGCGCAGCTCGGCGAGCTCGCTCGAGGCCATCACGATCGTCGTGCCCCGCGTCCGGTTCAGCCGCACGAGCTGGTCGAGCACGAGCGCCTTCGCGCCGACGTCGATGCCGCGGGTCGGCTCGGACACGAACAACACCTTCGGCTCGAGGGTCAGGGCGCGGGCGAGGCAGACCTTCTGCTGGTTGCCGCCCGACAGGCGCCCGACCGGCTGGGTCGGCCCGGTGCAGCGGATGTCGAGCTCGCCGATCAGCTCCTCGGCGTGGGCGCGCACCTTGCCGCGGTCGACCGGGTTGAGGGGGCCGAGGAACCAGTCGCGCAGGAACTGTCCCTTGGCGACGATGCTGGTCACCGCGATGTTGTGCTCGATCGACTCGTCGAGCAACAGGCCGGTCCCGCGCCGGTCCTCGGACACGAAAGCCAGGCCGGCGGCCAGCGCCCCGCGCGGGTCGCCGAGGCCGAGCGGGCGGCCCTCGAGCCAGACCTTGCCGCGGGCAGGGAAGAGCCCGAACACGCCGTTGGCGATGCCGACCTTGCCCTGCCCGGCCAGCCCGCCGATGCCGAGGATCTCCCCGCGCCGCACCTCGAGATCGACGCCGCGCACCCGCTCGCCGGGCATGTCGACCTCGAGCCCGCGGATCGAGAGCACGGTGTCTTCGCTGACGGCGCTGTCCGCCTCGCGCTCGGTGTGATGGACCTCGCGTCCGACCATCAGGCTCGCGATCTCGGCGACCGGCGTGCTCTTCGCCTCGCGCACCGCGACCACCTCGCCATCGCGCAGCACGGTCACCCGCTCGCAGGTCGTGTGCACCTCGTCGAGGCGGTGGGTGATGAACAGGATCGCGATGCCCTCGGCCGCCAGCCGCTGCATCGCCGCGA
>JAUIEM010000213.1 GCA_030428695.1 bacterium
ATCCGGCGCCGCCCCAGCTGCTCAAGGTCGTCCACCTGCTGCCTGCGCCGAGCCACACGGTCGGGGCGAGCACCGACGTCGAGGGCGTCGCCCGCTTCGTCGCCGGCCGGGCGCGCGAGGGGATCGGCGACATCTTCGCCCATCCGGCCTACAACACCTTCGCGAACAGTGGCTTCGAGCAGTTCGCGCGGACCGTGGCGGAGCACCAGACCGGGATCCCCTACGCGATGCCGATCTACTTCTATCCGGAGAACAGCCAGAAGACCGTCTTCAAGAAGCTGCGCGAGGAGGGCCTGGTGCCGCTCGCCGGCCAGTGCCAGCAGTCGGTGACCACCGCGCTCGGCATCCTCGGCTGGGAGGGCAACGCCTACGGCGACGTCGGCAGCGGCACCTACACCCCGCAGAACTTCAACGGCAAGGCCTTCCACCCGCCCGAGAAGGTGCCGATGCGCTTCAAGGACTACCCGGAGGAGCTGTGGAACGCGCTCGTCCCCGGCACCTGCTTCATGTGGGCGAAGAGCGTCGGCTTCGGCCACATCTGCATGCTCCTGCGCAAACATCCGACGAAGCGCCTCGCGCAGTTCTGGGACACCTGCACCTCGACCGATCACCGCCAGCAGCCGCAGCCGCCGGGATCGTGCCGGGCGACGCTCTACGAAGGGGGCTGGGTCGACTGGATGCGCCGGGACTGCAACGGCCCCTTCCTCGGCCTCGGCTGGTTCCCCGAGCTGAAGGCGCCGCGCACCGGCTTGAAGCCGCGCGGGCAGATCAAGCTCGGCATCTGGAAGCGGGCGGACAAGAGCCTGCTCTACGCCTCCGACTGGCTCGACATGAGCGCGAAGGGCTTCCCGATCAGCTGGTACCTGCGCTCGCTGCGCGGCGCCCCCTTCGCGTCGGAGCTCGACGTGCGCTGGCTGCTGCAGGGCACCAACAAGGTCCCGCTCCTCAGCCTGTGCTGCGAGGCGGACGGCAGCGTCCGGGTGTGGTGGAACGAGCCGAAGGTCGGCGGCAAGGGTGCCCGCCAGCACAGCGGGGGCGCCCAGGAGTACAAGGTGCGCGCGGCGAAGGCGCCGACCGGCCCCGCCGACCCCTTCGGCGGCTGAGGGCCCTCAGCTCAGGAAGCAGACCGCCGCCGCCGTGCCGTGCAGGGCCCAGACCAGGTGGCGGCCGCGGGTCCCGACCAGGAACCACAGGGCGGACAGGCCGAGGCCGGCGCCGATCACCCACAAGAGCCGCCGTCCGGTCGCATCGATCTCCGGCGCGAGCGCGAGGGCGAGCAGCACCGCCGCCTGGGTCAGCCAGACCACGGTGGTCGCGTGCCAGGCCATGCGGATGGTGTCGCGCCCGAACTGGCGGTGGCCGAGCAGCGGCGGAACCTCCCCGGCGAGCAGCGGCCGGATGACGGTGAGCTCGCCGAGCACGCTGTGTCCGAGGGCCTGTGCGATCAGAAGGATGGCGACGGTCAGCAACATGAGGATGCTCCTTCGGGGCAGGTTGGGCGGAAGATCCTGCGTCCGTCCGCGGTCCGGCGGGCGGTGACCGTGACAGCATGTAGGGGAGGGGTTCACCCCCTCCCGTCGTTCGCTCGAGAATCGGCCCGGTTTCGCGGACAGAGCCTGATGTTGGGGTCAGCACGGACGCGCCACGCAACCCCGACTTTCACTCGACCAACCGCAGCGCCTCCTCGAAGGCGGCGAGCTCCTCGGCCAGGGCCGGCCGCGCGGCGACCAGGGCGCGGTGGCCGGCGACCGCCGAGGCGAACAGCTCGCGGGCGAGGACCTGGTCGTCGAGGGCGAGGGCCAGCCAGCCTGCGTGGTACTTCAGCACCCCATCGGTGCGGGCGAGGCTCGCATCGGGCGCCTCGGCGAGCAGCTCGCTGGCGGTGTCGAGGGCGACCGCGTAGAGCTGCAGGCCGACGGCGGGGTCACGCTCGCCGTGGAAGGCGGCGAGCTTGTGGAAGGCGATCAGCAGGCCGTTGCGGTCTGCCGCGCTCGCGCCGGGCTGGCGGGCGAGGCCGGAGCTGAGGCTCAGGGCGCGTTCGAGGGCGGCGCGCGGCTCCGGCCCGTGGGCGCCGAGGTGGGCGTGGATGCGGACGAGCTGGCGTCGGCACTCCGCGCCGAAGGCGTCCGGCAGGTCGGCGTCGAGGGCGGCCGCGTCGCTCCACAGCGCGACGGCCTCGGCCAGCCGGCCGCGCTGGGCGAGCTCTTCGCCGTAGCGGCGGGCGGCGAGGAAGTAGGAGGCGGCGTGCAGCTCGTCGTCGGGGCGCTCGACGGCGAGGGCGCGGCGCAGGGCGAGCTCCTCGGCGCGCACCTCGTCGGCGAGCTCGGGCGCGGTCTCGAGGGCGAGCCAGCGGGCGAGGCACTGGGCGAGCTGCTGGCGGGAGACGAAGCCGCTGTCGGCGGCGACCTGCTGGCGGGCGAGGGCGCTCGCCAGGCGTTGCAGCTCGAGCGACTCCTGCAGCCGGCCCTCCAGGCGGTGCACGTCGCCCCGTCCGCGGACGACCCGCACGAGGTCGAGGCGCACCTCGGACGCGCCCGGACGCTCCTGCAGAAGCTCCTCGAAGAGCGCCTCCGCCGTCCGGAAGCGCTGCTCCGCCTCGGCGAAGGCGCCCTCGATCAGGTCGAGCCCGGCGACCCGCACCAGCACCTCGCCGTGCTCGCGGCGCTGCTCCCAGGTCGCCCCGGGGGCGGCGGCGCGGGCGAGCTCGAGCTCGGCCTCCCGGGTCAGCGCGCTCGCCTCGGCGCGCTCGCCGGTGGCGAGCAGGGCATCGGCGAGCTGCAGCAGGCTCTTCGCGAGCAGGCGCCGCGCGCCGCGGCCGGTCGGATCCTCGACGGCGAGCTCGCGGGCGTAGCCGAGCGCCTCGCGCAGGGCGGCGCGCAGGGCCGGACCGTCGCCCCGGCGCTCGGCGAGGGCGGCGGAGAGTCGGGCCGCGGGCAGGGCGTACTCCGCCGGCGCCGCGCTCCACGGATAGCGCTCGCGCAGCACCGCGGTGGCCGCCTCGAGCCGGGCGAGGGTGGCGGCCGCGGCGGCGTCGTCGTCGGCGCCGAGCTGCAGCCTGCCGAGCCGCGACAGCGCCTCGCAGTAGGGGCCGACCCCGCGCAGCCGACGGGCCGCGTCGACGCCGGCGGCCTCGAAGCGCCGGACCGCGTCCGCGCACACGACCAGGGCGACGGCGAGCGAGTCCTGCTCCTCGAGCCAGGCCGCCCGGGCGTCGAGCTCGGCGGCGAGCTGCAGGGCTGTGCCGCGGCCGGGCTGGGCGGCGGCGAGGGCGCGGCCGGCGGCGACCGAGCGCGCCAGGAACAGGCCCGCGCTGTCCGGCTCGAGCCGCGCCCGGGCCCGCCACAGCCGACAGACGAGCAGCAGCAGCCCGGGGTCGCGGGCGTCGAGCCCGGCGGCGAGGGCGGTGGCGGCGGCGGCGTGGGCGGCGGCGGGGGACTCCTCGCCGAGACCCTCGAGGCACTCGACCAGCATCGGCGCGACCTCGAGCCGCGCGCGCGCCTGCTCCGGAGCGCGCAAGGCGAGGTCGGCGCTCTCGAGCTGGGGGCGGGCGGCGGCGAAGTCGCGGCGTCGCATCAGCAGGTGGGCGAGCCGGGTGCGGGCCAGGGCGGCGGCGGGGGCGAGCGGGTCCCGCCGGCGGTGGGCGGCGACCAGGGCGCGGCTGCCGGCGAGCAGCGTCTCGTAGATCGCCTCGGTGAAGTCCGAGCCGACCTCCCGCTCGAGCAGATGGGGGAGCTCGGCCTCGTAGCGCGCGAAGATCTCCTGGAAGGTCGCGCTGGCCTCGGCCTCGAGCTCCCGGGCGAAGGCCGCCTCGCGGGCGATCTCCCGGTTCCGCTCCCAGAGCATCCACAGCCCTCCGACCAGCAGCAGCACCAGGGCGAGGCCGCTCGCCCACAGCCCCCGCCGCAGGAGCCGCGCTCCGCGCCCGCGCCCGCTCGGTCCGGGCGCGCTCGAGCTGCGCGCGCAGGGCGTCCGGCGCGGCCTCTCCCAGCGCGCGCAGCTGGGCTTCCGCCAGGCCGAGGTCGCCGGCGGCCAGGGCGAGGCGGGCGCTGGTCTCGCGGGCCGCGCGTTCGCCGGCGGCCGCGTCGTGGTTCGAGGGAAACACCGCCGCCGCCTGCTCGAAGCTGCCGACGACGCCGCCGAGCTCATCGTACAGCCGCTGGAGCTCCGCGCCCGCGGGCTCTTCCTCCGCCGCCTTCTGGCAACGCAAGAGCCGCGTCCGGGCTGCCTCGACCAGGGCGTAGCTCTCGGCGTGGCGGAGGCTGGCGTGCAGCTCTTCGCGGAAGTCCTCGACCCGGCCGTAGCGATCCTTGGGGAAGCGGGCGAGGGCCTTGTGGCAGGCGCGTCGCAGGGCGGGGGGGCGGTCCTCGGGGAGCGCGGGGAGTGTGCCCTGCAGGGCCGACTGCAGGCTCGCGTCGAGGCTGCTCGCGACATGCGGCGGCTCGCCCCGCAGGAGCTCGCAGAGGATCGCGCCGAGCAGATAGATGTCGGTCCACGGCCCGATACACTCCCCCATGCCGAGGGCGAGCTCGGGGGCCATGTAGGCCGGGGTCCCGCAGGGCGCCCGCAGCGCGCTGCGGTGGCGCAGGCGCGAGTCCGGGTCGGGCCGCGGCCCGACGGCCAGGGCCATGCCCCAGTCGAGCACCGTCACCTCGCCGAAGCCCCCGATCATCACGTTGGCCGGCTTGAGGTCGTTGTGCACGATCGCGCGGCTGTGGGCGAAGGCGACCGCGTGGCAGACCTGGATCAGGATCTCGAGCTGGCTCTCGAGGTCGTCGGAGCCGGCGGCGAGGCGCTCCTGCCAGGTCTCCCCCTCGATCAGCTTCATCGCGAGGTAGGGCGCCCCCTCCGCCTCGCCGAGGGTGTAGACCGGGACGATGTTCGGGTGCTCGAGGCGCCCGGTCGCGACCGCCTCGGCGAGGAAGCGCCCGCGCGCGGCCTCGCCGCTCTTGCGCAGGCGCTTGTAGGCGACGTCGCGCTCGAGCTCGAGCTGACGGGCGCGGTAGACTTCCCCCGCTCCTCCCTGGCCGAGCAGGGCGCCGGGCACGAAGCCCCGCGCCGGCAGGCTCGGGTCGCCCGTCGCCGGCGCCCCGTAGCTCTGACGCACATCGAGCGCGGCCCATGAGTCGGGCAGCTCGAGGGAGCTGCGCCACAAGCCCTCGAGGTCGGCCGAGAGGCTGTCGAGCTGGGCGGAGAAGCTCGCGTTGTCGGGGATCACGTCAACAGCTCGCGTGCACGCTCTGCAGGTAGTCGACCAGCCGCTGCACCGTCCGCCCCAGCGTGCCGTCGCCGATCGGCAGCACGAGCTCGATCAGGTCGTGGGGGCGCGGCTCGCTCGGCGGCGGCTCGAGGCTCGGGAAGGGCTCGTCGGCCTCGAGCCACACCCAGCGCAGCGAGGGGAGCAGCGCCTGCAGGCCCTCCCAGGCCGTGCGCTTGTAGACCTCGAGCACGTGGGTGCGTTCCGGATGGGCCGCGAGCTGCTCGAGCAGCGCGACCAGGTCGAGCCAGTACCAGTCGCCGCGGAACTCGGCGAAGTTGAAGCAGCGCGGATCCTCCCGCGCCGCGCGCAGGGCCGTCGGCGGGCAGAACACCGCGTCCGCTTCGCCCTCATGGGGGCGGGGGGCCCGGGTGGTGCGGGGGCGGTGGCAGACGAGCTTGTCGGGGAAGCTCGCCCGCAGGCGCCCGAGCACGCTGCGCACCAACGCCGGCCGGTCGGCGCCGAGGGCGACGCAGTGGGGACGGGGCGGAGGATGGAGGACGGGCAGCAGCGCGTCCTCTGCCGCCGAAGCGGCGCCGAACAGCACCAGGCAGGGCGGCACCAGCACCAGGCTGCAGGGCGCGCCGTCCGCCCCCGGGGCGAGCTCGTGGTACGAGACCTCGAGCGGGTTGTCGACGGCGCCGCGGCGCAAGAGCGCGAGGCTCAGGCGCGCCCACAGCAGCCGCACGCCGTCCGCTTCTGCCGGCCGCGGGGCGCGGTACAGGTTGCCGCCGAGGTGCTCGAGGGGCGGGCAGGGCTCGGCGAAGCCGCACGCGCGCCAGGCGCGGGCGAGCGCCGCCCCGAGCTGCAGCGGGGCGGCGACACGTCGGCTGATCGGCCGCTTCGGCGCCGGCATCGGTTCCTCTGCACGAGAGTGTCTTTCCGTTGTAACACATCCCCGCCCGTGCCGGGGAACTGTGCCCGCCGGGCGGCTCGCCGAGGCCCCCCCGCGGCCGCTCGCTGGTCGCCGCCCGGACTCCGTTGGCGCGCTGTGCTATCCTGGGTGCGGACCCCATGGAGGCCTCCGATGCGATCGCTCCGCACCACCTGGCTCTTGTTCCTGCTCGCGCCGCTGGCCGCGGACGACGAGCCGATCGGGACGTTGTGGTGGGACCCGCCGCAGGTCCAGATCGACGCGGGCGAGAGCCGCCCCCTCGCCATCCGCACGGCGAGCGGCATCGACATGGTGCTGCTGCCCGCGGGCCCGTTCCTGCTCGGCTCGCCCGACGGCGAGCGCGGGCGCCGGGACAACGAGGGGGCGCTGCACCTGGTCACCATCAGCCGGCCGTTCTACGTCAACGCCGCCGAGGTGACCCAGTCGCAGTGGTTCGAGGTGATGGGCCGGAACCCCTCGAACCTGCAGGAGGCCGGCGACAACGCGCCGGTCGAGAGCATCAGCTGGTACGACGCGGTGCTGTTCTGCAACCAGCTGTCCGTCCTCGAGGGCCTCGATCCGGCCTACCGCATCGAGAACATGGAAGTGATGTGCCACTCCTGCCAGAGCCTGATCGACGCGGCCTCGAAGACCTGCCGGCGCTGCGGCTGCATCCTCCGCACGAGCCGGCGGCCGATCTACTCGACCATCCTCGCGGCGCGGGTGACCTTCCTCGGCTTCGACCGCTCGGGCTACCGCCTGCCGACCGAGGCGGAGTGGGAATACGCCTGCCGCGCCGGCTCGATCACGCCCTACCACACGGGGAGCGACATCGCGATCGAACAGGCGAACTTCCGCGGCAGCCTGCAGAACCCCGAGGATCCGACCGGCGACTGGGGCAGCACCGTGTCGGTCGGCAGCTATCCCCCGAACGCCTGGGGGCTGTACGACATGCACGGCAACGTGTCGGAGTGGTGCTGGGACCGCTTCGGCGCCTACCCCGAGGTGCGCAAGCGCAGCGACCCGACCGGCCCCGAGCGCGGCGATGAGCGGGTGCGGCGGGGCGGCACCTGGGGCAACCGTCGCGAGCACTGCCGCTCGGCCCGTCGCGACCATGCACCTCCGAGCTTCGCGACGCCGACCGTCGGGTTGCGTCCGGTGCGGACGGCGGTCGATCCGTGAGCCATCCCTACATCGACCTGCACTATGCCGTCGTCCAGCACTGCGTGGTCAGCCTGAGCCGGGAGCGCGATCCGGCCGGCGGCTGGACCTGCGTGCTGCGCCTCGACGAGGCCGAGGCCGACCGCTTCGCGGGCGAGACGCCGCCCACCCTCGAGCTGCGCGGGACCATCGAGCGCCCCTCTGCCTTCGGTGTGCAGGTGCTGGCGCGGGTCTGCCGGCAGCGGGTGATCCCGGTGATCGAGCTCGAGGTCGACGGGCTCGCGTGTCCCTTCGTCGTGTGCATGCCCGAAGAGCTCGCGGCCTTGCACGAGGCGCACCGCGACTACAGCTACATCGTCTCGGAGCAGCCCGGCGAGCGGTTGGCGATCACCGACTGGGTCGCCTGCATCGACGGCGACCCCGACCTCGAGTTCATCCCGAACTGCCCCCACGCCGCCTGGCACGTCGAGGGGGACATCCGCCAGCTCGAGTGGCACCGCGGCGCGGTCTGCTGCCGCCCGACCGATGAGCCGGCGCTCGCCAAGCTCAAGCAGATCGCCGCGCGCCTCGGCGGGCGCCTGCACGCGCGCTGGGCGCCTGGGTAGCCAGGTCAACTGCGCCATCGATCGTGGTGCATCAGACACCTGTTGCTGACCGTCTAGCTTGTCTTGTCGGGGAGGGGTTGATGAGGCTCACGGACCCGATGACGCACGTCCCAACGCGTGTGGCGGGCGGGGATCAACCCCGCCCCTACACGATTTTCTGGCAGTCGCGGAACAAGCATGTAGGGGAGGGGTTATCCCCTCCCGCGGGCGGGGATAGACCCGCCCCTACCGAAGAAGCGACATCGCAGACTTCGGACGCAGCTGACTAGAGGCCCAGACCAGCAGGGCGAGCGCGATGAGGGCGAACAGCGGCGCGGCGGGCCGCGTCGTGACGGCGCAGCCTCCGCCCCCTCCACCGCTGCCGCCGCTCGAGGCGGTCGGTCCCGGGCCGGTGCTCGGCGAGCCGGCCGTGCTTCCCCCGACGCCCGTGCCGCCTCCGGTGCCGATGCCCGGCTGCTCAAAGGTGAAGGCGAAGCGGTGCAGGGGGTTGCCGAAGGTGTCATCGGGGGTGTCGCGGGTGTAGACGACGAAGGTGACCGTCTGCGGGTCGGGCCAGCGGTCGAGGTTGAGGGGCAGCTCCTGGTCGTTGGTCGCGGTGAAGCGGCCGTGCTCGACGCCGGCTGCGGTCGACCAGCTCCCGCTCAGGGTGCTGAGGGCGGCGCCCGCGGCGTCGGTCGAGACGCCCGCGGTGTCGAGGGCCTTGAGCTCGAGGGCGAGCGGGGCGCCCATGCTGATCGGGAAGTCGAGCTCGACGGTCAGGCCGCCGGCGGGGATCTTCCCGGACACCGGCGCGACCGCGGTGACCGTCACCGTCACCGGCGCCGCCCAGACCGGGTTGGTGAAGCAGCGGGTCGCGTCGACCGGCAGGGTGCCGAGGTCGGGGTCGCCCTGGGTGAAGGCGCCGAAGGAGAAGGCGCAGAGCCCGTCCACCACGCCCTCCTCCACCGGATCGAGGGCCTCCTGCAGCGCGAGCTGCGCGCCGTTCGGCGCCAGCCTGCCGCGCGATTGCAGCACCGGTGTGCCGTTGCGGTCCCAGGTCGGGTTCGGGGCGCCCAGGTCATCGCGGTAGATGTGGATGGTCCCGACCGGGCCGCCGAGCTCGTCGCTCTCGGCGTAGCGGTAGAGGAAGGCGGACCGCGCGCCGGAGGGGACCAGCGCGGTGAAGCCGCCGTCGAAGGTTCCGTCGCCGCCGATGCGCCCGTCCGCGTCGGCGCCCTGGGTCGCCGTCGCGTCCCACACCAGGCTGGTGCCGTCGAAGCGCACCTCGCTGTCGAGGCGCACGTCGAGCAGCGGCCCGTCGGTGCAGATCGCGTTGCCGGAGGCGAGGGCCGCGAGCCGGCGGTCGGCGGCGCTCGCCCCGCTCTTGCCCGCGCCGAGCACGTAGCTGCGCACCTTGCCGAAGGCCGAGTCGTCGACCGAGAAGGTCGCGGGGATGCCGATCAGGGTCGCGAGCCGGCTGTCCCCGTAGTTGAAGTCGCCGTGGGCGTCGCTGCCGCCGAGGATGAAGGACTTGCGGATGAAGCGCCGCTCGGGCGCGGCGTCGAAGGAGAACGCGAGCAGCTCGCTGAGGTCGTCGTGGTACTGCGCGAGGCCGCGGTACAGGCTGCCGTCCCAGGACTCGCTGCCGTCGACGAAGTCGGTGTCGGTCCAGGGGTTCAGATCCTCGAAGTCGATCTTGCTCGTCGCCAGGCTGCGCGGTCCGCGGCCGTTCCACAGCTGGTGGCCCTTGAACACGAAGCCCGTGCCCTCGACGTGGGCGAACTCGTCGCTCGGCGCCGCGCTGAGGGCGAGGGCCCGGTGGCGCTTGGTGTCGCCCCAGTCGAAGCTGCCGCCGAAGGCGTGGGCCGAGTAGGCGAAGGCGTGCTGGTGCTCGCTGCGCTCGCGCTGGGCGAGCTCGACCAGCAGGCTCTCCAGCACCAGCGGGTCGCCAGCGTTGAACTGCTGGGAGAGGCTGCTGCCGCCGTGCCAGGGGCCCTCGATGTGGGAGGCCTGGTAGAGCAGCATGTGCGCCCCGAGGGGCACCGGCAGGAGGCCGCTGAACAGGTTGCTGTGCGAGACCGCGATCTCCTCGCCCGCCGTCCTTCCGTACTGCTGGCGCGCCTGCTCGAACTCGCTGCGGCCGCTGCCGTCGGGCGCGATGAAGCCGTAGGGCGGGCGGTAGTCGGGGTCGTCGGGGTTGCCGCCGGCCTCGTTGTAGAAGCAGTTGTGGTCGGTGGTGCACAGCTTCTCGAAGACATCGCTCGGGTCGTCGATCAGCCCGAGGGCGTAGGCGCTCTCCCGGAACATCAGGTGGGGGCCGCCGTAGGCCTTGCGCGGCGCGAGGATGTCGAAGGTGTCGCCGAAGTGCCACTCGGACTCGCTGTGGTAGTGGACGTCGTAGTAGTGGCCCTCGCCCGGCAGGCGCGGCAGATCCTCGTCGGCGAGCGTGACCTTCAGCACCTTGCGATGCTTGCCGGTGCTCTTGTGGCTGAAGCTCCAGATGATCGGGCGCTCGGTCTCCCACTCGACCAGGGTGTCGAGGTAGACCGTCGCGGGGCGCGTGGCGGGCAGGGCGGCGACCGGCAGCTTCAGCAGGCGGTAGCGGCCGTTGACGGTCCACTGCGTGCCCTCGAAGGCGACGTCGCTGCCGGTCGGGATGCCGAGCTCGTCGACGATCTCCAGGCCGGTCGGCGCCACACTCGCGGTGCTGCGGTCGCAGGCGTAGGCGACGACGCCCGCGGCGCCGCTGCCCGGCTGGTCCTTCACGGTCACCGTCAGCCCGTCGATCGCGAGCCGCAGGCTGCTGTCGGTGCTGCCTCGGCTGGCCGCGTAGGCGAGCAGCGGGACGTAGGCGACGTTGGGGTTGACCCGCCAGGGCGCGTCGAGGATGAAGTCGACGCCGTTCGACTGTTGGTACTGGCCGCGCAGCGGCGCGGTCGCACCGGTCAGGAAGAGAGTGCTCTGCCAGGTGTTGTCGAAGCCGTCGAGCTCCCCGGCGGACGGCAGCACGACCTGCGCCGGCAGCTGGTCGTCGTCCGCCGGACGCGGGAACAGGCAGCTGAGCTCGGTCGCCTCGCCCGGCGCGAGACGCGCGCCGTCGATGGCCCGCGTCGCTCCGGCCAGGCTGAAGCGCGCGCCGTCCAGCGCGGCGGTGTGCGCGCCGAGGTTCTCGACCGCCGCGACCAGGCGCACGCTGTCGCCCTCGGCCTGCAGGCGCAGGCCGCGCACCGACAGGTCGGGCCGCGGCAGGTCGGCGAAACGCAGCTCCGTGCGGGCCGCCTCGGCCCCGGGCAGGCCATCGATGGCGGCGGAGAGCACGACGCCCTCGGTCCACGCCAGCGTGCCGGAGGTGACGACCTCGAGGGCCTCGCCGGGGGCCAGGGGAGGCAGCGGCGCGCGGCCGACGATCGCGCTCTCGAGGCGGAACACGACCTCGAGCCCGGTCAGGGGAACGGTCCCGCCGTTGCGGACGCGGGCCCGCAGCTGCGCGGCCGCGCCATCGACGGGGCGGCGGGGGAGGCTGCGGACGAGCTCGACGCGCGCCGAGCGCGTCTCCGGCAGCGCGCGATCCCAGGCGCGCTCGGGGGCGCACAGCCCGGCGGGGAGCAGCTCTTCCAGGCCGGCGAGGTCCGCGACCGGGCCGCTGCTGCCCAGGAGGAGGCCGCGCAGGGCGGCGGGGCTCAGGTCTGCGTTGCGGGCGAGCAGCAGCGCCGCGAGGCCCGCGACCCGGGCGGCGGCGACGCTGGTTCCGCCGACCCGTCCGCGCAGCCCGCCGGGCAGCGCGACCAGGGCGTCCTCACCCGGCGCGTAGAGGTCGACGCCGGGGCTGATCACCGTGCGGTTGCTCAGCGCGCCGGCGAGGTCCGCGCTGCCGACCGCGAGCACTCCCGGCAGGGCGGCCGGGAACAGCAGCTGGCCCGGGTTCTCGTTGCCGCCGGCGGCGACGAGCAGCGCCCCGTTCTGTTCGGCGTAGGCGGCCGCCTCGCGCAGCACCCGGGCGTCGTTGCGGGTGCCCATGGCGAGCAGCACGACGCGGGCCCCGGCGTCGACCGCCCGCCGGATGCCGGAGGCGACGTCGGAGGCCCGGGCGCGGCCCGCGCGGTCGGCGACGAGCACCGGCAGCAGGGTGGCGCGCGGGGCGACCCCGAGCAGCCCGTCGTGGTTGTGGGCGGCGACCAGGGAGGCCATCGCGGTGCCGTGGCCGTTGGCGTCGACGCGCACGCCCTCGCCGCGGACGTCGATCGGCGTCAGGATGCTCCCGCTGAGGTCCGGATGCTCCCTGTCGAGGCCGGTGTCGAGCACCGCGACGGTCACGCCCTCGCCCCGGGTCTCGCCGCCCGCGCGCCCCAGCCAGGCGGACAGGTCGACGCGTTCCGCGGCCAGCGCCTCGTCGAGCCCGGCGCGGAAGTTCCCCTCCGCGAAGCCGCAGCAGCTGCCCGCGACGAAGAGCACCGGATCGGGAGCCCAGTAGCGCACGCCCTCGAGCCCGTCGAGCTGCTCCGCCAGGGCGGAGGGACGGGCGCGCAGGACGTACAGGCCGAGCGCCTCATCGCGGCACTCGGCGTCGAGCCCCGCGGGCAGGGGTCCGTCCGTCGCGACGACGAAGCGGACAGCGGCTTCCGCCGCGCCCGTCGTTTCCGCCTCGGAGACCCCACGCACGGGCGTGGGCTCGAGGCCGACCAACGCGACCACGGTCGCGATCATCAGCCCGCACAACAGCAGCCAACCACGGATACTACGCACACTCGATCCTCCCCGCCAGAGCGTCGGCAGGGTAGCACATGTGTGAAGGCGCTGTAAAGATGTGTGAAGGCCCGCGCGCGGGTGCCTCAGCCCCCGCCCGGGACGCTCTCCAGGGCCTCGGGCAGGCTGTCATCGGCGCGCGTGTCGAGATAGCCGTCCGGCAGCACGACGCGCTGCCGCTGGCCGGATTTGCAGCGCCGCGCGCGGATCGCCTTCGGCGGGAAGGGCTCGCTGCCGTCGAGGCCGGCGAAGATCGCGTCCATCTCCGCGTAGGTGTCGACCTTCACCAGCCGCCTGCGGAGCGCGGAGCCGCCCCGGAACCCCTTGGTGTACCAGGAGTTGTACTTACGCATCCAGGTCATCGCGAGCTTCTCGGGGACCCAGTCCATCAGCAGCTGCGCGTGGCGCCGCGCGACGTCGAGAACCTCGCCGAGCCGGGGAGGATTGCGGGGCGTCTTCCCGTCGAACACCGCGGCGAGCTCGCGGAAGAGCCAGGGCCGGCCGAGACACCCGCGGCCGACGATCACGCCGTCGCAGCCGGTGGTCCGCATCATCCGTAGAGCATCTTCCGCTTCCCATATGTCGCCATTGCCGAGCACCGGGATCGAGACCGCGGCCTTGAGCTCGCCGATCGCATCCCAGCGCGCGTCGCCTGCGTAGAGCTGCTCGGTGGTGCGGGCGTGCAGGCCGATGGCGGCGCAGCCCTCCCCCTCGGCGACCCGCCCGGAGTCGAGGAAGGTGTACAGCCCATCCCACAGCCCCATCCGCACCTTGATCGTGACGGGCACGTCCCCCGCGGCGGCGACGACGGCCGCGACGAGCCTCCGCAGCAGCTTCGGACGGGCCGGGATCGCGCTGCCGCCGCCCTTCGAGGTGACCTTGCGTACCGGGCAGCCGAAGTTCATGTCGATGTGGTCGACGCGGTCCTCGGCGATCAGGCGGCGGGCGGCCTCGCCGAGGTAGTAGGGGTCGCTGCCGTACAGCTGCAGCGAGCGCGGCGTCTCGTCGGGTCCGAAGGAGGCGAGCTTGCGCGTCTTCTTGTTGCCGTAGACCAGGGCCCGGGCGGTGATCATCTCGCTGACGTAGAGGCCCGCCCCGAACTCGCGGCACAGGGCGCGAAAGGGGAAGTTGGTCACCCCCGCCATCGGCGCGAGCACGACCGGCGGCCAGACCTCGAGCGCTCCGAGGCGCAGCGCCTCGAACTCGCCGCTGCGGGCCGGGGGCACGTCGCGGTTGAGCTCACTGCGGTAGATCGGGTCCACGCCCTTCCTCCCGGTACTCGCGGATCACGGTCTCGGCGTCGGCCTCCGGCAGGCTGTCGGGCCGGCGGGGCTGGAAGATCGTGTAGCCGGGCTTGCTGAAGTCGTAGCGCCGCTCGGCCTTGACCAGGGAATGCTCGAGCACCCGCTTGGTGATCAGATGGACGAGCTTCGTGTTGAGGAACCAGGTGTCCGGCACGCCCATGAACTCCTCGTAGCGGACGGCGACGTCGGTCAGCTCGTCGCGCAGCGCCTGGTAGTCCTTCGGGCTGACGAAGAAGATCACCCCCTCGTAGGGGTCGAGCCCGGCCTTCTCGTCGCCGGGGAAGCGCACGATCTGCTCCTGGCCTGCGCGTTTCGGGTGCGGCATGACGCTGAACTGGGGGCAGCGCTCGGGAGAGGCCATCTCCTCGGTGAGGAAGGGGACGAACTCGAGCACGACGTTCTGGTTGATGATCGCTTTGTGCTCGCCGCCCCAGGTCTCGCCGAAGCTCGCGCTCTGGTCGACGACACCGAACAGGAAGCTGCGCACGTCCAGCTCGAGGTACTCGTACAGCTCACTCGGGTCTTTGCTGCGCAGCTCGCGCAGCTCGGAAAGGGTCAACATCGTAGCTCTCGACATTTTCTGGTGTTTTGCCCGTGCACAAGACGCGAACGGTGAGCTATCATAGCAGGCGGTCTGAGCGGAAAAAGGGGCTGTCCTCCAGGGGTTGGTCCCGATCGTTGGCAGGGCTTGCCACGACACGGCCGATACGCCTCCGCGCTCGGCGAGATCGCCGGCGCGGGCGCGCGTTTTCCGTTGACAGCCCTCGTCCGCTCTGGTACATCAGCGCGCTGTCATCGCGCCACCGCCCCGCGTTGCGGGGCTTATGCTGTGAGTGATCTGCGAAGGTGAAGGAGGATTCCTCGATTAGGGTCAATGACAAGATCCGTGTGCCGTTCGTACGCTTGATCAATGAGAAACAAGAACAGGTCGGCGTCGTCGATACGACGAAGGCCTTGGAAATGGCCAAGACCCTGGGAATGGACCTGGTCGAAGTCGCGCCGGACGCGCAGCCTCCGGTGTGCAAGATCATGGACTACGGGCGCTTCCGCTACGAGAAGCAGAAGCGCGAAGCAGAGTCGAAGAAGAAGCAGCACAAAGTCCAGTGGAAGGAGATCCGCCTGCGGCCGAAGATCGACAAGCACGATCTCGAGACCAAGCTGCGGCGGGCGAAAGGCTTCCTCGAAAAGGACATGAAGCTGCAGATCGTGATGCTGTTCCGCGGTCGAGAGCTGGCACACAAACCCCTGGCCCGTCAGATCCTTCTGGACTTCGTCGATGAGCTCGGCACGGTAAAGGTAGAACAACATCCGAAGATGGAGGGGCGACGCATGTCGATGATCGTCTCTCCAGCCAAGTAGAGAGAGCGCTGACGTCGGGGACGGCTTCCTGCCGGAGTACCCTTCCGGAAACAGGCAGCGCGTGGAGACATCTCGCACAGGAGAGCTAGGAATGCCCAAGCAGAAGTCGCATCGTGGACTGCGCAAGCGGGTCAAGGTCACCAAGAACGGAAAGATCAAGCGGCACAGCGGTTTTGCGGGTCACCTGATGTCCAGCAAGTCCCCCGAGCGCCGTCGCCGGCTGCGTCGGGCCAAGCTCGTCGCCAAGGCGGATGCCAAAGCCATCATCAGCAGACTGAGCGTCTAGGGAGACACTGCCATGCGCAACACGCAGGTCGTCGCGAGCCGGCGACGCCGTAAAAAGATCCTGAAGCAGGCGCGCGGTGCCTTCGGTGCCCGCAGCAAGCACATCAAGATCGCGACCGAGAACCTCCATCGCGGATGGGCCTACGCCTACGCTCACCGTCGCCTGAAGAAGCGGAACTTCCGCCGCCTGTGGATCACCCGCATCAGCGCGGCGACCCGTGCCCGCGGCCTGAGCTACAGCCAGTTCATGAACGGCCTGCTCAAGGCCGACATCGCCCTCGACCGCAAGTCGCTGAGCGAGCTCGCCATCCACTCGCCCGAGGCGTTCGACGCCCTGGTCGACAAGGCGAAGCAGTACACGACGAGCTGAGCGCCGGCCCGCGTCAGCGGGCCTCGCCCGTCTCCATCCAGGAGGCGCGCTCGTCACCCGGTCGGGAGCCTCTGTCGCGTTCGTCCTTCAGAACATCTAATTTTTGAGCCGATACATTCTTCTTTGGGAGCCGATCGGAGAAGGACTAGGCATTATGTCGCTTCGGCGGAGGAAGCCGACGTGCTTCTCGAGGTTCCCCCTTGAGAGCAACGGGTTCTCAAAAACGTTCTGAGACGGCGCCCTGACAGAGGCGCCCCTTTTTTTTGTTGGTCGAGGCCGCCCGTCGCGAGCGCCCATCGCCCACCGCGCGCCGCCCATCGACCATCGCGGGCCCGGGCGTCGCCCGGCCGGCGTCGATCGTAGAGCGGCCGGCTGCCCGAGAGCCCGGGGCATGCCCAACAAAAAAGGCGGAGACCGGACCCCTGTCGGGATCCCGTCTCCGCGGACCGGTGGGCGTCAGGCGATCAGCCTTCGTCCACGCCCCACTCGCGGACGAACTTGTCGCTGCACGACACGGCCCGGTGCAGATCCTGCTGGGAGTCGCCGGGGTCGATCACGATACCGAACTTGTAGTTCTCGGGCTTCGCGACGCCGGTGTCCTTGTCGGTGTTGACGTAGAGCTGGAGCGCCTTGCCGGACTTCGTGATCTTGCCCGTCAGCTCCTTGTCGTTGCTGTGGAAGGACTTGTAGTACTTCAGGGCGGACTTGTCGGTGTCGTAGGTGTAGATCGTGTACTTGAACTTCACTTCGACGCTGACCATGTCCTTCTCGAGCAGAAGATCGATCTCCTTCTTGGTCTTGGCCGACACCTGGCCGACGAACTGCAGTGGCTCGGTCTTGCCCATGGCCCAGGAGCACTTGCGAAGGACGGCGACCGCTTC
>JAUIEM010000214.1 GCA_030428695.1 bacterium
ACCCGGGCGTCGCTCTCCAGCGCGGGCGCGGAGCCTTCCTCCGCATCGGCGCAGCCCAGCCGCACGCCGCAGGCCGGGCAGCTCGGGAGGCTCCCGCGCAGCGTCGGCACGCAGACCTCGTAGCGGGCCTCGCAGCCCGCGCACTCCAGCAGCCGCGGCCGGGACGCTTCCTCCAGGGCCTCCAGCGCCGCCGGCCGGACCAGCTCGCGGCGGGCGAGGAAGGCGGACAGGTCGAGCTCGTCCTGGCCGGTGCGGGTGCGCAGCACCTGCTTGGCGGTCTTGCGGCTGAGCTGCCGGTTCTGGACCAGCACGGTCAACAGCAGCTTGTCCTCGAGCCTCCGGGTGGCGGGGCTCACGGTCTCGGTCGGGGTGCTCATCGTTCATCCTCCGCGACGACAACCAGCGCATCTCCGCGGCGCAGCGTCACTTCCGTGTCTTTGGGCGGAACCAGGCTCACGCCGTGGTTCTCGTCCAGCTCGTTCTCGAGGGCCTGGATCTTGTAGCCGAGGCAGACCTCGGCATCGCGCTTCTGGGCGAGGGCGAGCAGGTCGCCGAAGCGACAGGTCACCGGCAGCTCATCGAAGTACAGCGAGGCGGGCTTGACGTAGATCTCCGAGCCGTCCTCCTGGAACAGGTCGTCGTAGACCCGCCGGATGTCGGGCTGCTCGCTGAGCTGGGCGAAGATCATCGAGACCATCCGGTTGCTGATCAGGAAGTCGTTGACCCCCGCCTGGTTGATCAGCTCCTGGTTCGAGCTGTCGAGCACCTCGGTCAGCACCTTGGTCGTCACCCGGCGGCCCGCCTTCTCGGCCTGGCGCACCAGCTTGCGCAGGTGCAGCAGGACGACGATGGTCTCGGCGTCGATGCGCTCGGCGACCAGCTCGGCCTCCGGCTTCTGGGGCAGGATCACGACGTTGTTGTAGGCGAGCGGGTCGAGGCTCTCGAGCTCGGCGCAGACCAGCGGATCCTTCTCGATCAGCCGCAGCTCGACCTCCTCCAGCGACCCCTGCAAGGCTGTGATCTGAGCCTGCAGAGCGGGGCTGGGGGCGGCGATGGCGACGTCGATGGCCGAGCCCTCGCGGACGTAGTCGGCGTACTCGGAGCAGATGATCGGCGCCTTCGCGCTCCAGCCGAGGATCAGCATGCGCTCGTGGCTCAGCGACACGCGCCGGTCGGGGATCGGCAGCTCCGTCGGGGTCATCACGACCTGATCGCTGAAGGCGATCTTCGAGTCGTCCTCGGCGACGATCAGCACGTCGTCGCCCTCCTCGAGCACGGTCTCGGGGGCGGGCCGCACCAGCAGCGCGCCGTCCTTGCGGCGGATGCCGAAGGGCACGCCCTCCTCGAAGCGGAAGAGCAGCTCGTCGAAGCGGATGCCGCCCCAGTCCTCGCTGTGGAAGTAGATCTCCGAGCCCTCGAAGCTCAACAGCTCGGAGTAGACCACCGACAGGCCGCTGGTGCGCGAGGTCTGGACCATCACCTTGGCGAGGATCTCCTCGGCGTCGATCGCGATCACCCGGCCCGGCGCGACGTCCTCGACCACCTGGCGGTTGCGCGGGTCGAAGACCTCGGCGACGACGCTGCATTCCGCCTGCGTGCCGAGCTTGTTCTCGAGGGCGAGCACGGTCTTGATGATCTTCGCGTCGCTGGCGAGCTTCTCGTCCTGGGGCGCCGCCTCACCGCAGCTGGCGAGCAGGATCGCGGAGCGGGCGGCGGCGGCGTTGACCGAGTCGAGGGCGCGCAGCGAGGCGGTCGGGCCGTGACGGGTGACGACGCGGGTGTTGCGGCGGTCGGTGAAGTCCTTGGAGAGCAGCTCGTCCATGTCCTCCTTGGTCTCCTCGGACAGGATCACGACGACCGGGTCGTCCTCGCTCTCGTTGGCCTCGACCAGCTCGCGAAGGATCTCGGTGATGCGCGGGCTCCAGCCGAGGATCAGGGTGTGGCCGGTCTCGAGCACGCGGCTGTGGCCCTTCTTCAGCTTGGCGATCGCCTGGTCCAGGGCGGTGGTCAGGAAGGCGATCAGGGCGGAGAAGATCACGACCCCGGTCATGCCGGCGGCGATCGCGGCGAGCTTGGAGACGCCGATCGAGTCGTTGTCCTGGGCCATGTTGCCGGGGTCGGTCAGCTGCAGGAACACGAACCAGGGGTGACGGCCGACCGAGTGCTCGGTGGAGAAGATCGTGCCGAACAAGAGGCGCGCCCCGCCGATCAGGGCGAAGCAGATCAGGAAGGTGACGAGCAGGGACAGGAACAGCGCCTTGCTGCCCCGGGCGAGGAACAGGTCGGTGCGGTAGTGCAGGCGCTCAGCGAGGTTTCCGGAGGGCATCGGTCGGCTCCGCGAGAGGTGTCTCCCATCTCGAACCGGAGCCTTGGGGGCAGGGAACAGGTTTCCTTCAGAACCGGAGCACGTCCGGCCAGAGGAGAAACCTCCGGCTGCCTGTTCCCTGGTGTGCGCTTTCTCTGCTCACCGCGCAACACAAGGAGGAATCGCGATGCTCACCGAAAGCCCCGCACGCGTCGTCTGTCCCTGCGGCAAGCGGCTGAAGGTCCCCGCCCACCTGCTCGGCCGCAGCCTGCGCTGCAAGGCCTGCGGCACCCGGATCGAGACCGAGGCCCCGGCCGAGGAGGAGGTCGAAGCGCCCGCCCAGCGTCCCCCCGCGCCGCGCCGGCGCCCCGTACGCAGGGGGCGGCGCCGTCCGCGCCGCACCCCCGCCGGCTCGTCGTCCTTCCTCGGCTCGATGTGGCGGGCCTTCAAGCTGCGCCTGATCGTCGCGGGCGTCGTGCTCGTCATCGCGTCGGTCGGGGCCTTCCTGAGCGGGGACTTCAGCGGCAAGAGCGGGACCTGGCGGGCGCCGGGTGTAGGGATCGCCCTCGACTATCCGCGCGGCTGGGAGGTCGCCACCAACGACCACGACGTGCCCTTCCTCCGCAACCTGCACGCCGGGCTGGACCCGCAGATCAACCTCTTCAGCGAACCCCTGCAGCCGGGGTTGGAGCTGTGGATGCTCGAGGAGAACGCGCTGGCTTCGCTGTCCGACCAGGGCCTGGAGTACGAGTCGAGCCGACTGTACGAGCAGGCCGGCACCTCGATGGTCGACGTGGTGTATCACGCCCGCGACGAACACGGAAAGCTCTGCACCTTCCGCGAGCTGCTCCTCGTCCGGGGCGGCAGCCTGATCACCGTCAGCGCCAGCGCGCCGAAGGTGAAGTGGTACCGGTGGGAGAAGCCCTTCGACACGATCCTGAAGACGGTCCGGCTCTTGTAGATGGCGGAGGCTCCCGCCGGGCGGCGCGATCCGCTATGGTGGAGCCTGCCTTCCGTCGCGGAGACCCCCGATGCTCGCCGTGCTCTGCCCGTTGCGCCAGGAGGCCGCCGCCCTCGAGCGCGCCCTCGGCTCCCGCTTCGCCGAGCGCCACGCCGGCCTCGAGCTGCGCCGCGGCAGCCTGGCGGGGCTGCCCGTCGCGGTCGCCGTGTCCGGCATGGGCGGCGCCCGGGTGCGGACGGCGGTCGAGCGCTTGCAGCGCGTCCTGGAGCCATCCCACCTGCTGCTCGCAGGCTTCGCGGGCGGCCTCGACCCGGCGCTGCCGAGCGGCAGCCTGCACCGCGTCGGCGCGGTCGGCCGTCCGGGCCAGCCGGCGCGGGCCGTCCCGGACTTCCCCTGGCCCTCCCCGCCGCCTCCCTCCCAGCGGCTGCTGACCGTGCCGGCGGTGCTCGACGCCGCGGCCAAGCGCCGCGCCCGCGCCGACGGCTACGGCCTGGTCGACATGGAGGCGGCGGACTTCTTTGCGGAAGCGGACGCGCAGGGCCTGTGCGCCGGCGCGGTGCGGGTGGTGCTCGACGAGGCGGGGGAAGACCTGCCGGACATCGCCACCGACCCCTACGGGAACCCGCGCTGGCGCTCGGTGGCCGGCTTCATCCTGCGCCGCCCCCACAAGCTCGCCGCCCTCGCCGGGCTCGGCCGCCGGGTCGAGGCGGCCTCGGAGCGGCTGGGCGGCTTCGTGCGCCAGCTGGCGCGGACGCTCGGAGATCAGCGGCGGGAGACCTCCGGCACGTAGCGGGGGAGCACGATGGCCGGCGCGCTCCCCGGGGAGGGACGCGATGGCGGACCACGAGATCGTCGTACGCCACGCACACGGGACTGCGCTCACGCAGGAGCGCGGCCACGGCCCGGGCTTGAGGCGCGCCGGCGACCGGCCCGCGTTGGAAGAGGCGCATCGCGGATCTCCGGTGGAGACTCCTCTTCGGCATCGGTGATGGGGGACCCGCGCGCAAGCGTCGTCGACGCGGGCCTGGGGGGAAGCGGCTGCTACTCTGCCTCGACCTTGGACTTCAGGTTGGCGAGCCCGGTCTCGAAGTCCGGCCCCATCAGCGCGTCCATCCCGCCGAGGGCGGCGACGAACAGCTTCCCGATCATGTCGAGGTCGCCGCTGGCGCGCCAGGTGACGACGGTGGCGCTGTCCTGTTCCGCCCAGCTGATCGCGCCGGCGGACGGCGCCGCGCCCTCGAAGGTCAGGGTGTAGGCGATGCCGCTGTCCGGGGAGGCGGAGGTCAGGACCATCGAGCCGTTGCCCTCGTCCATCGTCCAGTTCGACTCCGCGCCGACGCCCTCGGTCTTGTCGCCGTAGGTGTACTTGACGGAGGGGTAGCGCTCCTTGGTCCAGGCCGTCCACTCCGGCCAGCGGTCGACGTGCCCGACCAGGGCGTAGATCGAGTCGCCTGGCGCGTTGACGGTGGTCGTGCGCTCGACGACGAAGCTCGACGGCAAGAGGAAGCTGACGCCGACGAGCACGATCGCGATCACGATCACGATCAGCAGCAGGATCTTCAGGAATTTCACGGTCTGTCCTCCAGAGCGGCGCCCCGTGCCGCAGGCTCTTCGAGGCGCTCCTTGAACGTCAACAGGATGGTGGTGAAGGCGTCGACCAGCTGCGCCTTGGCCAGCGGCTGGGCGAGCGCTCCGAGCAGGGGGACCGGCAGGCGGAACTCGCTGCACCAGTCGACCTCGCAGCCCTCTCCCCGCGGCTGCAGGGCGACCCGTCCGAAGACGTGCTCGATCGGGAGCGTGCTGTCGATGATCCGGTAGTCGAAGCGATGCGGCCGGTCGAAACCGGTGATCTCCTCGACCAGCCGCAGGCCGAGGGCCCGCAGCTCGCGCACCGCGCCGCGCCCGTTCCGTTCCTCCAGCCCCGGCCGCAACAGCCGGGCGCTCTTGAACAGGGGCACCGCGACGTAACCCTCGTGGTCGCTGAGGACCTCGAAGACCCGCTCACACGGCGCGTGGATGTAGGTGTTGACGCGGACGAGGGGCATGCCGGCCTCGAGCTTGTCGCAAAGCGCACATGCTGCCAGAAGCGCGGCCGGCCCGCAAGACGTCAGCTCTTGCGCACGAGCAGCAGCACCAGCCAGCGCTCGAGGAAATGCAGGCGGCGGCCGGCGATGTGGGGGAAGAGGTCGGCGTCGTTGTCTTCCATGTCGTCGGTCAGGTCGTCGTACAGGCCCTGCCGCTCGTCACGGTCGAGGTGCGCGGCCCAGCGGTCGAAGTTCTGCAGGTGGCGGATGGCCTTGCGCTCCTGCAGGATCCAGCCGTCCTGGCAGGCGACATCGACGCACATCGCCTCGCTCAAGCTGCGGCAACGGAAGCCGTTGCGCATCTCGAGCAGGGTGTCGAGGAAGTTGCGGCTGTTCTTGTCCGCAGGACCGACGGGCTCGGCCCAGACCACCGCGCGCTTGGCCAGCCGCTTCGCCTGCTCGAGGATCGGAGCGGCGTCGCGGAACTGCCGCAGCTGGTGGCAGACCACCAGGTCGAAGGAGCTCGCCGGCAGGGTCCCGAGGTTGCGCGGATCGGTGCGCCGGAAGTGGACGTTCTGCAGCCCCCGCCGCTCCTGCTCGGCGAGGGAGATCTTGATCATCGCATCGCGCCAGTCGAGAGCGACGACCGCGCGCGCGGCGGTCGCGTACTGGAAGGCGAAGGCGCCGTCGCCGGAAGGGATGTCGAGGACCGACTCTTCCTTGTACACCGGCGCGATCTCGAAGACCCGCTTCGCCGGGTGGGAGGTCGGGGCCTCGAGCTTGGTCACGAAGGCCGCCTTCTCGAAGCCGCGCTGGCTGGCGGGGACGTCGTAGTGGCCGCGGTTGGTCGCCACAAAGATCTCCTACTCGCGGCCCCAGCCGCGTCCGTCGCAGGTCGGGCACACGAGCCGGCCCCCCGCGGCGCAGGTGGTACAGTCCTCGGACACCTCGCCCCGCCCCCGGCAGGCCTCGCAGTCGGCGACGGCGTCGCCCCGGCAGGTGCGGCAGCGGCGGATCGGCTTGCCGCGGCAGTCGCGGCAGCGGTCGGGGACGGTGCCGGCCCCGGAGCAGACCCCACAGGTCGCCTTGCCGTCGGCGTCGCAGCTGCGGCAGGGCACGCTGCCGCGCCGGTCGCAGGTGTTGCAGTCGACGTAGACCTCGCGCTTGGCGGGGACCAGCTGCCCGTTGAGGTAGACATAGGTGTCGCGCAGCTCGGTCACCGAGCCGCTGCCGCGGCAGGTCGAGCAGCGCCGGCGGCGGTCGCCCTTGCAGCGCTCGCAGCGGGCGCGCCCGGTCGCCCGGCAGGGCCGGCATTCCTTGGCGACCGTGCCGGTCGCCTCGCAGGTCACGCAGCGGGAGGTGCCGGGCGTCTCGAGGCAGGTCGGGCAGGCGACCTCGCCCTGCGCCTCACAGGCGGCGCAGGAGTGCTCTTCATCACCGTCCCCCTCGCAGGTCGCGCACGGCACGTCCTGGGCGCCGCCGCAGTGCAGGCACCAGTCGTTGGGATGGGCGTGGCGGATCGCGGCGATGCGCGCGGAGCGCAGGGCGCGCAGGGCGTCGGCCGGCGGGTAGCCCTCCGCCTCGCACCAGGCGACCAGGGCCTCAAAGTCTTCGACCGTGACGCAGGCGTTGCGTTTCTCCTCGAAGATGTCGAGCAGCGAGGGCTCGACGATGACCTCTTCGATCTCGGTCAGCGGAATGTACAGCGTGCCGAAAGTGACCTGGAGGGCCAACGTGTCATCGTGCCGCTCGAGGACCCGGCCTTCGAGGGTGCGGCCGTCCTTGAGCACGACGGTGTCGGCAGAAGCGCAGCTGAGGATGCCCAGGAGGACCCAGGCAAGGGGCTGGACGCGCATGGTGGAACCTCCAGATGCATCATACAGGCCCGCGGGAGCCCCGCAAAGCCTCTGCTATTCTGGTAACGAGACGGTCTCCCCGGGAGTTTCCTGCGCGACGCGTGGCGGACGCCGGGACCGGGGACGGGCGCCCGCGCGCCCGGCCTGAGGGAGGAACACCGTGGCGCGCTCCGAGCTGTGCGGGACCTGCGGGCAGCCCCTCGACGGGCAGCGCTGCGGGGAGTGCGACACGGTCGTCACCCGCGTCGACGACGGGGCCGACGAGAAGACGACGGTCCACTACCGCGAGAAGGTCGACGCCGCCCTGACCCCCGACGAGGTCGCCTTCGCCAACGCCGCGGGCTGCCGCCTGGTGCGGCGGCTCGGCTGGGGCGGCATGGGGACGGTCTACCAGGCGGTGCAGATCTCGATGGACCGGCCGATCGCCCTGAAGGTCCTCGACGCAGACCTCG
This sequence comes from bacterium, assembly GCA_030428695.1. The sequence continues at coordinate 7,599 of JAUIEM010000214.1, forward strand.
CCCGCGACAAGGCCTACCTGCGGCGCTTCCTCGAGGAAGGACGCGCCGCCGCTCGCCTGAACCATCCGAACATCGTGCAGGTCTACGACGTCGGCGCGGTGAAGAGCCGGCCCTATCTGATGATGGAGTACGTCGACGGCCTCGACCTGATCGACCTGCTCGCCGCGAAGACCCTGACCGTCGCCAAGCTCCTCAAGATCGCCGCGGGCCTCGCCCGGGCCCTGGCCTACGCCCACGGCAAGGAGGTCGTCCACCGCGACCTCAAGCCCGCCAACGTGTTGGTGACCGACAGCTTCGACGTCAAGCTCGTCGACCTCGGCCTCGCCCGGCGCCGCGACCGCCACTCGGGCCTGACCCGCCCCGGCACGATGCTCGGCACCCCGGCCTACATGGCCCCGGAGCAGGCCCGGGACCCGCGCACCGCCGGACCGGCCGCCGACGTCTACGGCTTCGGGGCGACCCTGTACATGGCGGTCTACGGCAAGCCGCCCTTCCGCGGCCGGAACGCGGTCGAGCTGGTCCAGCGCGCCCTGCGCGAGCTGCCGAAGTTCCCGCGCTGGCCGGGCGTGCCCGAGCGGGTCGTGCGGCTGCTGCAGATCTGCCTGCGCAAGAGCCCCGCCGAGCGCTACCCGGACGGGGCCGCGCTGCTCGCCAACGTCGAGCGCATGCAGCGGCGCGAGCTGCCCCTGGACCCCTGCCATCGGAGCGAGGTCCCGCTGATGAGCTCCGAGGCGTGGCGGATCGGCATCGCGGCGGTCGCGATCCTCGCGCTGCTCGCCCTCGCGCTGGCGGTCGCGCGCTGCGTGTGAGACCGCGAAGAAGCGGTGGCCAGATAGGAAACGCCGAGCTACTCCGCCGGAGGCCTCGGACCCGCGCCCGATGACGGCGGCGGCTCCGGCCGCGTCATCTTGCGCCAGCCCCCGCCTGCGCGGCGCTGCTCCCCGCGCTCGCGCAGCTCTTTGCTGATACGCAGGCGCTCCGTGTCCCGGCGGTTCAGCTCCTGGTCGAGCCTGACCAGCTTGCGGGTCTCGTCGTGGCGCTTCATGCGGCCGCGCACGATGGTCTTGATCCGCCGTCGGTCGACGCCCCAGCGCACGCCGACCGTGCCGAGGAACATCAGCTCCGGGCCGACCCGGTCGAGGCGCGCCCGCTGCGTCAGCCAGTGGGCGAGGCGCTTGAAGATGCGGAGCTGCTCCGGCGGCTTCGTCGCGTAGGGCGCCCGGAGCGGCGTCTTCGTCAGCTTCTCCTTGAGCTGCAGGATCTCGACGTCGAACAGTCCCATGTCCTCGGCGAGCCGCACGAGCAGCATCCGGTGCATCGGTGACAGCTCGCCTTCGACGGCGGCCGCGGCGGCGACGAGCTGCAGCTCCTCGACCGTCAGCTTCGAGTAGAGATCGGCCAGGCTTCCGCCTCCCTGCGTGCCGTCCCCGCAGTCTACCGACAACGCCGCTACGACGCGAGTTGACGCTCCCCGTCCTCGTCCCGGAAACCGACAACCCGCGTCCACACCGGCCGCAGCACGGTCAACACCAGCAACGCGAGCCCGATCCCGACGAGCTCGAGGTGCTGGCTGAGGCTCAGGCTGCCCTGCCAGCTCGGGCGCAGCAGCTCGCTCGCAAAGCGCGACACCGCGTACATCAGCACCCACAGCGGGAACAACAGCGGCAGCCAGGCGCGGCGCCGGGCGACCAGCAGCAGCACCACGCCGATGCCGAGGGCGAGCAGCCCGTCGTACAGCTGCAGGGGATGCACCGGCACGCCGCAGACCGGCGCCTGCGAGCCCACGGGGAAGACGACCGCCCAGGGCAGGGCGCTCTCCGCTCCGGCGCAGCAGCCCATCGTCAAGCAGGCGAGCTTCTGCACGAAGATCACCCCCGGCAGGGTCAGGGCGATGGCCCCGTAGACCTTCCACGGCCGCAGGCCGACGAGGAAGGGGTAGGCGGTCAGGACCGGGAGGAAGGCGAGCAGCCAGCCCCAGAAGCCCCCGTCGAAGTAGTGCTGCGGGGAGAACAGGGCGAGGAAGGAGAACGGCCGGGCGCTGCGGAACAGGTCGAACAGCAGCTTGGCCAGGATGATGTTGCAGAACATGTAGAGGCCGCTGAGAACCCATGCGTGCCGCGTACGTATCCCCCGGCTTCCCAGAAGCCGCCGGGCTGCGACGAAAAACACCACCCAGCTCAGGAATTGGAGAACCGGATAGAGGGGGATCCCCCCGACGAAAGGGAACACGCGTGCGCGCCTCGGTGTTCGGCAGAAAGCGCAGTGTAGCATTCCCCACCGGCGGACATCCAGGGCACCACGCCGCGCCGTCGATTTGACATTCGTTCCCGAAACGTCTATCGTCCCGAAACGCATGCGGTACTGAGTCACAAGAGGGAAGAATGGGCGACGATTTCTTTGAGGGCCTGAACGAGGTCAAGGAACGGCTCCGCCCGGAGCTCTCGGTCAAGAAGACGGTCGCCGACTCGAAGTGGCGCGTCCTGTACGAGATCTCGACCCTGCTGAGCAGCTCCGCGCGCAACTACGCGGACATCATCGAGACCATCCTCGACGCGACGCTGTCGCTGACCAAGGCCGACCGCTGCTTCATGATGCTCTACAACCACCGCGACAAGCTCGAGGTCAAGAGCGCGCGGAACATGAGCTTCGAGACCCTCGACGAGGACGACCGGCGCATCTCGAGCTCGGTGGTCGAGGCGGTCGTCGAGCGCGGCGAGCCGCTGTGCATCTCGAACATGGACGACGACAAGCGCTTCTCGGACATGTCCTCGATCATCCGCCTCAAGATCCTCAGCGTGATGTGCGTGCCCCTCAAGGTCAGCACCACCCTTCCCCGGGTCCAGGTGCAGGAGCTGCGGGCGCTGCCCCAGGCGCCGCCGCAGAAGATCATCGGCGTGATCTACGTCGACAGCCAGTCGATCAGCCACCAGTACACCGAGACCGACCTCGAGTTCTTCCAGGCCCTCGCCAACAACCTGACCATCGCCCTGGTCAACGCCCGCCTCTACGAACAGGCGACGACCGACGACCTGACGGGCCTGTACTCCCGCCGCTACTTCGGGCAGCGGCTGAAAGAAGAGATCCGCCAGTCCCAGAAGACCCGCGTGCCGCTCGTGCTCGGCCTGCTCGACGTCGACCGCCTCAAGCGCATCAACCTCGTGCACGGCTACCACGCCGGCGACACCGTGCTCAAGCAGGTCGCCAAGCTGATGGCGCGGAACCTGCGGGGGATGGACATCTGCGCCCGCTACGGCGGGGACGAGTTCGCCCTGATCCTGCCCCAGACCGACGCGAGCGGGGCCGAAGAGGCCGCGCGCAAGATCGTGCACGCGATGCGCGACGCCGAGTGGGTGCACGGCCAGGAGCTGCTGACGATCAGCATGGGGATGGCGAGCCTGATCCCCGGCGACACCGAGGCCAAGCTGCTCAAGCGCGCCGACCAGGCGCTATACCAGGCGAAGGTGGAAGGGGCCGACCGCTACCGGCTGTGGAGCCCCGACCTCGCCGAGCGGGCCAAGCGCACCGACAAGCTGGCGGGCGTGTTCAGCGGTGACACGGCGACCGACTATCGCAACGTGCTGACCCTGATCGAGACGACCGAGCGCATCAACGCGATCCGCGACCTCGACGTGCTCTTGAGCCAGGTGCTCGACGCGATGATCGAGATCACCCGGGCCGAGCGCGGCATCCTCTTCATGCTCGCCGGCGAGTCGCTGACCGTGCGGGTCGCCCGCGACCGCTTCAAGAACAACATCGAGGCCGAGGACTACAGCCAGTCGGTCGTCGACCAGGTGATCGACACCGGCAACCCGATCTGCGTGGAGGACACCGCCGGCGGCCACGACATGTCGCGCAGCATCGAGCAGCTCGAGATCCGCGCGGTGATGTGCGTGCCCCTCGCCCTCGGCGAGCAGATCCTCGGGGCCGTCTACGTCGACACCCGCGCCTCCCGCGACCGCTTCGACGAGTCGAGCCTGGCCTTCTTCGACGCCCTCGCCCAGCAGAGCGCCTTCGCGGTGACCAACGCGCGGCTGCTCAAGGAGCTGTCGGCGAAGGGCGAGGAGATCAAGAAGCTCAACATCCAGCTCGAACGCAAGCTCGAGCAGACCCAGGAAGAGGTGATCGACCTCAAGGGCGAGCTCGACCGCCAGCGCGCCGAGGTCCAGCTCAAATACAACTACGACAACATCGTCGGCCGCAGCTCGCGGATGCAGAAGATCTTCAAGCTGATCGACCGCATCACCCCGACCAACGTCCCGGTCTTCGTGCACGGCGAGTCGGGCACCGGCAAGGAGCTGGTCGCCAAGGCGATCCACTACAACGGCCCCCGCCAACGCAAGAAGCTGATCTCCGAGAACTGCGCGGCGGTCGCCGAGACCCTGCTCGAGAGCGAGCTCTTCGGCTACGTGCGCGGCGCCTTCACCGGCGCCGACCGCGACCGCAAGGGCGTGTTCGAGATGGCCGACGGGGGCACCTTGTTCCTCGACGAGGTCGGGGAGATGAGCCTCGCGATGCAGAAGAAGCTCCTGCGCGTGCTGCAGGAGGGCGAGGTGCGCCGGGTCGGCGGCAAGGAGACCATCCCGGTCGACGTGCGCATCATCTCGGCGAGCAACAAGAACCTGATGGAGCTGATCGAGAAGGGCGAGTTCCGCCAGGACCTGTTCTACCGGCTCAACGTCGTCCAGGTGAACCTGCCGCCGCTGCGCGACCGCAAGGAGGACATCCCGCTGCTGGTCGACCACTTCCTCGGCGAGGGGCTCGAGGCCCAGGAGCCGAAGATGCGCCTGACCGCGGACGCGATCGAGGCGCTGATGCGCTACAACTGGCCGGGCAACATCCGCGAGCTGAAGAACGTCGTCGACCGCGCGAAGATCATGGCGGATGGGAACGTGATCACCCGTGACGCCCTGATGTTCGACGGGCACATCAGCCCGAGCAGCGAGCCGCTCTCCCCGCTGGGCAACGTCCCCGCCCTGATGCCGAGCAGCCCGCACCGCCTGACCGACCAGCTGCCCTTCGACCTCAACGACCGCCAGAAGCGGCTGATCGAGTACCTCAAGGACGCGGGGAGCATCCGCAACCGCGAGTACTACGAGCAGATGAACGTCAGCAAATCGACCGGCTGGCGCGACCTTACCGAGCTGATCAAGCGCGAGATCGTCGTCTGCCACGGCAAGGGCAAGGGCTCGATCTACACGCTGCACGAGGACTTCCTCAAGAAACTCGGCGCCTGATCTCGAGCTCCGCGCCCCTGGCGCACCGTGGCGCGGTCGTTTTGCATTCTGCTCGAGCCTGACCTACACTGAGTGCTCGTCTGGCAGAAGGAGGGCGCCGTGCACGGCGACCTGCGTAACCCCTGGTTGGTGGCCGTCTGGCCCGGTATGGGCAAGGTGGCGCTCGGCGCCGGCAGCTACCTGGTCGAGAAGCTCCCCGCCGAGCTCCTCTGCGAGCTCCACGCGCGGGAGTTCTTCGACGTCGAGAAGGTCGAGTTCCAGCACGGGGTCATCAAGCACCTGCGCATGCCGCGCAGCCATTTCTACGTGTGGCGGAACCCCGACGCCGAGCGCGACCTGGTGATCTTCGTCGGCGAGGCCCAGCCGGGCGCGCGGCGCCTCGAGATGTGCCACCGGCTGCTCGATCAGGCCGAAGAGCTCGGCGTGCGGCGGGTGTTCACCTTCGCGGCGATGGCGACGAAGTCGAAGCCCAAGCCGACGCCGCGGGTGTTCGTCGTCGTCAACCAGGCCGAGCTGCTCGACGAGTTCACCAACGACGCGGTCGAGATCCTCGACGACGGCCAGATCAAGGGCCTGAACGGCGTGCTCCTGGTCGCGGCGGCCGAGCGCGGCATGGAGGGCATCTGCCTGCTCGGCGAGCTGCCCTACGTCGGCTTCATGGTCCCCAACCCGCGCGCCTCCCTCGCGATCCTGCAGCTGTTCTCGCGGCATCTCGGCTACCAGCTCGACCTGCGCGAGCTGTCCGCCCACGCCGACGCGGTCGACAAGGGCCTGCTCGGGCTGATCAAGCAGATGCGGCGCAAGGCGGGCAACGACGACGACGATGAGCTGCCCGACACGACCGAGATCGACCTGCTGCCGGCCGCCCTCGACGACGCCGATGACGACGACGACAACGACGCCCAGCGCGCCCATATCGAGGCGATGTTCCAGGCCGCCGCCGAAGACCGCGACGAGGCGATCGCCCTCAAGGAAGAGCTCGACCGGCTCGGGCTGTTCCCCGAGTACGAAGACCGCTTCCTCGACCTGTTCAAGTCGTCGAGCGACTGAGCCCCGTCTTCGGCGGTCGCGCCGTCTCTTCGCACCCGATCCGCTGGAGCAGTGACCGACGTTCTACGGGAACGGGTCGGTGGAGGACGTTGCCCCTCACCCAGGACGCGGCCGGAAGCCGGTGCGCGACGCGCGCCGGGTGCGGTCGCGCAGGGTCAGCTGGGTCGGCCGGCGCGAGCGTCTCCGGCCCTTCTGCAGCGCCGGAGCCTCGACCGGGGCGGCGGGCGCGGGCGGGGCCTCGACGGCGACCGCGACGGCCGGGGGCGCCTCCGGCTCTTCCGCTTCCTCTTCGTCCTCGACACCCTGTTTGAGGAAGCCGATCAGCAGCACCCCCGACAGCAGGAAGGCGATGCCGAACAGGGCCGCCTCGCTCGGCGAAGGGCGGGCGCCGCAGCGCAGCATCTGCGAGGCGAACTGCAGGTCGAGGTCGGTGTAGCGCTGCCTGAGGTCGGGATCGAGGTCTTCGAGCATGCCCTCGTAGAAGCCCCGCCCGCGGTTCTCCATGCGCTGGAAGACCGGGAACAGGTCGCGGGCCATCTGCGTGTAGATATGCGGCTCCCCAGGCGGACGCTGATCCTCGGGCCGGCAGCGCTCGGGCTGGGCGAGGAGGACGGCGAACTCGCGGGGCTTGCGCTGGCTCTTGTTCGCGTTGAAGCGCACGACGACCTCACCGAGCTCGCGGAAGTGGCGGTCGCGGCGGCTGCTCTCCCCCGGCCGGTAGCTGCCGAGGTCGAAGCCGTACAGCGCGTTGCGGTCGACCAGCACGCCCTCCGAGGGCGGCCGCTCGACGGCCCCGAGCTCGACGCCGTAGACCCGCACCCAGCGGCGCAGGGCGAAGCGTTCCTTGCTCAGCTCGGAGAAGTCGATCTCCAATGGTGTAGGATTGAGGACGAACAGTAGAGCGCTGTCGAACGTCAGATAGCCGAAGATCGCGCACAGGATCCAGATCCAGAAGGTCCGGTCGGGTCCGAGCCGCCGATAGGGATAGACCAGCAGGGACACACCTGCCTCCGCGCGCGAGAAACCCCTACTCTACGCCGCGCGCGGCCGGCAGGTCAAACAGGAGGACATCCGATGCGAGGCCGAGGTCTACGAGCCCTGGTGTGCGTTCTGCTCCTCGGCGTCGTCTGCGCCGATGACACCGAGATCGCGTACCTCAAGAGCCTGCTCGAGACGCTCCAGCTCGAGCGCGCCGAGGCCCTCCGCGCGGGGGACGAAGACCGCGCGAAGCGGCTGATGGCGAGCATCGAGGAGACCGAGTACGTGCTCGCCCAGCTGACCACCCAGCTCGTCGAGCCGGGCAGCGAGCCGCCGCCCCCGCCCCCGCCGCCGCAGCCCGCCGCGACGCCCCGCAGCGACCCCCCGCCGAGCCGCAGCCTGACCCTGGCGGAGCCCTACAGCGGCGACGCCCGCGCGCTGCTCTCGCGCCTGGAGGCGACCGGCCTGCACGTGGTCGAGCCCCTGCCGCTGCGCGACCTCGGCGAGGTGCGCGTGTCCGCCGGCAGCTACGACAGCCTCGCCCTCGCCCAGGCCATGCTGACGGTCGCGGAGGTGCCCTTCACGGTGCTGCAGCCGGGGTCGATCGTGCTGATCCGGGGGGAGTGAGGGTCTTCCGATACCGATTCCGATGCCGATTCCGATGCCGATTCCCTACGGGCTGAAAAACCGCATCACGCGGCACCGTGGACGTTGTGGGAGTCGGACTCCCCCCGGTAGAGCCACGCCCGCCCCCCGTAGAAGCATCCCGCGCAGAGCAGGGCGACGGCGGCGAAGACCTGGACCGGACGCATCCCACGGCCTCCGCCTAGGCGAACTTCCCCGGACACAGCGCCCGCGCCGCTTCCCACGGATCCTCCGCGGTCCGGATCGGCCCGTGCACGAAGGGCAGCAGCAGCTCGCTGACCGCCTCGACCGGCTCGGGGTCGAGCACCAGCTGGCGCAAGAGCCGCTCGGCGATCGGATACCAGCGCGCCGCCTCGCCCTCCCAGCGCACCTGCACGCGCTTGTCGGGCAGATCCTCGCCGGCCCGCAGGAAGGCGAGCTCGGCGGCGAGGATGCGTTCGAATTCCTCCACCTCCACGCGCCCGTGGGCGACCTCGGCCCACAGCTCCCAGCGCGAGCGCTCGGTGGTCGCGAGGTCGTCCATCACCCGCACGAAGACCGGCGCGCCGCTCGCCGTCTTGAGCTGCGCGGGCAGGGCGACGCAGCCGGTGCCGCTCAGCCAGGCGGCGAGGTACTGCAGGGCCTGGAAGATGTTGTAGCGGACCTCCTCGGGGTCGTCGTTCGCGATCGTGTCCGACACCTCGATGTCCGCCGCCAGCACGCCGCGCGGGTAGCGGGGATCGGCGGCGTCCAGGCCGGGCACGTCGGGGCCGAAGACGAAGGCGAGCAGCGGCTCGAGCTCGGTCGGCTCGGGGACGAGGGCGGCGATCAGCGGGCGCATCACCGCTTCGCCCTGGCGCCAGGCTTCGACCAGGGCCAGGCCGATGCGCACGAAGTCGGGGTGGGCGACCCAGAAGCCGTCGAGGCCGCGCTTCATCTGGGTGATCACGTCGCGGATGTAGCCGACCATCGAGACCTGGAAGGAGCGCGGGTCGCCGTCGGTGTACAGGGTCCCGTACATGCCGCCGATCTTGACGCCGCCGATCGGGTCGAGGGCGGAGGCCAGGATGCTGTGGGACTCCTTGATGTGGTTGATCACGATGTCCGGGTCGGCCTTGACCGGGATGCGGTAGCGCGGGTCGCGCCGGAACACCCGCGCCGTCGAGGCGAGGAAGTCGTGCCAGCCGAGGGAGCCGCCGACGAACCACGGATGCAGCTCCCAGGCCATCTCCTCGATGCGGAAGATCGCGCGCGGGCTCTCGAAGACGATGAAGAGCTTGACCGTGCCCGGCTCGTACTGCGGGTGGCGGCG
>JAUIEM010000215.1 GCA_030428695.1 bacterium
TCCGTCGTGCGCGTGTCCGGAGGGCGAGGGGGACGCGGAGATCGGCAGCACCGAGATCCGCGCCCGCTCGACGCCCCGCGTGTTGGCCAGCGCCCGTGCCAGGTCGCAGACCTCTCGCTCGGGGCCCCGCAGGATCAGGACTTCCAGGCAGCGCGTGTGGTCGAGATGCACGTGGGTGGTGGAGACCACCAGCTCGAGATGCTGGTGCTGCAGGTGGGTCAGCCGTTCGAGCAGCTCGCGGCGGTGATGGTCGTAGATGAAGGTCACGGTCACCAGGGCCCTGCCTCCGGTCTGTCCATCGCCGGTGGATTCCAGCTCCTCGCGCACGAGGCGCTGGAGCGCGGCCGACCGACTCGGAAAGCCCTCGCGCGCGACCCAGGCGTCGAAGCGGGCGCACAGCTCGGTGTCCAGTGAGAAGGTGACGATCTTGCTTCCTGTTGACATGGTCAGGCTCCTGGCTTATTAAAAATCTCGCATTCTTATTAATCGGCCGCGTGCCGCACGCTGTCGATTCTACGCCAACCCGGGTGCCCTCGCATGATCCAGCTCGCCCCCCTGCCCTTCGCCTTCGACGCCCTCGCTCCGCACATCTCCGAAGAGGCGCTCCGCATGCACTACGAGCATCAAGAAGAGTACGTGCGCAAGATCAACGACCTGCTCGCGGGGACGCCGCACGAGAGGAAGTCGGTCGAGGAGCTGATCCGCGACAGGGTGGTGTACAACGACGCCTGCCAGGTGTGGAACCACGACTTCTCCTGGAACAGCATGAGTCCCAGAGGAGGGGGCCGGCCTCGCGGCGCCCTCGGCGAGCTGATCAGGCTCAGCTTCGGCGGCTTCTCCCGCTTCCAGAAGAAGTTCAACTACGTCGCGGCCGGCACCTTTGGCCCGGGCTGGACGTGGCTGGTGCGCCGGGTCGACGGCAACCTCGACGTGATGCGCACGGACGCGGCCTCGATCTTCGACGCCGGGCGCTTCACACCCGTGCTTGTCTGCGATGTGTGGGAGCACGCCTACTACCTCGACTACCGCAACGCGCGGAAGGAGTACGTCGCCGCCTGGTGGGAGCTCGTCGATTGGAGCTTCGCCGAAGCGAACCTGGTCGGCAGGTTCGGGGCAGTGATGACGATCTAGATCATGACCGAAACGGCCCACAACCTCATCCAAAGGAGATCGACCATGGCCATCGAACAACCCGCGCTCCCCTACGCGCTCGACGCCCTCGCGCCCCACATCTCGAAGGAGACCCTCGAGTTCCACTACGGCAAGCACCACGCCGGCTACGTCAAGAAGTGCAACGCCGCGATCGAAGGAACCGAGCACGCGGACAAGGACCTCGAGACGCTGATCAAAGAGCGTGTCGCGTTCAACGCCGCCGCGCAGACCTGGAACCACACCTTCTACTGGAAATCGATGAAACCGGGTGGCGGTGGTGTGCCCAGCGGTGCGATCGCCGCCGCGATCGACGCGAGCTTCGGCAGCTTCGACAACTTCAAGCAGGCGTTCAGCAAGGTCGCGGGCGGACACTTCGCCTCGGGCTGGGCCTGGCTGGTGCAGCGGGACGGGAAGCTCGAGGTCGTCGACACCCACGACGCCGATACGATGGCCTGCCGCGACGGCGTGCGCCCCATCCTGGTGTGCGATGTGTGGGAGCACGCGTACTACATCGACTACCGCAACGGCCGCGCCAACTACATCGAGGCCTGGTGGAACCTGATCGACTGGGACTTCGCCGCCTCGAACCTCGCGTAACGCATCCGCCCGTCGAGCGCAGCGGCACACCCAGCAAGGGCGTCGAGCCCGGCCTGGGTGTGCGCACCCATGGAGGAGCTCCGATGTCCGTCCGTCTCCTTTCCCTTCTATTCGCGACCCTGCTGCTCGGCTGCGGTGACCAGGCGCCTCCTTCGGAGTCCGGCGATCGGCTCACCGTCTACACCAGCTTCTTCCCGACGACGGACTTCGCGCGACGCATCGGTCGGGACGCCGTCGAGGTGACCTGCCCCTTGCCCCCCGACGCCGACCCGATCTTCTGGGAGCCCGGCGCCGACGTCCTCGCCGCGTACCAGGCGGCGGACCTGATCGTGCTCAACGGGGCCGGGCTCGAGAAATGGGTCGTGACCCGCAGCCTGCCCGGCTCGAAGGTCGTCGACTGCGCGGCCTCCTTCGAGGCGGACTGGCTGAAGTACGAGCACGCGACGACCCACAGCCACGGCGGCGGGGGAGAGCACACGCACCAGGGCATCGACGGCCACACCTGGCTCGACCCGGAGCTGGCCGAGGTCGCGGTCGGCGCGATCGAGGCGGCGCTGGCCGAGCGCCGTCCCTCCCAGGCCGCGGCCTTCGCGCAGCGCGCCGACGCCCTGCGCGCCGCGCTCGACAGCCTCGACGCGGGACTGCGCGAGCTGAGCAGGACGCTCGGCGAGCGCCCGCTGTGGACCAACCACCCGGCATACAACTACCTCGCGCGGCGCTACGGCTGGACTGTCGTCAACTTCGACATCGACCCGGCGTCCGAGCTGTCCACGGAGGCCCGCACGCAGCTGGTGACGGCGCTCGAGGCGGCGAACGGAGCGCCCGCGGCGATCCTCTTCGAGGCGGAGCCGATTCCGACGCTGCGCACCGCGCTCGAGGGCCTTGGCCTGCGTCCGGTCGAATTCTCGCCGGGGGAGGGCCCGCCGGACGATGCCGCGGGAGGCTACATCGGCCTGATGCGAGCGAACATCGCGCGTCTGGGTGCGGCGTTGGAAGGCTGACGACCGCGGGCTCCCCTGGGCGCTGCCCGCCACCGCGCGGGAAGCCCCGCGACCCATCGCTCCGACCTTCCCCCACCCCCTTCCAACCGGTAGGATAGCCGCCCCTCGGCGCCCCGGCGCCCGCGAGAGCCGCCCGTGAGCCTGCCCGCCTTCTCCGTCAAGAACTCCGTGCTCGTGCACCTGTTGCTGTTCGCGATCGTCGGCGGCGGCCTGCTCGCGGCCTTCACCACGCCCCGGGAGCTGCTGCCCGACACGACCCCGGACGCGATCGCGGTCAGCGCGGTCTATCCCGGGGCCTCGCCGGCCGAGGTCGAGGCGGCGGTGGTGATTCCCCTCGAAGAGGCCCTCGTCGGGGTGCAGGGCGTCGAGACGATGAGCAGCTCGGCCCGGGAAGGCATCGCGCTGGTCAACCTGACCCTCGAGATCGGCACCGACCCCCAGTCGGTGCTGCGCGACGTCGACGCCGAGCTCGAGAAGGTCGACGACCTGCCCGACGAGGTCGTCCGCGAGGGCGTGACCAGCCGCTACCTCGAGCCGGAGCTACCGGTGATCTCGGTCTCCGTCACCGGCCCCCACGGCCTCGAGACCCTGCGCGAGGTCGCCGAGGACCTCAACGACGTGCTGCTCCGCGACGACCGCATCTCGAGCACCCGGCTGCAGGGCATCCCCGAGCGCGAGCTGACCCTGTGGCTGCACCCGCGGTTGCTCGAGGAGTACCGCCTGCGGCCGCAGGATGTCGCCGCCGCTGTCGCCCGCGGCAACCAGGACATCCCGGCGGGGGTGCTGCGCTCCGACCAGGGCGAGGTGCTCGTGCGCAGCCTCGGCCGCAGCGAGACCATCGAGGCCCTGCGCGAGCTGCCGATCGTCAGCGGCGAGGACGGCCAGCAGGTGCTGCTCGGCGACCTCGCCGAGCTGTCGATCTCCTGGAAGGAGCCCCGCGTGTCCGGGCGCTTCAACGGCACCGAGGCGACCCGGGTGATCGTCTACAAGGGGCCGGATGAAGACGCGGTCGTCATCGCCGAGCGGGTGCGCGACGTCGTCGCGAGCTTCGAGCCGCCGCCGGGCGTGCGGCTGGTGATGCACACCGACCTGTCGCGGTACATCAACGAGCGCGTCGAGCTGATGACGCGCAACGGCTTCTACGGGCTGATCCTGGTCTTCCTCAGCCTGACGCTCTTCCTGTCGGTGCGGCTGAGCTTCTGGGTGTCGTCGGGCATCCCGGTGTCCTTCCTCGGCACGCTGATCGTGATGGGCATCTTCGGCATCTCGATCAACCTGATGACGCTGTTCGCGCTGATCGTCGTGCTCGGCATGATCGTCGACGACGCGATCGTGATCGGGGAGAACATCTACCGCTACGTCGAGGCGGGCATGCGCCCCGTCGAAGCCGCGGTCAAGGGGGCGGAGCAGGTCAGCTGGCCGGTGGTCGCGGCGATCTCGACGACGATCGCGGCCTTCCTGCCGCTGATGATGATCGACGGGAAGCTCGGGGAGATCGTCCGCCCGGTGCCGGTCGTCGTGTCCGTGGCGCTCGCCGTGTCCCTGATCGAGGCGTTGATCCTCTTGCCCTGCCATCTCGCGACCTCGCTGCGCAAGCCCGACCGCAAGGGGCAGCGGCTGCAGAACAAGGTCGACGGGCTGCTCAAGGGGCTGTTCCGCTACTTCTACGAGCCCGTGCTGCGGCTCGCTCTCCGCCACCGCTACCTCTCCCTGCTCGCGATGGTCTGCGTGACCGTGCTGTGCGCGGCGGTCGCGGCCTTCATCGTGCCCTTCCACCTCAGCCCCACCGACGAGGCGGACACCCTGTTCTGTCAGGTCGAGTTGCCGGTCGGCACGCCGCTGCACCGGACGGCGGAGACCATCGCCGAGCTCGAGCGGCGGGTGCAGGAGAACGTGCCGGAGGCCAAGAGCAGCTTCTCCCTGGTCGGCGTGATGACCCAGCCCGCAGGAGTCACCGCCGCTTCGACCAACGACCTCGGCTCGCACTACGGCCTGATCTTCCTCGAGCTGCTCGCGCCGGACGCGCGCGAGCGCAGCTCCGACGACATCCTCGCGGTGCTGCGTGAGCTGAGCAGCGGTCTGCCCGGGGTGAAGTCGCTGCGCTGGGACGCGGCGACGGGCAACCCGACGGGCCCGGACATCGAGATCGAGCTGCGGGGTGACGGCGAGGAGCTCGAGGCGAACATCGAGCGGCTGCGGGGCTACCTGTCGAAGCTGGACGGGGTCCACGACATCAAGACCGACGCGCAGCCGGGCAAGCTCGAGATCCAGCTCGAGCTCCTGCCCTACGGTCGCGCCGTCGGCCTGACCGTGCAGGCGCTCTCCGAGCAGGTGCGGGCGGCGATCCAGGGCCTGAAGGCGTCGACCTGGCGGGTCGACCGGGGGCAGATCGACGTCGTGGTGCGCTACAGCAAGGAGCTGCTCGAGACCCCCGGCCAGCTCGAGCAGCTGCATGTCTTCACCCCGGCCGGCGACCGCGTGCGGCTGCGGGAGGTCGCGCGCTTCGAGGTCTCCCGCGGCGAGGGGGTGTACAACCGGGTCGACCGCAAGCGCGCGATCCGGCTGCTCGCCAGCGTCGACCGCGAGACGACGTCTTCCTCGCAGGTCACCGACGCGGTCGCGGCGGAGGCGTCCCTCGCCGACCTCGACATGCGGTTCCGGGGCGTGGCCCACGAGACCGTCAAGAGCCTCGGCTCGCTGTGGCAGGCGACCCTGATCGCGGTGATCCTGATCTACGTGATCCTCGCGGCGGTCTTCCGCAGCTACGTGCAGCCGCTGATCGTGATGGCGGCGATCCCCTTCGCCGGCGTCGGCATCGTGGTCGGGCACCTGGTGCTCGGGATGGAGATGAGCTTCATGTCGATGATCGGCGCGGTCGCCCTGTGCGGCATCGTCGTCAACGACAGCCTGATCCTCGTCGACTTCATCAACCGCCAGCGGGGTCGCACCAAGAGCCTGCACGACGACGTCGTGCGCGCCGCGGAGGTGCGCCTGCGGCCGATCATCCTGACCAGCCTGACGACGATCGCGGGGCTCGCGCCGCTGATCCTCGAGCAGAGCTTCCAGGCCCAGTTCATCATCCCGATGGCGGTCTCGCTGTCCTTCGGTCTCGCCTTCGCGACGGTGCTGACGCTCGGCGCGATCCCCTGCCTGTACGTGATCGTCGAGGACCTGCGGGCCGCGCTCGGGGTCGCCCCGCCGCCCCCGGTCGACGATGACGAGCCTGTGGCGGCCGCCGGTGACGGCGCGCCGGGCACGCCGGCTGCCGAAGAGGTAGCCTGAGGGGAGCGCGGAGGAGTGGCGATGCGGACCCTGTCGATGTGGTTGGTGTGTGCGGCGAGCTGTTGGGGAAGCTGGTGGGAACCGGCGGAGCATCTGCTCGGCGTCGACGCGCTGCGGGAAGTCCTCGCCGAAGGCGAAGCGGCGGGGGTGTGGGATGCGACCACCGGCCGTCGGCTGGCCCTCGCGGCGCTCGCGGCCGACCGCCAGCCGCGGCTGGCGGCGATCGGCCTCGCCCAGGCGGCCGCGCTCGCCGAGGCGGGACACGGGGAGCCGTCGCAGCTCCTCGAGCTGTTCCTGGCGGCGCGAGCCTGGTCCGACGGTCCGCTGTTCGCACAGGTCTGGCTGGAGCTGCAGGTCGACGCGGCCGAGCAGCTCGAGCTGCCGCTCGCCGAGGTGCACGCCCAGCTCGCGCGTGCGGTCCGCGCGCTGCCCGAGCTCGACGTCTTCCAGGCCGAG
The DNA here is from genome assembly GCA_030428695.1 of bacterium. Next base: position 6,489 of record JAUIEM010000215.1, read on the forward strand.
GATCTCTTCGCCGAGGCGATCGCGCTCGAGGTGCCGCTGGCGGGGCTGGTCGACACGCTGGTCGCCTGCGCTGCGGACGGCGCCGGGGCCGCCTGCGAGATCGCGCTGGTGCTGATGACCGTGCACAGCTGGTCGGGCGCGCCCCTCGCCCGGCTGCGCGCGATGCTGGACGGCCTCCCCGGGCCGCTGGAAGAGCGGGCCGTCGCCCTCGAGGACATCGCCGACTGCGCCGACAGCTTCGAGCTTCCGCTCGATGACGCCTACGCCGCCTGGCTCGCCCTGGACGCCGGCGAGGAGACCTTCGACGCGCTGTCCCTCGTCGCCGAGCTCGCCGCCGCCTCCTCGCGGCCCGTGCCGGGGCTCGCCGCCGCCCTCGGCCGCGTGCTCGCCGTCGAAGGGGTGCGCTACGGGATCGAGGTCGAGCGCGTCTTCCGGGTGCTGATCGCGCGCGAGGACTGGGCCGAGGCCGCCGCGGTCTACGCCCGCTGTGTGACCGTGCTCGGCACCGCCGGCGACGCGGACGATCTCGCCCTCGCGCTGCTCGACGGGGTCGGAGAGCCGCTCGCCGCCGTCGACGCGCTCGCGACGGTGCTCGCGGCCGCCGAGGGGGAGATCGACCCGTTGCGCATCGCCACGGCCTTCTCCGTCAACTTCGCGGACGGCGGCGTGCCCTTCGACGTGCAGGCCGCGCAGCTGACCGCCCTGCTCGAGGCCGGCGCCGAGACCCCGGTCGCGCTCGACGTGGTCAGCGCGATCGCTGGTGAGGCCCGCAACCTCGGCGTCGCCGCCGAGACGGTGTACGCCGCCTACCTGCACAACCTCGACGCCGAAGAGGGGCTCGGGCGCTTCACGCGGGCGAGCGTCGCCCTCGCCTTCGTCGCCTCGTTCAAAGCCAAGAGCGGCCTGCGCCTGCTCGATTGCGCCGAGCTGTGGGTGCGGATGCGGCGCGCCGAGGACAGCCTCGAGGACGCGCAGGGGAACTTCGAGCTGGTGCTGTCGGTCGCGGGCGAGTCGGAGCTCGGCCTGGGTGCTCTGGTCGACGGTTTCCTCGAGCTGCTGGCGGCGGTCGGCGGGGAGGAATCGACGGCCCTCGCGCGGCGGGACTTCAACGAGAAGTACCACCAGCATTGATCCCGCTCCGGTCGCCTTGAAGGGCCTCTGCAACCTGGCTATACTCCTTATCGATGCACGGAGAGAGCGCTCAGGGCGGGCCATCGCACGGTTCCGCCGGATTGTTCGGGACGGGGGAGTGGTGAGGGAAACGCTGACGCGCCGGGTGACCGAGACTGTCCAGGCCGCCGGTTGCGAGCTCGGGTATCCCGAGTACGTCGAGAAGCTCTGCGACTCGATGGAGCTGGCGCATCACGCCGCCAAGGCCTACTGCTGGTACATCGACCATCTCACCAGCGCGGACGGCGAGCTCAAGATCCTCGGCGGCATGGACTTCTGGCTGGCCCGCCTCGGCTACGAGCTGCGCGTGCTCGAGCGCGCGCTCGAGGACTTCCTCATCCACATCAAGCTCGGCGCCGAAGAAGGCCACCACCCGAGCGGTCCGCACAAGGACTCCGAGGCGACCTTCTACCGGGTCGACGCGATGCTCCGCGACGTCTTCTCCTCGCGGCAGTTCAAGGACGCCTACAGCGCTCCAGGCGAGGGCGAGTCGCGCCACGAGCTGCCCCTGAGCCAGGGGCTGTCCCGCCTCTACCAGGAGCTGAACGACCTCGCCCAGGAAGTCGAGCACATCGAGGCCGAGACGCTCTCGGTCAGCGACCTCAGCCACCTGCTGATGGACATGGAGCTCGCGCTCGGCTACAAGACCCTGCCACGCCTCGCCGACATGGCCCCCGCCATCCGCCACCAGTGGGCGCGGGTCAAGTACTGATCCTCGACACCCGACGTCCGAAACGGCAGCAGGATGAATACCCTGCTCGACGGTCCGTCTATGTCCCCGGATGCAAACGAAAGGAGATCCGCATGATCAGGACCATCACCGCGGGGCTGCTGCTGCCCTGCCTTCTGACCGGGGCCCTGGCCCAGTCGAGCATCGAACGCAGCAAAGAGAACGTGCTCGCGCGTCTGACCGGAGAGCGCCGCGATCCGGTCGAGGTCCAGAAGAGCATCGTCGCGATCGAGAGCGAGCTGGTCGACCTGCTCGCCCGCGCGGCGGAACACTTCGGCTTCCGCTACACCATCCCCGACGAGGCCGATCCCCGCGCGATCCTCGCGCCGTACACCCGCGGGCGTACCAAGGCCGAGGCCGCCGAGGCCGCGTTCGCCGAGCTGGAGAGCCGCATGGAGCGTCTCGAGACCGCGATCGGCGCCAAGCGCATGGCCGACAAGGTCGAAGGCCTGGGCGAAGATACGCTGCTGTTGCTGTGGGCGCTGAAGGGACACTGCGTGCTCGAGAGCATCAACTTCGGTGAAGGCGGAAGCAGTGAGCCGACCACCGTCCCGGGCGGCGAGCCGGACTACTCGGTGATCGGTGCCGTCCTCACCCTCGAGAGCTGGCGCAGCACCCTCGCCCTGCTCGGCGACGCGGCCGACCAGTATGCCGACAACGCCGGCGGCATCGGCGAGCGCCGACGGCAGGCCGAGATGGTCGACCTGCACTACCCGAACGCGAGCAACCCGCTGTTCTGGTAGTCCTCTCCCCGCGAATCGCAGCAGCCGGTCCCCGACGGGCCCGGCTGTTCGCATCTTCCCCCGCACGCGGCGGCGTGTGCGGCCCACCCTCCGGCACAACTCATCCAGGTTCTCGCTGGCCCCTCGCCGCCGCTGGCTGCGTCGCTCGTCGCCCGATCCAGCCCTCACGAAGACAGCCGGCCCACGGGGGGCCGGCTGCACCTTCGACGGCGGTCGCGTCGGCTACTGCGGCGTGACCGTGAAGCGCTGGGTGATCTCGGGGTTGAGGGCGGTCGCTCTGACCGACATGCCCTGCTCGTAGTTCAAGATGCCGTAGGTGGTCACCGTCAGCACCTGGGTGGTCGCGTCGACCTCGAACTCGGTCCAGCCGTAGTTGTGGGCGCGGGTGTAGCGGCCGTTGATCAGCGTCGCGTTGACCGAGGTCTGGTTGTCGAGGCCGAGCAGCGGGTCGCCCGTCTGCGCGAGGATGGTGTTCGCGAAGTTGTCGAAGAAGGCGTCCCGGGCGTTGTCGGAGTTCAGCGACAGGTAGCCGTTGTAGTTCGCTGCCGGCAGGGCCCCACCGACGAAGGCCTGCTCGATCGCGCGGGGGCCGAGGGCGCCAGAGGCGATCGAGCCGGTCACGATCTCGAAGCAGCCGACGACATCGTGGCGGGTCAGGGTCTGGTCGAGGAAGGTCTGGTTGTTGACGACCGTCCCGTGGATATCGGCCGAGATGAACACGACGTTGTCGATGTGCGACACACCGGCCGACTGCACGCCGAACTGGATCGCCCCGAGCAGCATCGCGCGCTCGGCGGCGTAGCCCTCGAAGCGGTCCTGGGCCTCGAGCGGCGTCAGGTTGCTGATCGGCTCGGGCACGACGACGAACTTCCAGGTGATGCCGGACAGCTGCGCGGTGACCAGGTCACCGATCAGGGTCTGGAACTGGATGTCGCCGAGCATCGTGCGGCCCGGGGTGAAGGTCGACAGGATGAAGTTCTGGATCGCGGTCGGGTCGCTCAACGAGGAGACCGCCGGCACCGGGGCGTCGCGGAAGCTGCGGCCGTCGAGCACCATCACCGCGGCGTCGGAGCCGAAGGTGCGGAAGCGGTAGAGCTTGCGCTTGCCGTCGGTGCGCGGGTCGCCGATCGTCGGCCAGAACTCGTCGGCCAGGGGATGGTACTCCTGGAAGACTTGCAGCCCGGTGTTGTAGAGCTCGGTCTCGTTGATGAAGCTCTCGGTCGTGAACGTGAAGCGCTGGTCGGTCGACGGGTGTGCGCCACCGGAGAAGTTGTCGGTCACCTCGTGGTCGTCGATGGTCGCGAAGATCGCCGTCGAGGCGCGGACCAGGGCCTGGGAGTTCAGGCCGGCGCGCATCGACAGGTTCTCGTTGTGCTTGGTCCGGTAGTCGTCGAGGGTCAGGGCCTGCTGGCTGAGCAGGTCCGGCGACGGCGAATCGGCATAGATCGTGTCGCCGATGAAGAGGAAGAAGTCGAGGTCGCGGCCAGGGACGTTCTTCAGCGCGGGGAAGGGCGCCTTCTCGCCGCGGGCGTCGCCGCTGGCGCCGAAGCGCAGGCCCGCGAAGGTGCCGAGGTTGGCGGGGGTGCGGAAGGTGCCGACGCCGGTGCCGTTCGGGCCGATCGCGCGGTACCAGTACTGGGTGCCGGCGGTCAGGCCGGTGATCGTGGTCTTGACCGGGATGTTCTCGGCGGTCGTCGCCTCGGTCGCGGTCGCGACGATGTTCGCGAAGTTCGCGTCGTCGGCGACATCGAAGCCGACGCTGCCGATCGCCCGCGGGTGTGCCCACAGCACGACCGACGACTGCGACACGTCGCCCGACGCCACGAAGTTGTCCTCGCCACCGTCGCTGCTGCTGCTCTGGCAACCGGTCATCAAGGCCGGGGTCAGGGCCGCGGCCGCTCCCACTTTGGCCGCGTCGGCCATGAATTGACGTCGATCTCTCTTGCTCATGCTACTGCTCCTGGTGGCGTTCGTGGCGGCCACGGTCGGTCTGTCTCAGCGTTGGGTGCACGGTCCCAACCCCAGCAAACTCCGTTCCGAAGCCCCTTCCGACGCGCGATAGCGATGGAAGACCCGGAGGCCCCTGCCCTCAAGCGTGCCCGAAGGCGCCTGGTGAGGGAGCGCGGCTACCCCCGTCCGCTCGTGCCGGCTGTCCGGCAGCTACTGTTCCACGCGACGATTTCGCAAGTTTCGGCGATCATGCGTGTAGTTGCAATGCTGTGGATGGAATTTTGAAACGCAACTGGGAAGGCCTCCGACGGCACGTCAATCCTCGGCCTGGAGCTCTTCGACCCCCGCCTGCAGCTCGAGCCAGGCCTCCTCGTCGGCGCTGATCGCGTCGCTGAGCGCCTGGAGCCGGGTCTGGCGTTCGGGGTCGTAGCTCGGATCGCTTTCGAAGGCCGCGAGCAGGGCCTGCTTCTCCGCTTCCCGGCGCGCCATCTCCTTCTCGAGCCGCGCGACCTGGTTCTTCAGCTTGCGCAGCTGGCTGCGCCGCTCCTTGCGCGCGGCGTGGTCGTTCTTGCTGCTCTTGCCGCTCTTCCGCTTCCCTTTGCCTCCGCTCGAACGATCGCTGTCCCGGGCGCGCCGCTCGAGCTGGTAGACGTAGGTCGCGTAGTCCCCGGGGAAGCTCGCGACCCGCCCTCCGCTGACCTCGACCACCGAGGTCGCGACCAGGCTGACGAAGGTGCGGTCGTGGGAGGTGAAGAAGACCGTGCCGCCGTAGTCCGCGAGGGCGAAGCCGAGCGCCTCGACCGTCTCGAAGTCGAGGTGGTTGGTCGGCTCGTCGAGCAGCAGCAGCGGCTTCCCGCTCAGGAGCAGTCCCGCCAGGCACAGCCGCGCCCGCTCGCCGCCGCTCAGCACGCCGATGCGCTTCTCGATGTCGTCGCCGCGGAACAGGAAGCAGCCCGCGAGGTCGAGGATGGTCTGGCGTGGCGTGCCCATCACCGCCTCGCTGCGCAGGTAGGTCTCGACGTCGAGCTCTTCGGGCAGGGTGCCGTACTTGTGCTGGGCGTAGTAGGCGAAGTCGAGGGTCGACGACCAGGCGAAGCTGCCGCCGCGCGGCTCGAGCTCGCCGGCCAGGGTGCGCAGGAAGGTCGTCTTGCCCTGGCCGTTCGCGCCGACGATCGCGACCCGCTCGCCGCGCTGGAAGTCGAGGTGGATCTTCGAGGCCACGGTCTTGCCCGGATAGCCGATCGTCAGGTCTTCGCAGTGCAGCGCGGGGCCAGGGGTCGAGCTGACCTCGGGCAGGCTGATCGAGACCTCGGCGAGGGAGTGCCCGATCTCGATGAACTCGAGCTTCTCGAGCTGCTTCTGCTTCGACTGGGCCTGGCGTGCGGTCGAGGCCCGCACCCGGTTCTTGTCGACGAAGGTCTGCAGCTGGCGGCGCCGGGCCTCGGTCTTCGCGTTCTGGCGCCGCACGTTCTCGAGCTGCTCTTCGCGGAAGGTGAAGTACTCCTCGAGGGCGCCGGGGAAGAGCGTCAGGCCGCCACGCGCCACCTCGAGGGTGTGCGAGCAGGTGCGCTTGAGGAACTCGCGGTCGTGGGACACGATCAGGAAGCCGCCGCTGTAGTCGCGCAGCGCCGACTCGAGCAGCAGCTGGGTGTCGAGGTCGAGGAAGTTGGTCGGCTCGTCGAGGATCAGGAAGTTCGGCTCGGCGAGCAGCATCGCGGCGAGCTTGATGCGGGTCTGGAAACCGCCGGACAGCTGCCCGATCGGGGTCGCCTCGAACAGCTCGCGCTTGAGCTCGAAGCGCCCGGCGATCTGCCCGCAGCGCCAGCCTTCCAGGCCGGTGTGGCGGACGAGGAATTGCTCGACCGTCTCGTCGTGGCGGAAGGGGTCATGCTGCTCGAGGTAGGCGAGCCGCAGCTCGGTGTGGCGGATGATCTCGCCGGCGTCCGGCGCCTCCTCGCCGAGGATGATCTTGCACAGCGTCGACTTGCCGGCGCCGTTGCGGCCGATCACGCCGACCTTGTGGGCGAGCGAGAAGGCCGCGCTCGCGTCGTCGAAGATCACCTGCGGACCGTAGCTCTTCGCGACGCCGCTGATCTGGATCAGGAGTTTCATGCTTCCCCCCAGGGGCGCGGCATGTTGCCAAAAAGGCAGTCCGCGGACAAGGGTCGCAAGCCGCCTGCCAAATCGACCGCCGGGAACCTCCTCTGGGCACGCCCGCAACCATATGCAGTAGCTGCACTTGTGGCGTTGGCTCCGAGTGGTGCGCGGCTTGCAACAGGCCGGCGAGATCAAGCCCATTGCGAGGAGACCTGCCGATGACGACGACCGTGGAAAACCCCGAAACCTTCACCTTCCAGGCGGAAGTCAACCAGGTGCTCAGCCTGGTGATCAACTCCCTGTACTCGCACAAGGAGATCTTCCTGCGCGAGCTGGTGTCCAACGCCTCCGACGCCCTCGACAAGGTGCGCTTCCAGGCCCTGACCGACCACGACCTGCTCGGGGAGGACAAGGAGCTCAAGATCCAGCTGATCCCGGACGAAGAGGCCGGCACCCTGACGATCCGTGACAACGGGATCGGCATGAGCCGCGACGAGCTGATCGGCAACCTCGGCACGATCGCGCGCTCGGGCTCGACCGCCTTCATCCAGGCGCTCAAAGAGAAGGGCGACAGCGACCTCAGCCTGATCGGCCAGTTCGGCGTCGGCTTCTACAGCAGCTACCTGGTCGCCGACAAGGTCACCGTCAAGAGCCGCCCCGCCGGCGAAGAGCAGGCCTTCGCCTGGACCAGCGACGGCCAGGGCAGCTTCACCGTCGAGCCCTGCGAGCTCGACGGCCGTGGCTCCGAGATCATCCTGCACCTCAAAGAGGAGCAGAAGGAGTTCAACTACGAGTGGAAGCTGCGCGAGCTGATCCGCAAGTTCTCCGACTTCGTCAGCTTCCCGATCGAGCTCCAGGTCACCCGCACCAAGGAAGTGCCGAAGGATGAGTCCGACCCCGAGGGTCCGAAGGACAAGGTGACCGAGACCGACTTCGAGCAGGTCAACAGCGCCTCCGCCCTGTGGACCCGCAAGAAGGACGACATCACCGACGAGCAGTACAACGCGTTCTACAAGCACCTCAGCCACGACTGGAACGCGCCGCTCGCCCGCGCGCACTTCACCATCGAGGGCCGGGCGCTGTTCACCGGGCTCGTCTTCATCCCCGAGAACCCGCCCTTCGACCTGTTCACGAACAACGACCGCCGCGGGATCCGCCTGTTCGTCAAGCGCGTCTTCATCATGGACGAGTGCAAGGAGCTCGTGCCCGAGTACCTGCGCTTCATCCGGGGCGTGGTCGACAGCGACGACCTGCCGCTGAACGTCAGCCGCGAGCTGCTGCAAGAAGACAAGATGGTCCGCTTCATCAAGAGCTCGCTGGTCAAGAAGGTCATCGACCGGCTGCAGGAGATGGCCGACGAGGACGAGGACACCTACCTCAAGTTCTGGAAGTCGTTCGGGATGGTCCTCAAGGAGGGCATCCACAGCGACCAGAAGAACCGCGACAAGATCGCGAAGCTCGCCCGCTTCCACAGCACCCACGGCGACGGCTGGACCTCGCTCGACCAGTACCTCGAGCGGATGAAGGACGGCCAGAAGGCCATCTACTACATCATCGGCGAGAACCTGCAGACCCTGTCGAACAGCCCGCACCTCGAGGCGCTGAAGAAGAAGGGCTACGAGGTCCTGTTGATGACCGACCCGATCGACGAGTGGGTCGTGATGGGTCTGACCGAGTACAAGGAGACCAAGCTGGTCTCGGTCAGCAAGGGCGACCTCGAGCTCGACGGCGACGACGAAGAGGACGAGGCGAAGAAGAAGGAAGAGGAAGCGAAGAGCGAGGAGTTCAAGAAGCTGACCGACGCGATCGCGAAGCAGCTCGACGACCGCGTCGAGAAGGTCGAGCTGAGCAAGCGCCTCGCCGACTCGCCCTGCTGCCTGGTCGCCCAGGAGTTCGGCATGCACGCGCACCTCGAGCGGCTGCTGCGCCAGAGCAACCGCGACGTGCCGCAGAACAAGCGCATCTTCGAGATCAACCCCGACCACCCGCTGGTCCTGAAGCTGCGGGCCCTGCAGGCGGCGAAGTCCGAGCGCTTCGGCGACTGGGTCGAGCTGCTCTACGCCCAGGCCCAGGTCCTCGAGGGCACGCCGGTCAACGACCCGGTCGGTTTCGCGACGCGCCTGACCAGCCTGATGCAGGAGCTGGTCGCGGGCGAGGACCTCACGCCGGTCGAGGACGACGAGCCCGAGGCTTCGGAGGAAGCGGACGCGGAGGCTTCGGAGGAAGCGACTGCGGAGGCTTCGGAGGAAGCGACTGCGGAGGCTTCGGAGGAAGCGACCGCGGAAGCTGAGGAAGCTTCCGACGAGCCTTCCGACGAGCCTTCCGAGGACGAAGACAAGGCCTGATCCGGCTCGGAGACCTGCGGCCGAAGAGGGGGGCGCGCCCCCCTCTTCGCATCGGTGCGCACACCCCCGACCGCGCCGAGGGCAGGCCCCGCTTCCCCAGCCCTCCGCCTGCCTGTTTCCCCTCCTCCGAATTTTTACCGCCTGGGTGCGCGGGTGGCGCACGTCACGTTGGATGCCCACACAGCTTCCAGGCGGTGCAGCCGCAGCCATAGCAGAAGACCCGCAGCCCGAGAGGCTGCGCCTCGAAGAGAGTCTCCAGTCCCGGAGGGAAAATGCGATCTCCGCCCGCCATCGTCTCTGTGCTCGCCCTGCTCCTCGTCGGTTGCGACAGCTCCAGCAGCAACCCGGCCTCCCCAGTGTTCGTCGAGGAGAGCAGCAAGGATCTCGGCGCCACGTCCGTCGGCGCGACCCTGATGCCCCCGCCCGTGGTCGTCCACAATCCGACCGCGGGGGACGTCGAGATCCGCGACGTGATCCTGAAGGGTCCGGACAGCAACGACTTCCGGCTTGTCCTCCCGACCCTTCCGCTCACCCTGCGACCGGGCGAGTCGACGACGGTCGCCATCGAGTTCACCCCGCTGGGGGCGGGGATCCGGGAGGCCCAGCTGTGTGTTGTCCTCCAGCCTCTGGGCCAGCCCGAGGCCACCGACACCGTCGAGCTGAGCGGCGGCGGTCTGGCGCACATCCTCACAGGGCCGGACCTGGTGCTCAACCCGACCGGCGCGACCCCCCTCGCGGCGCTGCTCGAGCTCGAGACCGACGTGCAGACCGAGGTGCGGGTCCACCTCGACGATGGGGCCGACGTGCGGACGTTGCCGCAGACCAGCCGGGGCACGCAGCACGAGCTGCCGGTGCTCGGGCTGCGGGCCGCGACGACCTACACGGTGACGGTCGAGGTCGCGACGCTCGACGGCGTGGTGCGGACCATCGGCCCGCTCGGGCTGACGACCGACCCGCTGCCGCCGAGCTTCCCGCACGCCGACATCCTGATCAGCGAAGTCGACCGCATGGAGCCGGGCGTGATCCTGTTCGGCGCCCAGTGCAACCCGACGTCCTACCTGATCGCCCTCGACGAGACCGGAGAGGTGGTCTGGTTCCTCCAGGGCGAGCTCGCCCGCACCAATGACCTGCGGCGTGCGAGCAACGGGCTGCTGCTCGGCGTCGGCCGGCGCCTGATCTACGAGTTCGACATGCTCGGCCGGGTGGCGACGACGTGGTCGAGCCTCACGGCGAACAATCCGCCGGC
>JAUIEM010000216.1 GCA_030428695.1 bacterium
CGGTCAACGAGCTGAACGCGACGCCGGCCCCGACCACCGTCACGGTCGTCGGCCAGCCGGGGCCGTCTTTCAACCAGTTCACCGCCTCGGTGTCGTTGACGATCGAGCCGTAGGCGGGACGGGAGCGCCGACAAGATAGAGCCCGGCGACTGCCGGGTTCTTTCCATCCATGGCGGCGTTGACGTCGCTCAGTCGCTGTACGGGTCCATCAACCCCTGCGGGTTGTACGGCCGCTGCACCTCGAACTGCTCCGGGTTGATGCTGCCGCGGAAGCTCTCGGAGACGATCGCGCCGTCCTCGTGCTCGAGGCGGAAGCGCAGCTCGGGCTCGACCTCGCCCTCGCAGCGGGGAGCGACGAAGCGCCAGCACTGGCCGGGGGCGAGGAAGACGCGGTGGTAGCTGTTGCCGCACCAGCTCGAGGGCAGGTACTCGATCGGCTTCCAGGTGCCGTCCTCCGCCCGCGCCTCCTGGACGATGCTCAGCCGGCTGTCGCTGGCCGCGAAGGGGACGACCTCGTCCTTGCCGTTGAGCAGCAACACCCGCAGCCCGCGGTACTTCCCCGCGAAGCGGACGTCCTCGTCGAGCTGGACGACCAGCGTGATGCGGCCCTCGCTGAGCAGCTCGCGCGGCGCCTCGACGGGCAGGTTGTCCGAGCTCCCGAAGCCGCCGAGGGCCTGCTCGTCCTCGATGGCGGTGCCGGCGTAGAAGTAGCCGCGCAGCATGTAGCGGATGTCGACGGTCTCGGGCTCGTCCTGGGCCAGGCAGGCGCCGGCGCACAGGGTGAGCAGGGTGATGATGGCGATGCGCATGGTCGATTCCTCCTACGGTTTCGACACCGGCGGCCCCGGGATGGTTCCGGATTGTCGTCAGGAATCTCCGACGAGCCCCCGCGCCGCCGCGAGCCCCGCGGCGACCGCGTCCTTGACGCCGACCCCCGTCAGGTAGTTCCCCGCCAGCCGCAGCCCCGGCCAGCGCTCCAGGCCGGCGTGCAGGCGGGCGACCCGCTCGACGTGCCCGCGCTCGAGCTGCGGGATCGCCCGCCGCCAGCGCAGCACCCGCAGCAGCGACGGCTCGGCGGAGAGCTGGAACAACGCCGCGAGCTCCCGCCGCACCAGCGCGACGAGCTGGTCGTCGGGCAGGTCGACGGCGCCCGGGTCGAGCATGCCGCCGACGTAGGCGGTCAAGAGCTCGCCCTCCGCGCGTCCCTCGAAGATCCGCGAGGGGAACAGCACGCCGAGGCTGCGCACGCCCTCGCCGCGCGCGGCGAGCATGCCGAAGGCCTCCGGGATCTCCGCGAGCCGCTGCGGATAGCCGAGGTGCACGACCGCGATCGGCGCCATGCGGATGCCCCGGAGCTCTTCGCCGAGCGCCCCATCGAAGGCGCACAGCTCCGCGGCGACCGGCGGCGGCACCGCGAGCACCAGCTGGCGGCAGCGGAAGCTGCGGCCGCCGGCCTCGAGCGCGAAGCCGCCGGGGGCGGGGCCGAGGTCGCGCACCCCCACCCCCGTCCGGTAGCGCTCCCCGAGCCGGCGCGCGAGGGCTCGCGTCAGCTGCCCCATGCCTTCCCGGAAGGAGAACAGCCCGCGCCGGCGTGGCGGCCGCGGGCCCCGCTGCCGCCGACGCAAGGCGCCACGCAAGAGGCCGCAGGAGCGGCGCTCGAAGCTCCACAGGGTCGGGAAGGCCGCCCGCGCGCTGAGCGAGGCGGGGTCGCCGGCGTAGATGCCGCTGATGAACGAGCCGGCGAGCACCCGCGCGGCCTCTTCCCCGAAGCGCCGGGCGAAGAAGGTCGCGGCGCTGTCGTCGGGCTGGCCGCGCGCCGTGCACAGCGGCTCGGCGAGCAGGCGCAGCTTGCCCCGGACGCTGAGCAGGCCGCTGCGCAGGAAGGCGAGCGGGCTCGTCGGCACCGGGTGGACCTTCCCGCCCCGCGCGATCAGCCGCCGACGGGCGGCCTTCCGGCTGGCCAGCAGGGCATCCTCGAGGCCGGCGGCGCGGGCGAGCGCGAACATCGGGGCGGCGGAGCCGAGGAAGGTGTGCGGTCCGCGCTCGAGCAGGAAGCCGCCGCGGCGCTCGCTGCGCACCTTGCCGCCGGGCTCTTCCGCCGCCTCGAGCACCAGCGGGTCGCGGCCGGCCGCGCGCAGCGCCGTCGCGCAGCTCAGGCCGGCGAGGCCGCCGCCGACGATGATGACTTCCTCCACACGTCCTCCCCCGCCCTGCCCGCCATGGTAGCGGAATCCCTCCGGCGCGGAAGATCTGGCCGACGCGCTTCCCTTTCCACTCCCGCACCGCTACGCTCGACACAGGAGGACACGTGGACGAAGCGCTGAACGAGCTCGACCGCATGATCGAGCAGAACCGCACCCTCGACCGCGAGGAGATCGAGGCCGAGGCCGCGCGCGCCCTCGCCGCCGCGGAGCGCGGGGAGTTCGGGGAGGACGCGCCCGAAGAGCGGCCGCCCGCCGAGCAGATCCCGGTCCCGACCGGCTGGTTCGACGACCTCGAGGAGGACCAGCTCGACTACGAGTCCGAGTGGGAGGACGGGCGCGAGGACTTCGCCCCCGACCTCAGCCGCAGCGTGACCTTCAACCGCGGCTGCATCGTCGACTGGTTCTGCCGCAAGCACCCCGAGCCCAATGACTTCAGGGGATGCGAGGCCGACTGCCTGTGGACCCGGGATGTCGCGGCGGAGAAACCGCACTGCTTTGGGTATCATCGAGGTGTGTCGGTCCTGGAAGACTGGGGATTCCTCGACGAAGTCGTCCAGACCACGTGCTCTCGCTGCGTACACGAGCGCGGGTGCGAAGCCGAAGCAAAACTCCAGGGACGCAAGAGACGTGGGCCATAGTCACAACGCGAAGTACAAACAGGTCTGTGCCACCAAGCAGGATGTGATCAGCGCCTTCGGGCAGAACCTGCGCTCACAGGTGAAGAACACCGAGCGGGCGTCGTTCTGGGGGAACCCGCTCCAGGGCAGCTCGACGAAGTCGGTCACGATCGTCGGCCTCGGCCCCGACCGCAGCGGCACGCGCAAGCTGCGGGTGCACAGCAAGCTCGCCGAGAAGGTCGAGGGCCTGTTCCAGAAGCTCAAGCAGGCCAACCAGGACTACCACATCTACAGCGTGGGCGCGCTGTGCGTGCGCTACATGAAGAACAGCACGACCCGCAGCGTGATCCGCGACGGGCCCGACTACGCCGAAGCCCGCGCGCAGATCTCCGACTGGAACCGCAGCTGGCCGATGTCCTTCCTGAAGTACGACAACACCAAGAACCGCGTGCAGTGGGGGCGGGTGTCGAACCACAGCTTCGGGACCGCGATCGACATCAACCCCTCGACCAATCCCTACAAGGCGGGCAAGCCCTTCGACATCCCGAAGTGGATGGTCGAGATCTTCCGCGAGTTCGGCTACTCCTGGGGCGGCTACTACCACGACTACATGCACTTCGAGTACATGCAGAAGGACGTGACGCCGACCTCGGCGGTGCCCTCCTCGGGGACGCCCTCCGGCGGCGGCGCGCCTTCTTCGGGCGGGGCGCCTTCCTCCGGGGCGGCGGCGGGCGGCGGCGCGGCGAGCGGCGCGGATGGGTCCGGTGAGCCGGGCACGACCGCGGCGGGTGGAGCGCCGGCAACCGGAGCGCCCTCCACGGCTTCCGCCGAGGTGCACTGCACCAAGTGCGGGGTCGAGATGCCGCCGGGCGAGGGCACGACGCCGGGCGGCGGCGGCAGCGCTCCGGCCGCCGGCGGCGCGCCGGGGGCGGTGGCGATCGAGCCGGGGAAGATCACCGACCCCAAGCCACCGAACATCCTCGAGGCGATCAACCTGCTGCCGAAGCCGCAGCACGGCGTCGCCTCGCCGGACAAGGTCGAGGACATCGTCAAGTTCATCTGCCAACGGGCGCGGGAGGGCGTGCAGGACGCCTTCAACCACCCGGAGTACAACCAGTTCCCCCTGACCAAGGAGGAGCTGTTCGCGCGGGCCGTCGCCGAGCATCAGACCGGGATCCCCTACACGATGCCGGTCTACTTCTACGACCGCTCGCAGAAGGACGTGTTCGCCAAGATCCGCGACGCCGGCGAGGTGCCGCTCGCGGGCCAGTGCCAGCAGTCGGTGTCGACCGCGCTCGGCATGTACGGCTGGCAGGGGAACCCGTTCGGCGACATCGGCAGCGGCACCGACACGCCGAACTACTTCGGCCCCGCCGGGGGCAAGCTGTTCAAGCCGTCCGAGGCGGGCCCCGGCATCGAGGGCTGGTCTGACGAGGTCTGGGAGGGGGTCAAGGTCGGCGCGTGCATCTGCTGGGCGCGGACCCAGGGCATCGGGCACATCGCCATCGTGATCCGCAAGCACCCGACCAAGAAGAACATGCAGATCTGGTGTACCGGCAACTCCCTCCGGATGACGCCGCCGGGCGCCTGCCGCTCGGTGCTGTTCGAGGGCGGCTGGCGGAAGTCGATCGCGGGCTCGAGCAACCCCTACCTCGGGATCGGCATCGCACCCGGGATCGGCAACCTCAAGCCGAGCTTCAAGCCCCGGGGCCAGGCGCGGCTCGCGCTCTGGAAGCGCTCCGGCGGGGACATCGTGTACGCCTCCGACTGGCTCGACCTGACCGAGAAGAACCTGCCGATCAGCTGGCTGATCCGCTCCCTGCGCGGCGCGCCCTTCCACGACCAGCTCGAGGCGCGCTGGCTGCTGCGCGGGACGAACAAGAAGCCGCTGCTGTCGATCTTCTGCAACGCCGAGGGCATCGCGACGGTCGACTGGTGCGAGAAGAAGAACGCCGCGGGCAAGCCGATGCGCTTCCACTGGCGCACCGGCGCGGACATCAAGGCGCGCACCAGCAAGACGGTCGGCGTCCCCGATCCCTTCCAAGGTCTGCCGGCCGCCCCCGCTGCGGGCGCCGCGCCGGCCGCGGGCGCGCCGACGGGAGGAGCTCCCGCGGCAGGGGCTCCCGCCGCCGGAGCTCCGGGAGCCGCGGCCCCTGCGGCCGCGCCCGGCGCTTCCTCCGCGGCCCCCGACAGCAAGGGGGAGCAGTACCGCCAGACCCTGGTGCAGATCGCGGACAGCCTGGTCGGCAAGGAGGTCGTCAGCCAGGCGGCCTGGGACAACGCGAAGAAGGTGATGCCGGGCTACACGAGCTGCCTCGACGGGGCGAGCAAGATCAAGATGGAGACCGACAAGAAGATGGGGCTCTCGCCACAGGGCTTCCTGCCGATGATGTACAAGGAGATCAACGCGGCCCGGAAGACGAGCCTGCCTCCGGGGGCCTGGGTGCCCTTCAACGGCAACTCCCCGGCGCGCCCGCAGCCCGGCGACTTCGTGATCACCGTCAAGATCAAGACCGGCTACTTCCAGCACATCGCGACGATGCGCGCCAACGAGCCCGGCGACAAGGGCACCGAGAAGTGGACGACCATCGATGGCGGCGGCCTGAACTTCGCCAAGCCGGTCGGCTTTATCGACCCGAAGACCGGCGAGCGCAAGAGCGAGCGCCAGGTCAAGTACGGCTGGCCGGGCACGGTGCGCGTCAGCGGCTGGATCGACACCGCGAAGATGCACGACGCGGGCTGGCCCAAAGGCGGGTAGCGGCTACACCCCCCCGAAGCCCGTCTCGCCCTCGCCGACGGCCGCGACCTTCTCGGGCGCGGCCGCGCTCTTGTCGCGGGCCCGCCACAGGGGAACCTGGGCGAGGACGATGCCGGCGACGACCACCGCGCCGCCGATCCACTGGGCGCTGCCCGGTCTCTCCCCGAGCAGCAGCGCGGCGAACAGGACGCCGGCGATCGGGGTGAAGGAGCTCGCCAGGCAGACGTCCGCCGCGCGGGCGCGCTTGATGCCCGCAAACCAGCACAGCTGGCCGCCCGCCGCGATCACCGCCCCGTACACCAGCATCCATTGCCACAGATAGGGCGCGGTGACGTCCTGGAAGTGCTCGACGCCGTACAGGTAGCTGCCGAACACGAAGAAGACGAGCGCCCCGAGGCCGGTGCGGAAGACCGTGAAGATGCCGAGGGGGATGCGCTGGAGCGCGACCTTCGCGATCACCGTCGAGAGCGCGAGCACGGCGGCGCCGGAGGCCGCGTACAGCTCGCCGCGGCCGAGCATGAAGCCCTCGCCGGGCGCCCGGTCCAGCCACACGATCAGCCCGACCCCGAAGAGGGAGAGCGCGGAGCCGAGGACGGTCCAGCGGTCGACCTTCTCGCCGAGGAAGAGGACCGACAACACCAGCAGCAGCGGCGGCTCGATGCGCCCGACCAGCACGACGTTGGTCACGCTGGTCTGGTCGAGGGCGGTGAAGGTCAGCCCGGGCGCGAGGGCTCCCGAGAACACCGCGAGCGCGACCAGGCTGAGCCAGTCGCGCGGACGCAGGGCCGCGAGCGCCGCGCGGGTCCACTGCTTGCGGTAGTAGGCGAGCAGGCACAGGAGCGCCGCGACGTTGCCGACGAACAGCACGTTGCAGAAGGTGATCGCGTTGCGGCCGTCGACCAGGTTCTCGGCGCCGAGCTCGGTCAGCCGGCGGACGACCGAGTTGGCGGCCGCGAAGATCAAGACGGCCGCCCAGACGAAGAGCGGTCCGCGGGAGCGCGACGGAGGCATGGGCCTGCGGGGGTTGGAATCCACCGTCAGTCTACCGGACGGGCGCGGACGCCGGTAGGGGACGCCAGCCTCCGGCGTGGCCCACCTGGCGCCGACGCGGCAGCTGGCATCCACCGCGGCCGAGCCGGCGCCGGAGAACGCCGCGCGGACGCGGAGGCGCGCCCGCTCGATCGGGCCGGGCGAATACTGGCACGCGGCTTGCCGTCATCTCGACCAGGAACCGGGCCCCCGCGCCCGGAACAACCACCACCCCGCCCGCGGCGTGCCCGTCTCCCAGCGGCGCGCGGGCCACCGGGCCCGAGGGCCTTCCGTCTCCCTCCGTGCGGGCGAACGCGCGCTCTCTCCTGAGCGTGTGTGCCCGATCGGCGTACCTGTGTGGTGGAGGAGGCACCATGGATGCGTACATGTCCGAACACGAATGGCTCGATCTGCTCGACGCCGTCTCCGAGCTCGGGAGGGTGCTGGCCGCGTGCCACGAGCGTCTGCGGCGCCGCGTGGTCCCGGAATCCCTCCGCGACAGCCTGCGCCGCGCGGCCAGCGAGCTGCACGGTGCCGAGCTGCGGGAGGACGCGGAGGGCTTGCGCTTCGCGTGCTCCTACGGCGAGGCGGTCGCGACCTCGGTCGATGCCTGGCTGCGGACCGGCAAGGCCGCGTGAGCCCGTTCCCATCCGACGGTCTTCGCAGGCGGCGGGGGCTCTGGTATGATCCCGCCGTCGCGTCCAGACCGGAGAAAACATGCAGCTCGAGGCCCTGATCGCAAGCGGAGAGCTCGGCGTCAGCCAGTGGTCGGCGCGCGGCGAGCGCCTGTGGCCGCTCGTGCCCGCCCGGCCGGAGGCCATCCGGCGCTTCGAGGAGCAGAGCGGGCGCGTGCTGCCGCGGCCCTTCTGTGACCTGCTCGCGATCGCCGACGGCGGCCGCCTGACCTTCGGGGCCTTCGACCTGCAGTTCTTCGGCGTCGGGGACGTCCAGCCCGGCCTCGCCGACATCGACGCCGGCCGCCCGCGCTACCAGGCCCATCTCGCCTCCCTGGAGGAGGGCTCCGACATGCTGTGCTTCGGCCAGAACGCCGGCGAGCTGTTCCTGTTCGACGCCGACGACGCGGTCCAGGTCCTGCATCGCGAGCAGGGCCGCGCGGTCCGCGCCGCGGGCTCGCTGCCGGCCTTCTGGCGGGCGCGGCGGCCGCTCTGGGAGGAGGTGGGCTGAGCTTCGCGTGCGAAGCTGGGGGGCGGTTTCCTCCCTTCCCGATCCTGCCGGCTCGCCGTCTTCGCTTCGGCTCCTGGCGGCCTGTCAACTCGCCATCGATTTGTGGCGAGCTTCAACACCTGCTACAAACCGTCTGGATTCTCTTGTAGGCGACGGGCTTACGAGGCTGTCTCACGGAACCCGGTCGGGCACGTCCCCAAGCCTTCGGCGAGCGGGGGTAGACCCCGCCCCTACATTGGACTCCAACGCACACCACGGGTGATCTCGGACGTGCGGCATGCGAGCCATGCCTCGCTTGGGCTGATGGTCCTATCCGAATGTAGGGGAGGGGTCTACCCCCCTCCCGCGAAGCGGGAGAAGGCGTACGTGACTGGACTCGTGAGACAGTCCCCCTCCCGCGGGCGGGGGTGGACCCTGCCCCTACAGGAGAAGCGACACCACAGACTTCGGACATTGTTGACTGGCTTGCGGCACGCACGCCCCGGAGACTTCCTATGGACCCTCTGTTCCTCTGCGTCCCCAACTTCAGCGAAGGCCGCGACCCGGAGTTCCTGGACGCAGTCCGCGCGCTCTTCGCGACCGAGCCGGACGCCGCCCTGCTCGGGCTCGAGGCCGACCCCGACCACCACCGCAGCGTGCTGAGCTTCGCCGCCACCCGCGGCGCGCTGCTGCGCTGCTGCGAGCGGCTCGCGGACCTCGCCCTCGAGCGCATCGACCTGCGCCGCCACCGCGGCTGCCACCCGCGCATCGGCGCCCTCGACGTGCTGCCGGTCGTGCCCCTGCTCGGCACCCCCGAGAGCGCGGCCCTCGCCGTCGCCCACGAGCTGGGCCGGCGGCTCGCCCGGCGCAAGCTGCCGGTCTTCTTCTACGGCCGCGCAGCGCGCCGGAAGGGCCGGCTCGCCCCCGCCCGCTTCCGGGCCGGCGGCTTCGAGAAGCTCGCGGAGAGCATCGGCACGAGCCCGCGCCGCACGCCAGATCTCGGGCCTCACGCGGTGCATCCGAGCGGCGGCGCGGTGGCGGTCGGCGTGCGCCCGCCGCTGATCGCCCTCAACTTCGAGGTCGCCGCGGACCTGGAGGAGGCGCGGGAGGCAGCGGTCGCCCTGCGCGAGCCGGGCCTCGTCCAGGCCCTCGGCTTCCCCCTGGCCTCGCGCGGGACGGTGCAGGTCTCGTGCAACCTGCTCGACCACCGCCGCCGCTCGCCGCGCCAGCTCGCCGAGCGCCTGCTCGCGCGCGGGCTGGAGATCACCAACGTCGAGCTGATCGGCCTCGCCCCGGCCCTCGCCGCCGCCAGCCTGCTCGGGCTCGCGCTGCCCTTCGCCCCGCGCTGGGAGGAGCGCATCCTCGAGGAGCGCCTGGCCCCCTTCCTCGCCCGTGTCCACTCTCCCGAGGCCTTCGCGCGGCGGCTCGCCGACCCCGACGACACACCGGGTGGCGGCGCGGCCGCCGCCCTGGTCGCCAGCCTGAGCGCCGCGCTCCTGCAGCTGGTCGAGGGGCACTCGCAGAAGAAGCGCTTCGCGACCTTCCGCGAGCAGCTGCAAACCTGCAGCCTGGCCGAGGCCCGCGAGCTGTTCGAGCAGCTCCGCGAAGTCGACGCCGCCGCCTACGCCCGGGTGCTCGCCGCCTACCGCCGCAAGAAGAGCGACCCCGACCGGGTGGCGGCGGTCGCCGCGGCCCTGCACGAGGCCGGCGCCGTCCCCGCCCGGCTCGCCTGCCGGGTCGCCGAGCTGCTGCCGGCAATCGTCCTGTGCGTGCGCGAGGGCAACCCCAACCTGCGCCCCGACGCCGAGGCCGCCGGCATCCTCGCCCTCGCCGCCGCCCGCGTGGCCGCGCTGCAGGTGCGCGACAACGCGAGCCGGCTCGCGGAGGAGCCGGCCTACGTCGCCGAGGTCGCCGCGGCGCTCGAGAGCCTGGAGCGGGTCGGGGGCTGACCGGGGGGATCCGAGTCCGATGCCGATGCCGATGCCGATTCGATCGGCATCCACCCCGGCGAGCACTGGTTCCGCTCCTCCTCCAGAGGACCAGCGGCGCCAAGATCAGCGGACCGGCGGCCCGAGAATCTCCAGCACGGGGATCGCGGTCGCGGGGAAAGCGAGCGGCGTGACGAGTGCGCCCCGCTGGAGGCGGACGACGCTGCGGTAGCCGTCGTCCTCCGGGTCGCGGAAGACGAGGAGCGCATCGGCCGTCAGGTCGACGATCCACAGCTCGCGGATCTTGCGCTTCGCGTAGTACGGGGCCTTGACGTCGCGGTCATAGGCCAGGCTGCTCAGGGCGACCTCGATAAGCAGCGCGGTCTGGAGCGGGGTCGGATGCCCGGTCCGGTAGAAGTCCTCCCGGGCTTCGAGCAGCGCGAGGTCGGGCTGGGGCTCGGAGCGCGCGTCGAGCTCGACCGGACCCTGGACGCGCACCTGGTGGGTGGCGCCGAACAGGCGGACCAGGAGGTGATTCAGCCGGTCCACGGTCGAGGCGTGCTCGCGTCCGATCGGAGACATTTCGATGATTTCTCCGTCGAGCAGCTCGACCCTGTCGTCCTTGCCGAGAATGCCCGCGTCGATCATGCGGTGGTAGTCGTCGACGGTGAAGCGCCGCGTCTTGACGACCATGGTCTTCCCTCCCGTCCTGCGCCTTTCAGAGTATACATCGACCGGCAGGGGACAAGCCGTCGGTCGATGCGAACCTCGTCTGGATTCTGCGGACGGAAGCGGAATCGGGAGCGAAGTCGGAGGTCCGGCACGAGCACGGGCACGTTCCGGTTCCGTGCCGGCGGTTGCACTTCCCCACCCGCCACGTAGGCTGGTGCTGGGAGGAACGCGATGCGCGCCCTGTACATCCTGACCGTGGTCGCCGCCGCCTGCGCCCTCGCCTGGGTCCTGCCCGGGACGCCGGGGCCCGGCAGCGCGCCCGTCGCCGACAGCGGCGGCCTCGGGACGGGGCCGGACTGGGGCTTCTACCAGATCTACTGGGGCAACGAGCGCTTCGGCGCCGGCCGCGACGCCCAGCTCGAGACCCTCGGCGGCGCGCCCCGCTACGTGATGTTCTTCCGCGACCTCCTGCGCCCCTTCCCGACCGATGCCGTCCGCGAGAACCACGCGCGCGGGCTCGTGACCATCCTCAGCCTGGAGCTGTGGATCTGGGGCCATAGGGGCGGGCGCAGCGACGAGAGCTTCCTGACCGCCATCGCCGAGGGCGCGTACGATGACTTCTTCCGCGGCTGGGGAGAGGCCGCCGACGCCCTCGGCCTGCCGGTGCTCGTCCGCTTCGGCTTCGAGATGAACGGCGGCTGGTTCTCCTGGGGCCAGCAGCCCGAGGCCTTCCGCAAGGCCTGGCGGCGCGCCTGGGAGGTCACGCGCGCGGCGGGCGGCGACGAGCTCGAGTGGGTGTTCGCGCCGAACGTGCTCTACGACGAGCGCGGCTTCGAGGAGGGCTTCGCGCCCTACTACCCGGGGGACGCCTACGTCGACCACGTCGCCCTCGACGGCTACAACTTCGGCGACGACCACAGCGAGTGGCACGCGTGGCAGTCCTACGACGAGATCTTCGGACGCTCGCTCGACCTGCTCGATGACTTCGGCAAGCCCCTGTTCATCAGCGAGATCGGCTGCGCCGACGATCCCCGCAAGCCCGCCTGGATCGAGGACTTCCTGACGCGCGTCAGCGCCGACGCGCGCGTGCGTGCCTTCGTCTGGTTCCAGCTCGACAAGCGCCGCGCGGGCGAGCACGACTGGCGGCTGGAGAGCGATCCGGAGAGCCTGGAGATCTTCCGGCGCTGGGCGGAGCGGCAGGCGGAGGAAGCGCCCCGCAAGTAGCCTCCCGATCAGCCGCGACGCCGCCTCCACAGCGCAACCGCGGCCACCGCGAGCAGCGCGGCCCCGGCCACCGCCAGGCCGAGCCGCAGGGGCGCGGGCCGGTACTCCAGCTCGACCACCGCCTGCCCGGCGGCCAGGGGGATCGCCCGCAGCGCGTGTTGCGCCCGCAACACGGGCGCCGGCTCGCCGTTGACCGTGCAGCGCCAGCCGGGGCCCCAGGCGTCGGCCAGCACCAGGAAGCCCGGGGCGGTCAGGGCGACCTCGAGCTGCAGGCGCTCCGGCTCATCCCGCGTCCAGAGCAGGCGGTCGGCCTCGGCGGCCGGTCCGATCGCAGGCGGAAACGCCGGCGGCTTGCGCTCGAGGACCAGCGTCTGGGACGCGTCGAAGTCCGGGGCGACCACCGCGGCGAGCGACGCCGTCTCGCCGGCCACGACCTGCACCTCTCGCAGGATCCGCGCCCGCGGCCCGGCCTCGGGTAGCTCGCACAGCGTCGCCCCCAGCGGCAGCGCGCGCAGCGGACGCAGGCCCTCGGGCGGATGGGCGTTCGGCCAGACCATGTAGCGCACGCCGACGAAGGCCCAGACGCCGGGTCCGCCGTCCCGCAGCAGGGCGTCCCAGCGCCGGGGGGCGAGGTCGCCGTAGCCGATGGCCTCGCGGAAGCCGTAGAAGGCCGCCAGGCTCGAGCCCAGCAGCTCGCCATCGCGCACGAAGTCGACCGCCGCGTCGGGATCAGCCGGCAGGGTGTCCGCGTACAGCGGTGGTACCCCCGCGGCCCAGAAGCGCTGGGTCCAGCCGTCGCGGTCTCTCCACTCGAGCTCCCGCAGCATGCCGGCCAGGCGGGGCTCGGCGGTGAACGCCTCGTAGGGGCCGAAGGGCAGCGCCACGCGCGCCGCGATCCCGAGCTCGAGCAGCGCCACCAGCGCGAGCAGCCAGCGCGTGCGCAAGCGCCGCACCCGCTGCATCCCCGCCCCGGCCAGGAGCGCCAGCCCGAAGGAGAACAGCAGCAGGTAGCGGACGGGCCTCCGCAGCTTGCCGAGGCCGGGCAGCGCCGCGACCAGCTGGAACAGCCAGGAGCGCTCCCCCACCGCCAGCCCGAGCCCGCAGACCAGCAGCGCCAGCCCCGCCAGGCCCAGCCAGCTGCGTCGGCGCAGCAGGCCGAGCAGCGCCAGCCCCGCCAGCCCGAGGGCGACGAAGCCCTGGAAGGCGCGGTGCCCGCGGGGCGTCTGGGGGCCCGTGTGCAGGCCGGGCGGGAGCAGCAGATGGCCGAGCCCGGTGGCGGAGAGCTGGAGGTTGTCGCGCGGCGAGGTCCGGCTCGGGTCGAGCCCCTGCGCCCGCGCGGAGCGCTGCAACAGCTCCCAGGTCGGCAGCCACTGCGGCGCCGCCAACGCGAGGGCCAGCCCCGCCGCGAGGGCCAGCCGCCCGACAGCGCGCAGGCGCGAGCGGCGCTCGAGGGAGCCGATGCGCGCGAGGGCCAGGAGGCCCCCCACCGGTCCCGCCACCAACGCCACGTGCGGCCTCCCGGCGAGCAACATCAGGGCGCCCGCCAGGCCCGCCAGCCCGACCCAGCGGAGGCATCCGTCGCGGGCGAGGCGGTCGAGGGCGTAGAGCAGCAGCGGCCACCAGGCGAGCACGGCGACGGCGTTGATCCAGGCCACCGTGTCGAGCACGTAGCACCCGCACGAGAAGCTCGCCGCCACCACCAGCGCCGCGGGCGGGTCGAGCCCGAGCTGGCGGGCGTAGAGGAACAGGAAGAGCGCCGCCAGCGCGAGATGGAGCGCGGTCCCGAGCGCGAGCTGCTCGGGCAGCGGCAGCAGGAAGAGCAGCCAGTTCGGTGGATAGGTCAGCCCGACCTCGCCGTAGGCGTGCAGCGGGAATCCCCCCCGCACCTGCGGCGTCCAGAGCGCGAGCTCGCCCTCGGCGAAGCGCTCGCTGGCGAGCTGCCGGTAGGGCCACTGCAGGTAGCGCAGGTCGAGCTCGAACAGCGCCTCGTGGCGGAGCAGCATCGGCAGGAAGGTGGCGACGACCAGCAGCACCAGCAGACCTGGCGCGAGCCAGCGCGGCGCGCCCTTCCCGGTCATCACGCGGCTCCCGCCGCCGCGCGGCGACCACCGGAGACGCCCGGAGATCCGCCGAGGCGATTCGCACACCCGGGTCCTGGCACGCGCGCCGGACGCGCGCTCATCGCTTCCTCCTCCGTCCGACGGCCCCTTAGCGCCCGGAGATGAACAAGGCGGGCATGCGGGCGCGCCTGCGGCGTGATGGTGGCACTTGCCTCACTCCACCTCCACCGGCACCAACCTCCGTCCCTCCCTCGTGCCTCGGTCGGGCCGCTCGGCCGCTTCGCTGTGTCCCTCTCGGTTCAGGTGTTCGGCCGCTGCGGCCTCTGCTCCTCGTTCCTCGGTGCCGAGACCTCGCCTGGCACCACGATTCCTGCCGTGTCCGCACCCTCGTCTTTTCCGGCCCCTTATCAGAGCAGCTCCTCCCGCCCCCGTCAAACGCGGCCGTCGTCCCATCGTCTGCGGCCACACGATGCACACCTGCCCTCGCGGACGAAGAGAGCCGCTCCCGGCGGCGAGCCGCTCTTCGGGCGGCCCGAGCTCCAGCGCGGCCCGGTCGGTACGAGCTCAACCCGATGAATGGAACGGGCGCCAGCTGCACACCAGCCGCCGGATGCTCTGGCTGTACCACTGACGGGTCGTCGCCCCCACGCGAAACGCCAGCCCCGAGGCTGGCGTCGCGCGTTCGGCGGAATGCCCGCGGCTCAGGTGACGGTGATCACGTCCCCGCTGTAGAGCAGCTTCTCGAGAGTGCCCTCGCCGACGGCCTCGATCTTCGAGGCTTCCTGGCCGAGCATCTGCGAGGTGTACTCGGACTGCTCGACCTTGCGGAAGATGCCGATCGGGAGCGGGAACTCCGGCGGCTGCATCTGCGCGAGGGTGAACGCGACGCCGGGGTTCTGCAGGGCCTCGTCGTGGACCTGCACGTCGTCCGCGCCGGCCTCGACGATCACCGGCGCGCCGTTGCGGATCGCGATCGCCTTGTCGCTGTTGGTGCCGTACACCAGCGGCTTGCCGTGGTCGAGGTCGATCGTGTTGTCCGGGCGGACCTTCTTGGAGATGATCGGTTCCCACACGCCGTCGTAGAAGATCGGGCAGTTCTGCAGGATCTCGATGAAGCTCGTGCCCTTGTGCTTGGTCGCCTCGTGCAGGATCTTCCGCATGTGCTTGCTGTCTTTGTCGTGGGTCCGGGCGACGAAGGTCGCGCCGGCGCCCAGGGCGACACTGGCCGGATTGAATGGCCGCTCGAGCGAGCCCTGCGGGGTGGTCTTGGTCTTCAGGCCCTGCGGGGAGGTCGGCGAATACTGGCCCTTGGTCAGGCCGTAGATCGCGTTGTTGAACATCAGGATGTTCGCGTCGAGGTTGCGGCGCAGGATGTGGATCAGATGGTTGCCACCGATCGACAGCCCGTCACCGTCCCCGGTGATGATCCAGAGGTTCAGCTTGGGATTGGCCGCCTTGACGCCGAAGGCGATCGCCGGGGCCCGCCCGTGGATCCCGTGCACGCCGTAGGAGTTGACGTAGTAGGGGAAGCGCGAGCTGCAGCCGATGCCCGAGATGAAACACTGGTTCTCTTTGGGGATCCCCAGCTCGGCGAGCACCGTCAGCGTCTGCTTGAGGATGTAGTAGTCGCCGCAGCCGGGGCACCAGCGTACATCCTGGTCGGAGGCGAACTCCTTGGAGTTCGGCTTGCGGGGCTTCTTGGGCTTGGTAGCCGTGCTCATGGTCGTATTCCTCTCGCTATCCGGCACTCAGCGCGCCAGCACCTCGGCGATCTTGTCCTCGATTTCCGACACCTTGAAGGGCAACCCGCGGATCAGGTTGAAGCCCTCGCACTCCCGGGCGAACGTGCCCTGGATCAGGAAACGCAGCTGCCCGAGGTTGATCTCGGGAATCAGGATCGTCTCGAAGCTGTCCAGGACGCTCTTCAGGTTCCGCGGGAACGGCATGATCCAGCGCAGGTGGGCGTGGGAGACATCGCAGCCCTTGCCCTGCATGCTCTCGACGGCCTGGCGCACGACGCCGTAGGTCCCGCCCCAGCTCAGCACGAGCAGCTTGCCGGACTGCGGCCCGAAGACCTCCTGCTCGGCGACGGTCTGGGCGATGTTCAACACCTTGTCGCGGCGGATCTCACACATCCGGTGGTGGTTGTCGGGGTCGTAGCTGATGTGGCCGGTGTCTTGCGCCTTCTCCAGCCCGCCGAGGCGGTGCTGCAGATCGGGGGTGCCGGGGATGGCCCACTGGCGCACCAGCCGCTCGTCGCGGGCGTAGGGCAGGAAGTTGCCCTCGGCGTCGCGCTTGACCGAGTCGGCGGTCGCGATGTTCGGCTTGATCTTCGGCAGCTTGCTGATGTCCGGCAGCTTGAAGGGCTCGGAGCCGTTGCCGAGGTAGCCGTCGGTCAGCAGCACGACCGGGGTCATGTGCTCGAGGGCGATCTTGCACGCCTCGATCGCGGCGTAGAAGCAGTCGGACGGCGTCGAGGCGGCGATCACCGCGCAGGGGCATTCACCGTTGCGACCGAAGACGGTCTGCAGCAGGTCGGCCTGCTCGGTCTTGGTCGGCAGACCGGTCGAGGGGCCGCCGCGCTGCACGTTGACGACGACCAGGGGCAGCTCGAGCATGATCGCGAGGCCGAGGGCCTCACCCTTGAGCGCGAGGCCCGGGCCGGAGGTCGAGGTCACGCCGAGGGCGCCGCCGTAGGACGAGCCGACGGCGGCACAGATCGCCGCGATCTCGTCTTCCATCTGGGCGGTGCGCACGCCGTGCTCGCGCAGGGCCGACAGCTCCTGCAGGATCTGCGAGGCCGGGGTGATCGGGTAGCTGCCGAGGAACAGCGGCACGCCACTGAGCTCGGAGCCGGCGACCAGGCCCCAGGCGGTCAGGGTGTTGCCCATCAGGTTGCGGTACTTGCCGGCCTCGGTGGCCGCCGGACGCACCTCGTAGTTCACGCCCATGAAGTCGCAGGTCAGCGCGTAGTTGTAGCCGGTCTTCATCGCCGTGATGTTCGCCTCGGCGACTTCCGGGATGCGCTTGAAC
>JAUIEM010000636.1 GCA_030428695.1 bacterium
GGTGACAGGACCTATGGGGATGCGCCCGTTCAGACGCCCGGCTCGAGTGCCGCTTCAGCCGCACCGCGGGCGGTCGAAGCTGTGGCCAGAGGTGCGGCCGCCGCGGCAGCAGCGGGAACGCCTGCGGGCTTGACCGCCGACATGATCGCGGGCATCAGGATGCCCTTGAGGAGGTCGATCGCCTCCCCGGGCAGGAGCGGCGCCTTGACCTCGGCGAGCTTGCTCAGCAACAGGCTGAAGGCCTGCGCGGCCTCGTCCGGGTGTTCCACGAGGATCTTCCCGACCGTCCCCCAGTCCCCGGCGACGGTCGCCAGGCACAGGGTCGCTCCGGCGGTGCGTTCCGGATCCTCCTCACCGAGCTCCGCCGCCGCGTTGATCGAGGCCTCGGGGCTGCGCGACAGGTCGGCGGCCTGGATCGCCGCGACCAGCCCGGTGTCGGCGGGGGCCGCGGCCGGCGCCGGTGCGATTTCCGCTTCCCCGGCCTCGACGAAGGCCGGGAGATAGACGCTGGTCACGTGGCGGTTCAGGGTCGCGATCGCCTCCTTCCGGGTCGTCGCCGCGAGCAGGTCGGCGACGAAGTCGGCCGGCTGGGGAAGCTGGGAGAGCACGTCGCTCGCCTGCAGCCGGTGCTGCTCGAGGTACTCGGTGAAGACCTCCTGTCCCGGCGGCGTGGAGGCGGGCGTCAGGGGCTGCGCCGGGCTCTGGGCGAGGGCCGCCGCGCCGAGCACGGTCAACAGGAGGATCGAGAGGCTGCGCATGGTGTTCTCCTGGCTCAGGCGCCGTTGCCGCGGGTGGCGGAGGATTCCTGGATCTGGTCGCCGATCTGCCGGCGCCCGTCGACGGAGGGCGGCCCGGGCTGGTTCCCCGGCGGGCCGTCCCCGGGGCGCCCGGGGCGGGGCGGACGGGGCAGGGGGATGGCGAGCAGGCCGGCGGTGTCGATGCGCTCGAGGCGCACGACCGCCTCGAGGTTCTTCTGGAACAGGACGGTCAGCGAGTCCGCCGGCCCGGCATGCGCCTCGGCGTTCTCGGCGAGGAAGCGGTAGTGCTGCCGGGCGCGCACCGCCCGCGGCCGCCAGCGCCCCTCACCCGCGCCCTCCCGGCGCAGCAACCAGGCCGCGTAGTACTCCCAGGCGGCGAGCTTGGCGCGGGCGTCGAGGGAGCCGACCGAGGCGAGGTCCCCGGCATCCTCGTAGGAGCGCACCAGGGTCTGGAGCTGGTCGATGCCCGCCAGGGTCTCGCCCGCCTCGAGGTTCGCGTGGGCGAGCTCGCGCAGGACCAGGCGGCGGTCCTCCGCGGCGTCCTCGGGCAGGGCCTTGAGCGCCAGGGCGTAGGCCTCGGCGGCCCGGGCCCAGACCTCGCGGTTGACCTCTTTCCCCGCGCTGGCCGCGATCGCGCGGGCCTCGGCGAGGTGCGCGGCGGCGAGGTCGTGGGCGCGCAGCCGCTCGCCGAAGGCGATGTGGAAGGCGAAGACGCACAGTGGCGCGAGGAACCACGCCGTCCAGAGCAGCTTCCTGCGGTCGAGGCCGGGGTTCATCGGCGTCCTCCCGCCGGCACCGCCAGCGGCGGTCCGGGCAGCGGTGAGCCCGCGAGGGCGAGGGCGAGGGGCAACAGCGCCAGGGTCGCGCTGCCGAGCAGCAGGGCGATGAGGGCGTTGTCGCGGCGGGCGGTGTCGACATCCTCGGGAGGCGGCGCCATCTGCAGGTTCCGCAACAACTTCGGCGGAACCGTCGCGACGTTGCCGTCGTGGTAGGTGCCCTGCAGGCGGTTGGCGAGGCTGGTCATGCCGGCGACGTTCTGCCGCGAGCGGCGGTTGAGGATCTCCGAGCCGGAGAGCTTGTCGCCGACCCCGAGGATCAGCACGTCGGCGATCGAGGGCGGCAGCCGCAGGTTGCTGGTCGTGGGGATCTCGTCGCCGTCGCTGATCACGAGCAGCATGCCGGAGTCGGTCGGCCAGCCGCGCGCCGCCTCGAGGGCCTTGGCGATGCCGCCGGAGAGGTCGGTCTCTCCGGGCTCGAAGGCCCAGTTCAGCGGCAGGCCGTCGATGATGTTCAGGACGACGTTGAAGTCCCAGGTGTCGCGGACGATCTGGCGCGCGTCGGTGTAGATCCCGTAGATCGTCACCCGGGTGCGCTCCATGTCGATGCGGTCGAAGGCGTCGAGCAACAGGTCGCGCGCCCGCTGGTTCCGCCGCTGGTCCCCGCGCGGCCCGGCGTCGGCCAGGTACATGCTCGGCGAGACGTCCAGGCAGAGCAGGATGTGCTGGGAGGGCAGCTCCTCCGGGGGCCGCTCGTCCGCTCCCCAGCCCTGCAGGTCGAGCTCGTACAGCACCAGCATCCCCCAGGCGATCGCGCCGACGGCCGCGACGCGCAGCAGCGGGGCGAGCGTCACCCAGGCCCGCGGCCGCCCGCGCTCCCCGAAGGCGAGGGCGGCGGCCCGGCGGCAGCGGCCGGCGTGCAGCCACTCGCCGAGCAGCGCAAGGAGGACGACCGCGAGGGTGAGCCCGGCTACCATGGCGTGTACCTCAGGCCGAGGCTGGCGAGGGTGTGCAGCCCGAGCAGCGGCAGGCCGATGAAGGCGACGATCGCGTACCAGGGGATCGGGGTGCGCTGGGTCGGTTCGCGCTCGACCGGCTGCATCGCGTCGATGTGCCGGAAGACCTGGGCCATCGAGGCCTCGTTGACCGCGCTGAAGGTCGCCCCGCCGGTCGGCCGGGTGATGCCCTCGAGCAGCTCGAGGCCCATCATGCCGTCGTC
>JAUIEM010000217.1 GCA_030428695.1 bacterium
CAGCACGACGCGCGCCTGACCCGCCACGCCACCGCCCGGGGCTTCGTCGCGACCGCCAACGTCGCGATGCGGGAGGCGGAGGGCGAGGTGCTGGTGCTCTTGAACAGCGACACCGAGGTCACGCCGGGCTGGCTCGCCCGCTGCCTGCGCTGGCTGCACGGGAACACCGCCATCGTGATGCCGCTGTCGAACGGGGCGAGCGTGTACAGCCTGCCGCTCCCCGCCGGCGAGGACATCTTCGGCCTCGCCCGCCGCCTGCACGGCTTCGCCCCCGCCCGGGCCCCCGAGCTGGTCACCGTCGTGGGCTTCTGCCTGGTGATGAGGCGCGCGCTCTGCGCAGAGGTCGGGCTGTTCGACCCGGTCTACGGCAAGGGCTACGGCGAAGAGACGGACTACAGCCTGCGCTGCAGGGAGCAGGGTCTGAAGTTGCGCGCCGCCCCCGACGCCTTCGTGTTCCATCGCGGCGGCGCGAGCTTCGGCGACTTCAAGCGGGGCGTCGGCGCGCGCAGGAACCGCGAGCGCTTCTTCGCCCGCTGGGGCGACGCCTTCCAGGCTGCCCAGGCGGCGGAGGACCGCACCTGGCTCGAGGAGCTCCGCCGCAGGTGCGGCGCGAGCGAAGTGCCGGGGCCGCCGCTGTGGAGACGCGCCGTCAACCTCCTCGCCGGCGCCGGTCCGCTCGCCCTGCTCCGCGAGTGGCAGCGGGCGCTGCCCCAGAAGCGAGCGGCGCCGTCTTCGCGTCCGCCCCTCTCGGGCGACGAGCTGTACCTGTGCGGCGCGCTGGCGAACGATGCGGCGGGGCGGGAGCTGTGCGCCCGGGTCAACGCCCGGCTGCGCGCCGGCGTACGCGCGAAGCTGGCCAGCCTCGACCCGCTCCCCCCCCTGCGCCTGCCGCTGTTGACGGGGCCGGTGCGGGTGCGCCCGGAGGATCTCCCCGGGGTCGCGGAGGTCTTCCCCTGCGACCAGAGGGCGAGGGACTGGCTCGCGACTCGAAGCCGGCGCAGGTGACGGTCGCCTGGCCATCGATCGCGACGTGACCCGGGTCCGCAGCAGCGAGTCCAACGGGGCCGCTGCTCAGTCTGTCCGCGCCGGCGGGCTCCCGCCTCAGCCCTGCAGCAGGTTCTTCACCAGCCCCTGGTCGATCGGCCACGGGCTGCGGGTCAGCGGATCGGTGCCGTCGTCCTGCTTCGGCATCGGGATCACCTCGTCGATCGACTCCCGCCCGAGCAGCACCGCGCACAGGCGATCGAGGCCGATGGACAGGCAGCCGTGCGGCGGCGCCCCGAACTTGTACACGTCGATCAGGCTGTTGAAGTTCTGGTCGATGGTGTCCTGCTCGTAGCCGAGCACCCCGAGGAGCTTCCGCTGCAGGCTCATGTCATGGTTGCGCAGGCAGGCGCTGCCGACCTTGACCCCGTCGAGGTGCACCTCGAAGGCGAGCCCGTGCAGCTGGTGCGGGTCGTCGTCCATCTCGGTCTCGACCGGCCGGACGAAGGGGTCGCCGCTGACCTTCCACTCGCCCTTCTCCTCGTCGTGGGAGAAGTAGGGCAGGCGGGTGAACAGCTCGACCTTGTGCTTGAGCGCGGGGCCCTCGTCGTCGTCCCCGCCTTCCTTCTTGTCGGCGCCAAAGGCCTCGTCCCAGGTCTTGACCCGGATCACGCGGGGCTTGTACGGCTCGGGCTTCGGCTCGCCGTCGGTGTCCCCGCCTTCCTCGGCGTCTTCGTCCTTCGCTTCTTCCTCGGCCTTCTCTTCTTCGGCCGGCTTCTCCTCGGCCTTCTCGCCCTCGCCTTCCGCTTCGCCCTCGGCCCCCTCTTCGCCCTCGGCCCCCTCTTCACCCTCCAGCTTCAGCTCGAGCACCTTCTCGAAGATGTGGGCGAACAGCTCGTCGACCAGGCGGACCATGTCCTCCTCGTCGATGTAGGCCATCGTGATGTCGAAGACGGAGTACTCCGGCTGCTCCATCTTGTCGTACTCGGGCTTCTGGCAGAAGCGCCGCTGCACCTCGAAGGTCCGGTCGAAGCCGCTCGCCGCCAGCAGCGGACCGTGCACCGGCCGCCGCCCCGGCAGCACGAAGATGCGCTCGGGATCGCGGATCGCGAGGAAGGGATGCTCCGCGACCGGCGTCCAGCGGTTGGCGAGCAGCGGGGTCTCCTGCTCCTGGAAGTCCTGCCCGACCAGGTAGCGCCGCATTTCGCGCAGCAGCCTCGTGCGGAAGCGCATCGCCTCGTGCATGCCTTTGTTGCGCAGGTACAGGTAGCGGAAGCGGATGCGCTCGTAGCGGTCGACCTCGCCGCGGAAGTCGAACAGCAGCGGCTTCTGCGCCGTCGACACGATCTCGAGGTCGGTCGCCTCGACGATCACCTCGCCCGTCGGGTTCTCCGCGTCCGGCTCTTCGCGCTCGTCGACGGTGCCGGTGATCGTGACGATGCTCTCCGGCGGCGGCAGCACTGTGTCGAGCTGGGGCGGGTTGTCGGGGTCGATGTCCTCGTCCTTGATCGACTGCTTGGCCGCCGCCTCGAGGGCCTCTTCCGCGAGGTGCACCCGGGTGATGCCGTGGCCGTCGCGGATGTCGAAGAAGTCGCCGGGGTGCTCTCTGTCGATCCGCCCGGTCAGCTTGACCTCCTCGCCCATGTGGTTCGGCCGCAGCTCGCCGCAGGTGTGGGTGCGCCAGGCCGTCGCAAAGCTCGGTTTGTCACTCATCGCCTTCGTCCCCTTCCGTTTCCCCGAGGTCCATCTTGTTCGGGTCGCCGTCGAGCACCTCGGCCATCAGCTTGTCGACGTTCATGTCGGTCTCCGTCACCTCGCCGAACAGCGGCTTGGCGACTTCCTCGGGCACCGTGGCCGGGGCGCCGAGCATCGGATCCTCGCACTCCGGGCTCTTCGGGAAGGTCATCACCTCGTCGATGGCTTCCTGGTCGGTCAGCCGCGCGACCAGCCGGTCGAAGCCGATCACCATGCCGCCGTGGGGCGGAACCCCGAAGCGGTGCGACTCGATCGGCGCGCGCAGGCGGACGAGGTCTTCGGTGGCCTGCTGCAACAGGTTCAGCCAGATCCAGCGCTGCAGCTCCTGGTTGTGGTTGCCGATGTAGGCGCTGGCGACCTCGACCCCGTCGACGACGAGGTCGAAGGCCCGCGAGCGGACCAGGTGCTTGTTGTCGAGATCCTTCGTCATGATGATCTCGAGGCCCTTCTCGTCGTCGACCGGCCGCGTGAAGACGACCACCCCGGGCACCCACTCGTCGACCTCTTTGTCGACCTGGAAGTAGGGGTAGTCGGTGATCCACAGCGCGGTGTGCTTCTCCTTGTCGACCAGCTCGAGCTTTCTGCCGAGCACGTTGCGCGCCCGCCCACAGGCCTCGCCCGAGACCTCCGGCCGCTTGGCCGTCGCGGTGATCAAGAGGTCGCCGCCCGCGGCCTCGACCTTGAGCTCGGCGCCCTCGACCTTGATGCCCTCGATCGCCGCCTGGGCGTCGGCGAGGGCGTCGGCCTTGCCCGGCAGGGTGCACTTCGAGCTGCCGCCGCCGGTCTCGACAGGGCAGTCGAAGCGCAGGTCGGGCTTGTCGAAGCCGTACTTCTCGATGCACTCCTGGTGGGTCATGCGCGTGGGGGTCTCGATGTCGTAGTCGAGGACCTCCTTGAAGACCTTCGCGAGCAGCCCGTCGACCACCTTGATGAAGTCGTCGACGTCGACGTAGCACATGTTGAGGTCGATGCCGGTGAACTCCGGCTGGTGGAAGGGCCCGGGATCGTCCTCGCGGCGGGTGATGCGCTGGAACTGGAAGTAGCGGTCGAAGCCGCCGGGCTTGACGTACTGGTTGAGCACGACCGGCCCGCAGGGCAGCGCGTAGGAGCGGCAGTTGTCGACCGGCACCTGCTCGGGGTCGAGGGCGACCTTGTCGTACCAGAACAGGTGCGGCGTCTCGAGCTCGAGGAAGCCCTGGTCACACAGGTACTCCCGGATCGCGAAGGCCGCGTCGGCGCGCTTCTTCAGGCGCTCCTGTACCTCCTTGCGACGCAGGTAGAGCTGCCGGTACTCGAGCCGCTTCTCGAGCTCGACCTCTTCCCCGTCGAGCACGCCCTCGGGCAGGTCGGCGGCGTCGGTCAGGAAGTCGATCTTGTCGGCCTGGACCTGGACGCCGCCGGCGGGCGATTCCTCGTCCTCATCCTCGCGCTCGGCGACCTTGCCCTCGACCTGGACCATCGCCTGCAGGGCGACCTTCTCGAAGCGGTCCTGGACATAGGGCAGCGCCCCGTCGGCGACGACCACCTTGGTCGTGCCGTAGGTGTCGCGCAGAATCAGCGCGCCGTCGGGCTTCTCGGCGACGAAGCCGGCGAGCTTGACCTTCTTGTCCTCGCCGACATCGGTCGGTCGCAGGCCGCCGCAGGTGTGGGTGCGGAAGCCGGTCGCATAGCGCGGACCTTCGTCCTTCTCGGCTTCGGCCGGTGCATCTTCAGCCATCGTCTGCCTCGCTCAGGGCGTCCGCCCGCACGAGCGGCGGGGACGCGGGACCTTCTCGGGAGAGCCGGCCATTCTAGTCGGATGGAGACGGGGCAGCAAGCGGGAGCGGAGCGGTCAGCTGCCCTGGTAGGCATCGGCCGCGCTGCGGCCGTGGACGGTGCGCGGCGTGCGCTTGCGCAGCTTGCCCGGCCGGGCGCGCTTCAGCGTGCCGGAGCGGGCGCCGGAAGCGTTGACCGCGACCGCGTCGCGGGCCTTCGCGGGCACGGCTTCCTCGGGGAAGATCGCTTTGAGGGGGCAGGCGAGGTAGCAGGCGAGGCAGTTGATGCACTCGTCGGGGTGGATCAGGACCTGGCGCTCGTTCCGTTCGAAAAAACAGCCGACGGGGCAGACCGTGACGCAATCACGGCAGCCCCGACAGGCATCGGTGACGACGCAGGCCACGCGCTCAGTCTTCGGCGGGGATGTAGCCCCAACCGAGCAGCTTCAGCTCGGCGCCGTCGCAGCGGAAGTGCAGCATCGCCTCGCGCTTCTCGCCGGTCGCGGTCGCGCCGCGGGCGATCAGCGTCGCGACGCCGTCTTCGCGGCCCTTGAGGCGCACGCTGCCGGTCTTGCGCAGGCTGCGCAGGTCGAGGCTGAAGGTCTCCTGCGGAACGAGCTCGAGGCGCACCTCTTCGAGGCCGCTGAAGGCGACGTCGACGTCGATGCAGTCGCCAGCGTCGACCTTCGCGAGGGAGGCTTCGAGGCGCAGGGAGACGGTCGTGGTCGGGGTGTGGGTCGCGGTCGGCGGCATGGATGGGCTCCTGGTTGCAGATACACGCATTCAACACTGTATTGTAGCGCGCGGCACGGACAGCACCAAGCGGCAACGTGATCCCCGACTCCTCGAGCGCCCGCGCGAGCTCGGCGGAGACCCCCGCGAGGTCCGCGAGGCGGGCGAGCCCGGCCGGGTCCAGAGCCGCCCCTTGGTGCTTGAGCAGCCCGAGCACGTCCCGCCACTGCCGCTCCGACACCCGGCCGCCGGTGACGTACCAGGCGAGCTTGCGGGCGATCAGCGTGACGGCCGAGGTGACAAGAACCGGCGCGCCGTCCTCGAACAGGTCGACCTCCCTCGCGCTCGCCAGCTGTTCCCGGTCCAGGGGAGCATCCCCCGCGACGAACAGGTCGACCTTGGCCAAGGTAGCATTGTCGATCACGTTGAACGACCGCTTCCTGCGCAACGCCTCCCGGATCTGCGCCTCGGCAGCGAAGAAGCCGGGCGTCAGCCGGGCGAGGAAGGGCGCGACGTGGGCGTCCTCCAGGCCGACCAGGACATCCGCATCGTGGGTCGAGCGCGGCTCGCCCCAGACGCCGCTCGCGACCGAGCCGCCGATCGCGTAGGGCACGCCGAGCGCCTCGAGCGCGCGGACCACCGTGCGCAGGCTCTGTCGCACGCCGTCCATCGTCGTCGGCAGGCCCTCCGGGGTGAGGGGAAGGTCCCCGTAGCAGCGCCGCGCGAGGTGCGCGGCGAGCTCGCGCTCCGAGGCCTCGGGAAACTGCAGCCGCAGGCCCGCGAGGGCCGCCCGCCGGCCCTCCTCGTTGAGGCGGCTGACGATGCGGAGCTTCTGGGCCGGCGTCAGCTCCCGGTAGCGGGCGAACTGGTACGCCTCGATCTCGCGGCAGGTGTCGGCTGACTGCGTCCGGTAGGGCATCGAGCCACCTCCCTCCGCAGTCTATCAGAACACCCGCAGCTCGACCGGCTCGGCCCCGTCGCGCAGCTCGGGCTCGTAATACAGCCAGGCCTCGGAGCGGGGCGTCTTGACCTTGACCGGGTACAGCGCGCGCATCTCGAAGCGGAAGCGCAGGGGCTCGCCGGGCTCGAGGCGGCGCAGGTACAGGATCGCCTGCTTGCCTGTCAGCGAGAACTTCTCGATGCGGCCCGCGCCCACCAGCGCCTCGAAGGCCTCCGGCAGCAGCTCGAAGCCGGGCGGCACGCCGAGGTCGACGATCACCATGTCCGCCCCGAGGGGCCGGTTGCAGACCACCTCGACGGCGCAGCCGAGCAGGTCCAGGGCGGGCAGCTCCGCGCTGTCGTAGGTCAGGTCGATGCGGATCGGCTCCTCGGGAAGCTCGGCCGGCGGCCCTTCCCACGGCTCGTAATGGGTCGCGACCAGCTGGTAGCTCAGGGTGGCGGTGCCCGCGCACTCGAGGTCGACGCGGTTCTCCCCCTCGCGCAGCCACGGGGTCAGGTCGATCAGCCGCAGCACGTCCCGCGTCTCCGGCGCGATCTCGAGCTCGGCGGCGGCCGCGCCGTTGACCGCGACGGTGACGAACAGCTCCTCGGCCGGCGTGTCGGCGTCCCCGCCCGCGGCGAGCAGGGCGCGCAGGCTGTGCACCGTCGCCTGGGTCGAGAACCAGGTGCCGTTCGGGTCCTTGTTCGCGAGCAGCCAGCGCAGCCCGGCGTGGGCGAGCTCGACGCCCTGCCCCGAGGCGACCAGCGCCTGCACGGCCAGGGCGGTGGTCTCGATCTCGAGGACCGGCCCGCGCGAGTAGGTCGCCCCCTCGTCGCCGACCCACCAGGCCTGCTCGCCCTCGCTCCGGGCGGCCGCGACCAGCTGCTCGAGCAGCGCCGCGGAGCGCCCGTCGTCGGCGGCGAGCAGGGCGTTCGTCGCCAGGGCCAGGGTGTAGACATCGGGGGCAGCGCCGAGCTTCGCGACCAGGTAGTCGAGGGCGGCGGCGAGGCGCTGGTCCCCGTCCCCCGAGCTGGCGAGCGCCCAGGCGATGTAGGCGGTCGTGCGCAAGGTGGCCGCCTCGGTCCGGGCCGCGGAGATCATCGCGGTGCGGGTCGGGGGCTGCCAGCTGCCGTCGGTCTCCTGCTGCCGGTACATCCAGCGCCGGGTGCGCTCGATCACCGCGGGATCGACCGGATGCACCTTCGCCATGTCGGTGAACTCGAGCAGCCCGTAGGCGGTCAGCACGGTGTGGGCGGGGCTGCGCCCGAACCACTCGAAGCCGCCGCCGGAGCACTCGAAGGACAGCAGGCGCTGGTAGCCGACGTTGATGTATTCCCGGGCGCGCAGGGCGATGTCCGGCCGGTCCTGGCCGGTGCGCTCGAGGTAGTCGAGCACGAGCACGTTCGGATAGGTCGCCGAGGAGGTCTGCTCGAAGCAGCCGGTCGGCATGCGGAAGATGTTCTCGAGACCTTCGAGCACCTGGCTGAAGGAGCTCGGCTGGATCTTCAAGAGGAAGTCGAGGGAACCGTCGATCGCCTCTTCCGGGATCGACACCGTCAGCGCCCGCGCCTCCTCGAGCTCGCCGTTCAGGGTCTGCACGACCGGCCGCCCGTCCGGTTCCACCCGCACGCTGCGCTCGACCGCGTCGCTGAGCTGATTCCCGTAGGCCCGCAGCAGCAGGCGGTGGGAGCCGGGCTCCAGGGCGGTCAGAGGGAAGCTCGCCGGACGCACCTCGCCGGGCAACAGGTCGAGCACCAGCTCGGCGCTGCCTTCCAGGGCGAAGGCCGCGGACAGCTCGAGCTCGAGGCGCACGGTCTGGGGCACGTCGAGGAAGTTGTAGACCGCGACCGGCACCGCCAGCTCGTCGTTCTGGGTCAGGGCGACCGGCAGATCGAAGTCGACGAAGAAGGGCTGGAAGACGGTCAGCGGCAGCTGGCCGCTGCCGAAGGAGCCGTCCGCCGACAGCGCGTCGAAGCCGACCCGGTAGGTCGTGATCGCGTCGGCGACCGGCACCTCGACGGTGGCGATGCCGAGCTCGTCGGTGATCAGCTCGGGGATCCACAGGAGGGTCTCGGGGAACTCCCGCCGCACGCGCGGCTCGCCGTCGGCGGCGGCGCCGGGCGCCGCGTCCCCGAAGCGCGGCGCGCTCTGCACCACCCCCTCATCCATCCCCGCCTCCATCGTCACATTCCCCGGCATCCCCCGCCCCGCGGAGAGCATCACGAAGCTGAAGAGGACCAGCACCGCCAGCGGCGCGATCGGCGCCAGCGTGCGCAGGCCGAGGCTCAGCCACGGAGCGCCTGCGCCGTCCTTGCGCAGCAGCCCGACCACGGCGCCGCTCACCCCCGCGTGCAGCACGCCGTAGGCGGCGAAGAGCGCGAGCACCGCGCCGACCCCGACGTTCTCGGGCAGCCAGCGCGGGCGGGCCGCCATCGCGATCGAGACCGCGATCAGGCCGGCGAGCGCCCCGAGGTAGGCGAGGGGCAGCCCGTTGACCAGGCCGGACAGCGTCCGCAGGCCGGACGGCCGCGTACGCCGGAAGAACAGGCCGGCGGCGGCCATGCCCAGGGCGCACAACAGCGCGATCGCGAGGGCCCCGATCGGGATCAGGTCGCGGTCGAAACGCACCGCGTCCCGCAGCCCGGCGAGCGTGAACAGCCCGACGACCGGCAGGTACAGCCCGGCGAGCAGGGCCCGCCCCGGCCAGCGCAGGCCGCTGATGCGCTCCGGGTCGCGGGCCGCATCCGGCAGCCGCGGCCCCCGCAGCCGGCTGATCGCGTAGCCGAAGGCGCACAGGGCGAACAGGCAGAACAGGGTGACCAGCGCGACGCCGCCGACCCCGAGCGCCCGGCTCGCCGAGCGGCGCCAGTCGCGGTCGCTGCGCTCGAGCCGCTGGCCGAAGGTCTCCGAGGCGCCGACCTCGGGCCGGAAGCGGGCCGGGGCGGAGGCGAGCAGCAGGGCGCCCGCCTGGTCCGCGTCGGCGGGGTCGCCGCGCAGCCCCTCGCGCAGGGCCGCGGAGGCCGAACGGTGGATCTGGTAGCGTGGTCTCAGCAGCTCTTCGCGCAGGAGGAAGAAGACCTCGAGCAGGCCCGGCCGCATCTCCTGCAGGGCGAACACCGCCTCGTCGACCGCCGACAGCCCGAGGGCCGCCTGCACCGGCGCGCCGTCGCGGCTGACCGCCAGGCGCAGCAGCGCGGTCTCGGCCGGCCGGTAGCTGTCCTTGTCGAAGGAGGCCTCGACGTCCAGGCCGGACGCCGCCATCACCTGCACGACCCGCGCGTCCCCTTCCAGCTGCCCGTCCTTACCGATGTGGTAGGCGTGCAGCTCGAGGGTGCCGGCCATGTCCGGGGCGAGGTCGACGATGGCCTGCGCCCGCCCGTCCTCCAGCGCCAGGCTGGCGGTGTGCTGGGTGCGGCCGTCCTTGACGACGTCGAGGTAGACGCGCGGAATCCCCGGACCGGCGCGGACCTCGACGTGCAGGCTGTCCCCGACCAGGAGCACGGAGCGCCCGGTGTGCAGGAGCAGCGGAGCGCTCGCCATCTCGAGCCGCCGTAGCCCCTCGAAGCGCAGCCCAGCCGCGTCCTCGGCGGTGACGAGCAGCTCGAGGTGGTCGCCGGTCGGCGTCAGCTCGCAGTGCGCGATGCCCGCGTCGGAGGTCGTCAGCGCCTCCGCCAGCCCGGAGATCCGCACCGTCGCCTGGGCCGGCCGCCCGTCGGCGTAGGCCGCGACGACGTGCACGAGGTTCGGCACCCCCGCGACCAGCCGCCCGCTCTCGGGGAAGAGCTCGACGCGCAGGGGCTCGCTGGTCACGGTCACGTCGGCGTAGGCGACGACCTCCTGGCCGGCCCGGTCGCGCACCGTCGCCCGCAGGCTGAGCAGGGCGTCCCGGTCGCGGGCCGCGAGGCCGACGAAGCTGGCCTTGAGCGGCACCTCCACCGACCAGCGGCCCTGCTCGTCGGCGACGCCTTCGAGCACGGCGAAGGGCGTGTCCTCGAGGGCGGGCTCGACGGCCTCGAGCACGATCTTCGCGCCGGCGACCGCCTCTCCGAAGGTGTAGTCCGCGGCGATGTCGACGGTCAGCCTGCTGCCCGGCTCCGCGTAGGAGCGCTCCGGCGTCAGGCGGACGCGGAACTTCGGCAGCACGTAGCGTTTCACCTCGACCGTGCGCTCGCTCTCGGTGTCCCCGAGGCTGACGCGCAGGCTGTAGGTCCCCTGGTTCACCTGGTCGGCGAGGCGGAAGCGGGCGCTGGCGATGCCGAAGGCCGAGCTGGTGGTGTGCTCTTCGAACACCTTGTTGCCCTTCGCGTCCCGCACCTCGAAGACGACGGCGCTGTCGGCGACCGGCCGCCGGTCGAGGGTGGCGAGGGCGATCGACCGCATCAGGATCTCCTGCCCCGGCTGGTAGAGCGGCTTGTCGCTGGTCAGCATCAGCCGCAGCTCGCGCCGCAGAGCGACCCGGCGCTCGACACCGACCTCACCGTCCGGCGCCGCCGCCCGCAACGTGAGCAGGTAGTCCCCGTCCGCGAGCGTTTCGGGAAGCACCGCCGTCGCCGCCGCGATGCCCGAAGGATCGCTGCGCGCCTCGCTGCGCCAGACCTCCGCGCCGTCCGCGTCGGCGAGGGCGAACACCACCGGCACCGCGGCGAGCGGCGCGCCGTCGCTGCCGTCCCGCACCAGCACCCGCAGCCCGGTCTCCTCGCCGGGCAACAGCTGGCGCTGGCCGACGACGAACAGCTCCGCCCGCGGCGGCGGCGTGCGCGGCAACAGGTCGTAGCCGAGCCCGATGCCGAGGAGCAGCACGGCGGCGAGCGCGAGCCGTCCGACGGTGCCCGGCCGCAGCCACGGCCGCCGCGGCTCGAGCTGGCCGGCCCGGACCCGCGCGGAGACCTTCTCCGCCAGCCCGTCGAGCTCTTCGCGCTCGCCGCGCAGGGCCGCCTCCTGGGCGAGGAGGCGGGTGCTGAGCGCGGTGAGCGCCGGGGCGGAGGCGAGCAGCGCGTCGAGCTCGCGTTCCTCGTCATCATTGATGGTGCCGTCGAGCCGCTTGAGGCAAAGCTCGCTGACGCGTTCTTCGGGGGTCATGTCTTCATCCTCTGTTCGATGCAGCGGCGCAGGGCCGTGCGGGCGCGCACCAGCAGCTGGCGCACGGCCGCCGGGCTGCGCGCCAGGCGTTCGGCGATGCTCGTCGCGGGCTGCGCCCGCTCGTAGCGCAGGGTCAGCGCTTCCCGGACTGGCGCGCTCAGGGTCTGCCGGCAGGCCGCCAGGGCCGTCCGCAGCTCCTCCTCCCGCGCGTCGGCCTCCGCGTCCGAGGCTCGCTCGTACCACTGCCGGTAGGCCTCGAGCTGACGCTTCCGCCGGCCCTCCTTGCGCAGGGCGGCGCGCACCTGGTTGCGGGCCAGGCCGCGCAGCCAGGCGCCGAAGTCCCGGGCCGGATCGTAGCGCTCGAGGCTGAGATAGACCTCGAGGAAGATCGCCTGCACGAGGTCTTCGGTCGCCGCCCGGTCGCGCAGCGCGTAGCTCGCGATCTTCCAGACCTCGGACTGCCAGGTGCGGACCAGGCTGTCGAAGGCCTCGGCGTCGCCGGCGCGGGCGCGGAGCGTGGTGTCGGTCGCGGTGGTCACACGTTTCCCTCTCTACCGGACTGTTTGCCGCTCGGTGGAGAATGTGACGCGAGGATAGCGGATTTTTTCGGAGGAGGGGGGACCGTCGGTTCGGCGAAAGGACGTCCCGACAGGGAGTCCCTCCCCGCCCCATCCGGATCGGGATCGGAATCGGGCTCGGGTTCGGAAGCGACTGCAAGAAGGCCGCTCCGCAACGACAGATGTGCGACCGCCCGTCAACCGTCGGGCGGGAGTCCTTCAGGCGCTGTCGGAGGCTCTTCTGGCGGATGCTCGGGAGCGGCCTCTCTGTGGCTCTCGATGCCCGGGTCGGGCTCGGATTCTTCCTCTTCGATCAGCATGCTCCAGTTGAAGAACAGGGACGTGAAGAATCCCAGCGGCGCGGTGACGAAGACCAGCGGAAACACCGGGAGCTCAAAGAGGGCCGTTGTCATCAGGTAGAGCCCGCGCTTGGGTCCAGGATACACCCACGCATCGTTCGCGACGTCCCCGCCCTTGAGAGCGATGGCGACGGACTCGCCCATGCCGAAACCCGAGACGCAGCCGGAGGTCGTGAGCGCGAGCAGCGCGACGAGAAACAGTCGACGGACAGCCATGAAGCAACCCCGGAGCATACTCTCCCAGGGTAGCCGCTTCGATCGAGACTCGCGACCATCCATGGCACGAAGGGGCTCCATGGTGCCGGCGTTACGTCGTGTGCTCCATCCTGCAGAAGCTGTCTCCGATCAGGCGGAGGGTCCGACCACTGGATCAAGAGCCACGTCTACGGGTCCTCGTCGCCGAGCGAGCTCCTCCTCACGCAGTCCGCCTACCCGTCGGCGGTGATCAGCTACAGCGACGTCAACGCGGATCTCGGTGTGTGCTCGACGCGAGCACCGGGTGCTCGAGGTCTAAACCTATCTGGCCTCGCCGGCCGGTTACCTGCCGCCAGGGAAAAAGTCTTCCGCCTTTTCTGCCACATACGTAAGGGGGAGATAAGCGGACGCCACCACGGACTTCCCGCCTGCTCAACACCGTAGCTCGAAGAGGAACGACCCCATGCCCACCGATACGACTGTCAAGCCGCAAGCTCCCCTCCAGCCGGCGCCCATACCCAGCTCCTGCCACGACAAGACCTGCTGCTCGTCGTGCCGCGCGACCCTGTCCCGAGCCCGGATCAGCCCGGCAGACGGCCGCATCGACTTCTCCTTCGAGCCCGTGCCCGGCTACTCGCTGCACTACAACAACCAATGGTTGGACGATGGCGGATCGGTCTCCACCGTTGATTTCGGCAACGGCACGAACTGGATGCTCGGCGTCAGCCCCTTCCTGTACAAGACCCCGAGTGATGCGTTCGTGCTGATCTTCAGTCCCGCGGAGGCCTA
This sequence comes from bacterium, assembly GCA_030428695.1. The sequence continues at coordinate 13,145 of JAUIEM010000217.1, forward strand.
CTTCTTCGATTCGGAGAAGGGAGCAGAGTTCGGCTCGAAGGTGCTCCTCGACGAAGGAGGCTCGGACGACTTCATCGCGAAATTCCCTGACGGAGCGACCTACCTCTTTCACGACTTCACGCAGGGTTCCTTTCCTGCGGGTTCGCTCAAGTCGTACACCACCCCCGGCGGCACCACCGTCACGGCCAGCTACAGCGGAAGCCTGCTCGAAGAGCTGCAGAAGTCCTTCGACGTCCCCGGCGAGTTCGGCTCCGAAGACAGCGTCGTCGAGTCGCTGGTCCTGACCTACGCGGCGACGGGCGCGATGGGTGCCTCCCAGGTCGCGACGGTCACGGCCCGTCGCAAGGTGAACGAGGGCCCCTGGGCCCCGTACGCGCGGGCGACCATGAGCTACTGGGCGAGCGGTGAAGCAGGTGGACAGGAAGGCGACCTCAAGCAGGTCGACAAGGAGGTGCCCGCCGGCACCGGATGGGCCGTCACGGGCAGCTACTTCTTCCGCTACTTCACCAGCGGCAACGCGGGAGTCCTCAAGTCCTGGACCAGACCGGAGTCGACCCAGCGACTGGCCGACGATCCGGGCGTCGACACGATCGACACCGCGCCGGAGGAGATCGTCGCGAAGTACGCGGACAATGTGTTCACCGTCGACGGCAGCCAGCGGGTGGCCAGCTCTTCCTGGGACAACGGGACGAAGACGGTCAGCGTGGCCTACACCGTCAGCAAGAACAGCGATGCGGCCAACAACTGGCTGGTCAAGGCCGTGTTGACGATGCCCGACGCGTCCACGCTGACCCTGTACTACAACTACATCCTGCAGAAGCTGCTCTCCGACCAGGCCGAGGGCTCCGACCACTGGATCAAGAGCCACGTCTACGGAACCTCATCGCCGAGCGAGTTCCTCCTCACCCAGTCCGCCCACCCCTCGGCGGTGATCAGCTACAGCGATGCCAGCGCGGATCTCGGTGTGTCGCTCGAGGCGAGCGCCGGGCTGCTCGAGGTCTACACCTACCTGGCCTCGCCGGCCGGCTACCTGCAGCACAAGGAGCTGAGGGAGGGAACCTCCGGAACCCCGATCAAGCAGGTGACCTACCAGTACACCGCTCGGACGCCGACCGGCGGACACACCATCCAGCTGATCTCGAAGCGCCGCATCTACAGTGACGACGCGGGCAGCAACAACATCGACACGGACTTCGCCTTCACCTTCTTCACCGACCTGCACCAGGTTGAGCAGGTCGTCACGACCAGGCCGGTGATCCCGACCTCCCAGAATGGCGATGCGGCCACCTACACCGTCACGCAGCGCTTCGACATCTTCGGCAACCCGACCTGGCGCAAGGACGAGCTCGGCTTCATCGAGCTGTCCCAGCCCGACCAGACGCTGGTCGGCATCCGTCGGCCCTCGCCTCGCCAGCTCCAGCCCGCGGGCGGCGGAGCCCCGGTCGTGGTGCGCATCCGCGACGTGGACATGGACATCGTGACCGGCTGGGCGGGCGATCCGGGCTGGACCACTCCGGGGAGCGGCGGCCTGCACCTTCGCACCGACTTCCGGCTCGACCGGCTCGGACGGACCACCCTCAGCCTGGGACCGGTCCACGACGTCGACGGACAGGGCGTGCGGACGGCTTCGATGATGGTGAACAAGGACGCCGAGCACGAGGTGTTGCGCGGCCGCGGCTACGCCTTTCCCGCCGCGGACGGCAAAGGCTACGGCTTCGCCCTCGTCAACCCCGTCCAGATCACGCAGCACGACCGGAACGGACGGAGCGTCGCCCAGATCAGCGCAGTGCGCGCGTCCACCGACGGCCCGCTGACGGCGGCGGACAGCTTCAGCCAGGCCGACTACGTGCGCCTTTCGACCAGCCACTACGATGACGGCGGGGACTTGACCGCCCAGCGCCAGTACACCGCGATCCCGAGCAGCGGGACCGGCGCCGCGGGCACGAACTACCTCGAGACTACCTACGGCTATGACGCGATGGACCGGCGCAACCGCGTCGTCGACCCGTCCGGGACCATCCGCCGCACGGTCTTCGACGTGCGCTCCCACGTCGTCGAGAGCTGGGTGGGGACGGACGACACCGACGCGACGGACAGCGATCCGAGCGGCGGAGGGGCGGACGGCAACAACATGGTCCAGGTGACCGTCAATGTCTACGATGGAGGGACCGACGGCGGCGATGGAAACCTGACCCAGCAGACCCAGAAAGTCGACGATGACGCCGCGAACGACCGGGTGACGAGCTATCTCTACGACTTCCGCAACCGGCAGACCGCCACCGACGGCGAGGTCGACTTCTACCAGGTGCAGACTTTCGACAACCTGAGCCAGGTGACCAAGGTCGAACGCAGAAACACGACCTCTGGCGGGACTCTCGTCGCGCAGAGCCGGACCTTCTTCGACGATCTACAACGCGTGTACAAGCGTGTACAAGATGCGGTCAACCCGTCGTCTGGAACCATCGGCGACGCGCGCGTGCTCGAGAACACCTACCGCGACGGCAAGGGCCAGGTGATCGAGACGACTTCGGGCAACGCAGCACCCGTCCGCAAGAGCACCTTCGACGGTGCCGGCCGGGTGACGCGGGTGACCGTCGGCTATGAGCAGAGCAGCAACGACTACGTCTTCGAGCAGGTCGACACCGCCTACGATCCGGCGAGTCACCCGATCTTGCGCACGGTCCTCTCCCGCTACCACGACGACACGTCCACGACCGGTCCCTTGACGGCCGGCACCGATGCCCGCCGCCAGTACACGGCGACCTGGTTCGACGGCGTGGGCCGGGCGATCGCCGTCGCCCGCTACGGGACCAACGGTGGCACGGCACTTGCTCGACCTTCTACAGCGCCCGCGAGCAGCGACACGGTGCTCGTGTCCGAGACGCGCTACAATGACGATGGCGAGGCGTTCGAGACGGTGGATCCGATGGGTCGCGTGATGCACAGGGACTATGACGACGCGGGACGCGTGACCGCGAGCATCGAGAACTTCGTGGCGGGCTCGACCGCCCGCGACGCGAACATCACCGTCGAGCAGGCCTACGACAGCGCGGGCCGCCTGTCGACCGTGACCGCCGTCAACCCGGACACCGGCGACCAGGTCACAACCTACATCTGGGGCGTCGGCGGGCCGCAGTCCGACCTCTTCTCCCAGCAGCTCCTGCGCGAGATGCGCTTCCCCGGGGACAAGCTCGACGTGTTCGGGCAGGCCTACAACCGGCAAGGACAAGTCACGGAGTGGACCGACCAGAACGGCACGGTGCACGCCTACAGCTTCGACAAGCTCGGGCGCATGACGGCCGACGAGTTGGCAGCCCGTGGGCTCGACATCGACGACGCGGTCACG
>JAUIEM010000218.1 GCA_030428695.1 bacterium
GGGCCGGACCGGACGTGGGGGTGGAGGAGCGGGGGCGAGCTGGCCGGCACCGCGCTGCCGATCCTCGCCTGCGACCTCGACCCGGCCGACCCCCTGCCGGCGGCCTTCTACGCGCTGCCCTGCCTGCGGGCCGTGCGCCTGGCCTGCAAGGTCGGCAGCGCGCGGCGCATCCGCGCGCTCGAGCGCTTCGCTCGCATCGACGAGCTCGATTTGCACGCCTGCAGGCTCGAGCCCGAGGCGGCGCGGGAGCTGCCGCGCGGGCTGCGGGTGCTGCGCGGGGGCTACACCCTGAGCGGTGCGCAGCTGGCGGCCGCAGGGCCGCTGCCCGCCCTCGAGGAGCTGTTCGCGAGCGGCCTGGAGCTGTCGGACGCGGGCCTCGCCAGCCTGGCGGGCAGCCCGCGCCTGCGGCGGCTCGAGCTCACGCGGGCGCAAGGCTTCAGCGGCGCGGGCTTCGCATCCCTCGCGGAGACCTCCCTCGCCGACCTGCGGCTGGGGCAGAGCGGCATCGAGGACCCCGCGCTCCCCGCCATCGCCCGGCTGACCGGCCTGCGGAGGCTCGATCTCCGCCGCTGCGAGGGGCTGAGCTCGACGTCCTACCGTCACCTCGGGACGCTGAAGGCGCTGCGGAAGCTCGCGATCGGGGGCGCGCACAATGGCGGGATGCAGGGCGTCGACACCAGGGGGATGCAGGGGCTGGTCGGGCTCGAGGCTCTCGAGGAGCTGAGAATCGCTTCCCGCAAGCTGACCGACCCGGGCCTGAAGAAGCTCGCCTCGCTGGTCGGGCTGCGCGCGTTGGACCTGACGGACTGCCGCGCCCTCACCGGGCGCACGCTGCCGCCGCTGCCGCGGCTCCGCCGGCTCGACCTGACCGACTGCGTGAAGACGACGGACGCGTGCCTCGCGCGGCTGCAGGGCATGCCCGCGCTCGAGGAGCTCAACCTGACGAGCTGCGCCCTGGTCACCGATGCGGGCCTGGAGGTGCTGGGCTCGCTGCCGCGCCTGCGACGCCTGGACCTCAGCTACTGCGTCGGGCTGAGCGCGGCCTGCCTGCCGCGCATCGAGGCGCTCCCCGCGCTCGAGCTCCTGACCGTCGAGGTGGCCCGCCTCGACGAGGCCGCCCAGGAGCGGGTCAAAGCGATCGAGACGCTGACACAGCTGCGTTTCACCCGGACCGCGGAGTACAGCAAGGCCGCGTTTCCGGTCGTGCTGCCCGGCTGCAAGCCCGGCGAGTTCATCCGCCAGCGCTAGCGCCGGCGAGGAGGTTCGCGATGACGGAAGATCGGAGCCGCGCCCGCTGGTCGGCCTGGTTCGCCCGGGCCCTGCGCTACCGCACGGCCGCCAGACAGGAGCGACGGAAGCTCGACGCCCAGCGCGACGTGTACGCCGTGCAGAGGGTCTCCTACGACGGCCCCGGCGCCGTCACCCTGCTCGCCGCCCGCAACTACGAGGAGTGCGGGCGCTGTCTGCTCGCGCACGAGGACCTGCACGCCCGGTACCTGCAGGACCTGTTCGGGAGCTTCCCGAGCCGCCGCGCGCTCGCGCTGCTCGAGGACGGGCTGCCCGCAGGTTTCGACGCTTTCAGGGATCTCCCGAAGCTGCTCCCGCAGATCGAGCACCTGCCCGAAGAGCTGGCCTCCTGCCTCGCGGAGTGGAGCGACGACGACTACGAGGGCGGCTACTGCAGCGTGGCCAAGCTCCCCTACGACGCGTTCTACGGGCTCGAGGCCCTGGCCGGGGACGGTACCCCCGAAGAGCGCGGGCAGCGCCTCGCCGACGCGCTGCTCGGCGGCGTGCGCGAGATCTACGCGCTGTACTTCAGCCAGGGTCTGCACGATGCGCGGGCGGCATTCGTCCCGGCGCAGTCCGCCCTGGACTGTGTCGATGTGCTGTTCGACGAGGCCTGGGTGCCCTTCACCCGCGCCTTCCTCTGCTACGCCCAGCTGTTCGACTCCGGGGTCGATGCGAGCCACAGCCTCGAGGACTACTTCGACGCGACCCTCGGCACGTTCAAGATCGAGCGGCCGGACGACCCCTACACCCGGGCCTCGCGCAAGTACGCCCGGACGCTGCGCGGGGGGAAGTTCGCCTTCGAGGTCGAGGGCCGCTTCGCGGACGCGCTGCGCGAGGGCTTCGAGCGCGACGAGCTGCGGCCCCTGTTCCGGGAGAACCGCCGCTACGTGCAGAAGATCTTCACGGACCGCTACTACTGTTTCACCAAGGACTTGAGCTTCCGCGCGGCGGGGACCGGGCGCCTCGAGCTCGGAGACTTGCGCTTCTCGGAGGACAGCCCATGACGATGCCGAACGCGACAGGACTTCGACTGCAGGTGGAGATCAACGGCGAGGCCCGAACGGTCGGCGGCGTCCCGGGCTTCGGGGTTCTCTCCGCCACGGTGTCGTGGGTCACGCGAGGCCCGCGTCGGCTTCCTCCGGGAATGGAGGGCCGGGACGATGAGGGGGCGGAGATCGCCTTCGGCGGCCTGGACTCGAGCACCGGGCTGCACCGGCGGTGGCTGCGCCAGAAGCTGCAGGCGGGGGACACGGTGACGATCCGCGTCCTGCCGAGCGGCGCGTACGATCCGCCGGTCGAGGAGTTCTCTCTGGGCCGTAAGGAAGGCTCCGTCCCCGACGAGTCCTGAGCTGAGCTGCCGCCGATCGGGGGCCCGTCAGCGCCGGAACGCCGCCGCGTGCCCGCAGGCGATCGCGCGGCGCAGGCCGGCTTCGTCCACGCCCTCGATGCGCAGCGCCCGGCGGTGCTCTTCGGGGGCGTCGACCGCCGAAAACAGCGTGTTGTCGGTGTTGATGCAGACCGGGATGCCGCGCTCCAGCCAGCGCCCGAGGGGATGCGCCGCGAGGGCGGGGATCGCGCCGGTCTGCAGGTTCGAGGTCGGGCAGGCCTCGAGGGTGACGCCGCGCGCGAGGACGAGCTCGACCAGCGCCGGGTCCTCGAGCAGGGTGGTGCCGTGGCCGATGCGGGTCGCGCCGAGCACCTCGATCGCGGTGCGGATCTCCGCCGCCGGCCGGCCTTCCCCGGCGTGCACCGTGCGCCCGATGCCGAGCTCCCGGGCGCGGCGGTAGGGCCCGGCGTAGTCTTCCAGGCGCCAGCTGTCGCCCGGGGTCGGGCCGCCGGCGAGGTCGATGCCGACGACGGCGGGGAAGCGCGCCGCGAGGGTGACGTGGCCGGCGAGCACCTCCGGAGCTTCCCCGTACAGCCCGCACAGGATCAGCCCCGCCCGCCCGGCGACACCCTCGCAGGCGGCCGCGACGATGTCCTCCGCCGGGGCGCCGCGATGGAGCTGGGGGGCGAAGCGGATCTCGAGGGTCGTCACCCCCTCGGCGGCGGCGTCCTCGCAGATCTCCCGGGCGACGCGGCGCACCGCCTCCGGCTCCTGCAGCAGCGAGAGCGTGAAGCCGAAGCAGGCGAGGGCGGCCTCGAGGCCCATGCCGGGGAAGAAGCCGAGGGGCGTGGGAAGCTCCAGGCCGCGGGCGGCGGCGAGCTCGGCGACCGTCGCGCGGCGCAGGGAGCCGTCGAGGTGGCGGTGCAGGTCGGGCAGGGGCGGAAGCTCCATCGCGGCCCCCTACTCCGGGTCGACGAACAGCGGCGCGCGCCGGGCGAAGGCGGCGGCGACCGCCTCGAGCTGGTTCGGGCTGCCGAGCAGCGGGCGTTGGAGCGCGGTCTCCAGGGCCAGGGCCGCCCGTGGAGACAAGCCGGGCGCCTCGTTCAGCAGCCGCTTGGCCGCGCGGACCGCGTGGGGGGAGCGGGACGCGATCTGGCCGGCCGTCTCGAGGGCGGCCGCCAGGGGATCCTCACACACCCGGCTGGCGAGCCCGAGCCGCACGGCCTCGGCGCCGTCGAGCACGCGCGCGCTGAAGATCAGCTCGCGGGCGACGTCGTCGCGGACCAGCCGGAGCAGCGTCTGCGTGGTCGCCATGTCGGGGATCAGGCCGTACTTCACCTCCATCAACGACAGCTTCGCGTCGGCGGTGACGTAGCGCAGATCGGCGCCGAGCGCGATCTCCATTCCGCCCCCGAGGGCTGCGCCGTGGATGGCCGCGATGACCGGCATCGGCAGGTCGCGCCAGCCGAGCACGGCCTGCTGGGCGCGGTTCGCGACCGCCTCCCCGCGCTCGAGCAGGCGCTCGATCGCCGTCGGGCCGGCTTCCGCGAAGGCGAGGAAGTCGAGCCCGGCGGAGAAGACGGGCCCCGCCCCGGACAGCACGACCGCGCGGATGTCGCGCCGCGCGCGCAGCTCCTCGCTGCAGGCACACAGCGCCTCGAACATCGCCGGGTCGAGGCCGTTGCGTTTCTCGGGCCGGGCGAGCAGGACACGGGCAATCGCCCCGTCGACGCTCAGCTGGACGCGCTCTGCCATCGGAGGGTCCTCCTGGTGTTATGGGGGGATCGTACCAGATGCAGCGCGGAGGGCGCCATGCGCGCGGGGGTGTCGGTTCCCGGCCAACGACGGGAGGGGGTGACCCCTCCCCTACCTCGGTGTGTGCGTTCTCTCCGGGGCAAGGGCGGGGTCTACCCCCGCCCGCCGGATCGGAACAGACTCAGGCTGAGGTCAAGAGGAGCGACCCCGACGACCCAACTTTCCGCGGCCCGGTCCGTAGAGTCTGCACACGAACCCCCGGAGGAACCGATGCGCGCCATCATCCCGCTCTCCCTGCTGCTCGCCTGTCTGCCCGTCTGCGGACAGGATGCCCTGGAGACGATCACCGCCGATGAGCTGCTCGAGCACATCCAGTACCTGTCCGACGACGCCCTCGAAGGCCGCGACTCCGGCTCGGAGGGCGAGCGCCTCGCGGCGGCGTACATCGTCGAGGCCTTCGAGGCGCTGGGATTGACGCCCGCGGGCACCGACGGCACCTGGTTCCAGCCCTTCGAGGTCGACGGCCTCGACGCCCGCAACGTCGTCGGCCTGCTCGAGGGCAGCGACCCGGAGCTGAAGGATGAGGTCGTCGTGATCGGCGGCCACTACGACCACGTCGGCCACGGCCACTTCGGCAGCCGCTGGGGCGCCGACGGGGCGGGGCTGATCCACAACGGGGCGGACGACAACGCGAGCGGCACCGCCGCGGTCCTCGAGATCGCGGAGGCCTTCGTCGAGGGCGGCCTGCGGCCTTCCCGCAGCCTGCTGTTCATCCTCTTCAGCGGCGAGGAGCGCGGCCTGGTCGGCAGCCAGCACTTCGTCGCCCATCCGACCGTCGAGCACACGATGGTCGCGATGCTCAACCTCGACATGGTCGGCCGCGGCGAGGGCGTCGGCCGCTTCATGGTCAACGGCACCCGCACCGCCCGGGAGTTCCCCGCGCTGGTCGCCGAGCTCGCCGAGACCCACGGCTGCGAGCCGTCGACGCTCGGCTTCGGGGTCGCCCCGAGCGACAACACCAGCTTCTACCGGCAGCGCATCCCGGTGCTGTTCCTGACCACCGGCACCCACCCCGAGTACCACGGCCCCGACGACGACTGGCCGCTGATCAACACCGCCAACTGCGAGGCCCTGACCCGCTACGCCTGCGCCCTCACCATGCGCCTCGCGGAGGGGCCGCGGCCGCGCTTCCAGTGGGCCGAGCTGAAGGCCCGCTCGTACCTCGACGGGCTGCGCTATCTGCTCCGCGAGCAGCTGCAGGGCTCCGAGGAAGCACAGGACGCCTGGCTCGGCGTGCGGGTCGACGACGGGCTGCGCCTGAGCGAGGTGGTCGAGGGCTCGCCGGCGGCCGCGGCCGGATTGCGGACGGGCGACCGGCTGCGGACGGTCGACGGCGCGGCGCTGGAGGACTTCGCCGGCCTGCGCGACGCGGTGCGCGCCCGTGCGCCCGGCCAGCTTCTGCTCCTCGGCATCGAGCGCGAGGGCGCGGAGCTCGCCGTCGAGGTGCGGCTCGGGGCGCGCCCGTAGCGGCTAGCTAATCCTCGGCCGCGTCATCCTTCGGGGTGCCGGGCGTGCGCGCGAGCAGGGTGCGGGCGAAGCCGACCAGGGTGTCGCCCGGCTCTTCGTCGATCACCGCCTCGGCGACCCGCTTGAGCTCGTCGTCCTCGGGGTCGGTGTCGGCCTGCACCAGGCCGAGCAGGGCGACGGTGCGCATGTCCGGGCTGTCGGTGGTGTCGCCCGCGATGCTCCGGGCGACCTCGACGTAGCGCTCGGGGTCGAGCCCGCTCAGACACGAGCTGGACAGCCGCCGCGCGGTCAGGTCTTCGGCCGGATCGGCGAGGATGCGGGCGAAGATGTCGACGGAGTCGGCGTCCGCCCCGAGGCACTTCAGGGCCGCGTGCTGGGCGACGTCGTTCGGCGGGCTCGCCGCGTACTGCCGGGCGATCGGGTAGACGCCGGCGTGCAGGTCGAGGCTGAGGTAGTGCAGGGCGTCCTCGGGCGGCACGAAGGCCTGCGCCGGATCCTCAAGCCCCTCGATCAGCCGCTTCTGGGTCGGCCGGTCCTTCTGCAGGCAGAGGGTGTCGAGCACCTGCGACTGCAGCGCGCCCCCGCCGTTCTCCGAGGCCGCGCGCAGGGCGACGGTGTAGTCGGGGATGTGGGGATGGAAGCTGCCGTCGGTGAAGCGCAGCAGGCGCAGCTGCTGCAGGGTCTCCAGGCGCACATCGTCCGGCTCGGCGGGGTCGGCGAGGCGCTGGATCAGCTCTTCGATCGTCGCTTGCGGCATGGCGGGCTCCGTGTTCGGGGCGAGGTCAGGCGGGCGTGTAGGCGACGTTGTCGTAGTCCATGCCCAGGCGGTTCTTCGGGTCGATCACGCCCTGGTAGTCGACCATCTCGCGGACCTTCGGCTTCTCGGTCGGGGCCGTCGCGCACAGCGACGTCGGGAAGGTCCCGCCCGGCGCGGTCAGCGGCCGCGCGGGCGCGGAGATCTTGCCGTTCCAGGGCCACATCGTGTCGTCGAGGTTGTGGCCTTCGCGCTTGCTGCTGCCCTGCGTGTAGCACTGCGGGCTGCTCGCGTCGAAGCGCTTGTTCTGCTGCTGCCAGGCCGCCCACAGCCGGTCGACGTTGCAGTGCAGCATGAAGAAGATCGGGTCCTGGGCGGCGGCGGTGATGTCGGTCAGGGTGCCGGTGAAGCTCATGTGCGCGGCGCCGTGCGGGTTGCCTTCCATGCCCGCGAAGCCGGGGCGGGGGAAGCTGCTGCCGAGGGCCAGGGTGGCGGCCTGGCTGATCGGGCGCGGGGGCTTCTGGTCGATCGGGAAGTTGGGCGAGCGGTAGATCCCCGGCCGCCCGTCGATCTTCCAGTTGGACAGGGGATTGCCCGGGTTGAAGAAGGCGTCCCGGCCCGACTTCGGCGGCGCGCCCATGAAGTCGGCCGTGAAGACGTTCGGGGCCGGCTCATCGAAGCGCCAGTAGTGCAGGCTGGTCGCCGGCTCGAGCGCCTGCAACTCGCGCTCGAGGTCGAGCAGGAAGGCCCGGTGCCAGAGCAGGAACTGGTCGTCGTAGTGGGCCTCCATCTCCCCGTCCTGGGTGTGGATCTGGTGGAAGGGCTGGAAGCCGGACTTGTTCAGGGCTCCGTAGGCCTTGAGGAAGAGGTCGCGCTCCTCGGTCTCGAGCGTGTTCGCGTTCTTCCGCACCCGCACCATCAGGGGCACGCTCTCGATCACCTTCGTGCCGTGGACGACCTCGAGGATGGTGTCCTTGTCCTTGAAGCTCGGATGGCCGAACTTCCCGCCCATCCGGAACTTCACTGCCGACTTGTCCGCCGGCATCTCCAGCGTCAGCTCGTCCTGCGCGGGCGCTCCCTTCTTGTCCTCGTAGAACGACAGCTTGCCGACCTTTCCGGTCGCCGCCTTGCAGCGCAGGGTCAGCTTCTCGACCGCGTTGCCCCCGGTCTGCTGGACCGAGCAGGGCGACGGCGCCCAGCCGACGTAGCGGGCCTTGGCGTCGGCGCTGTCGTTGATCTGCACCTCGAACTTCAGGGGCGGGACCTCGACCTTGAAGACGACGGCCTGGGCGCTGTACGGGTTGGGCTGGGAGGGCGCCTCGGCCTTCTGCTCGACCTTCTGGTCGGCCTTGAGGGCGCCGAGGGCGTCGGCCTCGAGCTTCTTGTAGCCGAAGTGGAAGCTGTACGGGCTACCCTCCTGGAACCAGCCCCCCAGGCCGCTCGGGTCGTGCGGCTTGAAGGTGTTGCCGAGGGCGGCCTCGGGGTCGCCCGGGGTCGAGGTGTGCACCCAGTGGTCGGTGACCGGCGTGCCGCCCTTGGCATCGACGAAGCGGCCGCGGCAGACCAGCACCTTGCGCTCGGACTTGTCGTCGATCGCCCGGGCCTTGAACACGTGGTAGGTGCCGCCGTCGGCGGTCGTGACCGCGAGCTCGACCTCGTTGCCGAACGGCACCTTCTTGAACTTCAACCGCACCTGGTTGCCGTCACGCTCGCCCGCGGAGAAGGCCTGCGTCTTCTCGTAGGCCCCGTCGGCGGTGCGCAGGGTCGCGCTGGTCTCGAGCTCGGCGACCTCGCCGTAGTCGAAGCTGAAGGTGAACGTCGCGTGCTTGCGCTTGATCGTGACGTTCTCGAACTTGCCCGAGCGCAGGGTGCGCGGGCGGGGCTCGGCGGGCTTGTCGGGCTGGGGATCGCTCACGTGCAGCTCTCGATGGGGGGTCTATCCCAAGTGTAGTCTCCGCGTTCCCGTTCCACCACCTTTCGGGGAGGAGTGTGGCGCGCTCGCTCAGAGTAGCGCCCGGAGCTGCGCGAGCGCGTCCTCTTCCTCCCATACCAGGCGCGTCAGCGAGGCGGCGATGCGCCCGTCGCGGTCGAGCACGAAGGCCTCGATGCGATGGCGGTTGACGACCGAGCCGACGAAGTTGACCTCGAGGCCGAAGTAGCGGATCAGGGACGGCAGGGAGGAGGTCCGCAGCAGGCAGTGATCCTCCTCCAGCGCGAGCCCGTAGACCGCGCCGTACTCCTTGAGCCGCGGGGCGAGATCGTAGCCCGGGTCGTAGCTGATCGCGGCGCTGCGCGTCCGGTTCCACAGCCCCTCCGCCCGCAGCCGCTGCTGCAGGCGGGCGAGCTTGGCGACGGTCTGGGGGCACTTGTTCGGGTTGTCGCAGCGGGTGAAGAAGAAGACGACGAAGCTCGGCCGGCCGCGGAAGACGTCCCCGAAGCGCCGGACGCGGCCGTCCTGGTCCTCGAGCTCGAGGGCCTCGAGCGCGGAGACGGACTCGCCGGGAGGCGGGGCCGCGGGGCCGCAGCAGCAGCTGCCTGCCGGGACCGCGGGCGCCTCCTCGGGGAGGGTCGCCAGAAGCTCCCGCAGGCAGGCGTGGAAGCCCTCCGCGAGCGGCTCATCGAGGAATCTGCGCAGGGCCTCGCGGGAGGGGGCCGCGTGGGCCCCGAGCCAGCGCAGGCTGGCGCCGATCTCGAGCAGCGCGGTGGTGCCGCGGCCGGGCTCCCGGACCACGTCATCGAAGCGCGCGAAGGATACCCGGTCATCGTGGCGGCGGATGTTCTCGACGGCCTGCACCAGGAAGCGGACGAAGCCCGGGCGCGGCGCCGCGCTGCGCAGGGCGCGCGCCGCGGCGGCGACCAGGTAGGCCTCGGTGCCGCTCTCGAGCTCTTCGAGGATGAAGGGAAGCGCCTGCTCGGAGACCTGGCCGCCGGCCAGCCCGTGCAGGATCCAGCCGCGCAGGGCGGTCACGTGCGCGAGGCTCATCTCCCGGTAGAGCGCGTGGGATTCGCGCAGCAGCGGGAGCAGGGCGTCTCCGGGCAGCGCCCCTGCGCGCACCCGCTCGACCAGCGCGAGGGCGGCGCGCTCGTCGCGGACGGTGGCGGCTGGAGGAGAAGGGTCGCCGGGCATCGGGAATCTCCGCCGGGTGTTGCTCCATGGTAACAGCTGGACGCGCTTCGAACAGGCGCACCGATGCGGTGGGCGGCCGGTCTCCGCGAAGACGGGGAGAGCGCCAAGACGCCAAGGGGCCAAGACGCCAAGGAGAAGGGAAGAGAAGAGGAACGGAAGGCGCCTTGGCCCCCTTGGCGTCTTGGCGGTTGCTTTCGTTTTGACTCCCTCACGCCGCGTCGGAAGTCCCATCTTCGGCGAAGCCCTCGAACCAGCGCTGCAGCTCCCGCGCGCTGCGTTCAGCGCACAAAGGGGCCCAGCTCGCTGTGGCGCCGCACACAGCGCTTGCGAAGCCGGGAGCGGCGCAGGTAGCATGCCGGGAGGAGGAGTGATGATGCCCGAAGTCTACGTCAGCACCGACATCGAGGCCGATGGCCCGATGCCGGGGCGCCACTCGATGCTGAGCTTCGGCTCGGTCGCCGTCGCCGAGGACGGGACGGAGGTCGGCGCCTTCGAGGTCAACCTCGAGGTCCTCCCCGGGGCGGAGAGCGATCCGGACACGATGGCCTGGTGGAAGACCCAGCCGGAGGCCTGGGCGGCCCATCGCCGCGCGCTCGTGCCGGCCGCCGAGGCGATGCCGCGCTACGCCGCCTGGCTCGAGGGCCTGCCCGGCACGCCGGTGTTCGTCGCCTACCCGGTCGGCTACGACTTTCCCTACGTGCAGTACTACCTGCATCACTTCGCCGGGCGCAGCCCCTTCAACTTCCGCTGCCTCGACTTGAAGACCCTCGGCTTCGCGCTGCTGCCAGGGACCCTGCGCGGGACGAGCAAGAAGACGATGCCGAAGGACTGGTTCGACCCGGAGCTGCCGCACACCCACGTCGCCATCGACGACGCCCGCGAGCACGCGGCGCTGCTGCGCTCGATGCTGGCCGTGCGGGCCCAGCGGCTCGGATAGGGCCTACGAGGCCGTCTCCCCGAAGTTGTCGAGCCAGCCGCCGACGACCCGGCGCAGGAGCGCGCGGTCGAGGCGGTAGATGCGCTCCCTGCCGCGGCGCACGACCTCGACCAGCCCCGCGTCGCGCAGCACGTTGAGGTGGCGGGTGGTGGTCGGCCAGGAGCAGGAGAAGCGCTCCGCGATCGCGCCGGCGCTCAGCTCGCCGCCGCGGAAGTGCAGGACGAGCAGGATGTGGCGCCGCGAGGCGTGGGCGAGGGCCTTGAACACGCGCTCGAGCTCGGCGAGCCGCTCCTTGGGGTCGGGGCTCAAGCCTGGCGTTCGACGTGGGGGAACTGCATCGCTGGGCGTCCGTCCCGCTGCTCCACCAGGGCGCCCATCGGCTCCCAGAGCGCCATCACCTCCGGGGTCTGATGGGCGATGGAGGGCGACTCGTCGTCCTTCCAGGCGAAGATCTCGAACACGATCGGCCCCTCCTTCTCCTCGCCGCGGTAGATCACGGCGGGCTCGTCCGTCGCCAGGCCGAGCGCGACCAGGGTCGGGTGGTGCCGGGCGAGCAGGGCCTGGAAGTCGGCCTCGCGGGCCTTCTGGACGCGGTAGATCGCGATGACGGTGACGGGCATCGGGTTTCCTCCTCGAGAGTGTGTCCACTCTTAGCGAACAGGCTAAGCATTGCAAGGAAGGTTAGCGAAAAGGCTAATTTTTCCCGAAAGAAAACGGCCGCCCTGGGGGGCGGCCGTGACTCCACCGGGATCGGGATCGAGCGCGGAATCGGGCTCGAATACGACCCCAGCGAGCCCGCCCACGGACCCCTGCGCTGCCGAGCCCGGGGGTCCGGGTCCGCGTCAGTTGGAGTACCACTCCCGCAGGTGGGTGGCGACGCCCTGCACACCGTCGGGGTGCGGGGCGCCGACGCCGATGTAGCGGGCTTCGGCATCGACGGTGCCGGCGTCGGCCAGCTCGATCACGATCATCACGCGGGCGTAGGAGTTGTCCGCCCGCTCGGAGTGGGCGTCGACGTAGTGCAGGGGCGCCTCGGTGAAGAAGGCGTCCTCACCGGCGCCGACCAGCGAGCAGCGTTCGCCGAGGCCGACGACGACGTACTCGGCGTCGGTCTGCGCGGTGTAGTTCCAGACCTCCTCGAGGATGCGGTCGACCTCGGTGGCGGCGAGCACGCACACGTTCAGGCCGTCGGCCAGGGCGACGGGGGTGTTGTTGTGGCCTTCGAAGGTCGCGTTGTCGACGCCGTCGGTGGCCGGGACCAGCTCGGTGATGCCGAGGTCGGCGAGGGCGGCGACGTCATTGCCGGCCAGGGTGTGCTCGGCGTAGGCGCCGCTCGCGTTGACGAAGCCCACGACGCTGCCCGTCAGGTCGGTGTCGACCAGGCTGTCGAAGGTGTCACCGATCTGACCGCTGTTGAGCAGGATGTTCTGGCGCAGGGTCGAGTCGACCGCGGGCAGGCTGGTCGCGACCGTCGCGACGTGGGTGCGGTTGAGCATGTTGGGCAGGGTGGCGACCGCGAGGCCGCCGAGGGCGACCAGCACGGTCAGGACGACGACGAGCTCGATCAGGGTGAGGCCGCGTCGGAGGTTCTTCTGGATCATGGTTTCGTTTCCTCTGTGATGTCGGATGAGTCGGAGTGTCTGTGCACGCGCACACCGGCCCCGGTCACGACCGGAGCGGACAGGGCGGACGGACGGAGCGCGCCGACGCGCCGAGCGGCGGACGTTCCGTGCGTCGGGCTCAGACCGAGGACAGAGGAGGGGCGCGGGCCCGGCGGCTGCGCGCAGCCGGGGAGCGGGGGGCGGTGCTGGCGACGGCAGGCGCCGCGAAGCGGGGGGCACAGGCGGGCGTCGTGACCGCCGCCGGCGGCAGCGGTGCGCCGCTCTGCGCGCTCAGCCAGGCCGCGGTCGGCTCGTGCTCGTGCTCGTCGCGGTCGGCCGGCAGGTCGCGGGGCGCCTCGTGCGCGTGGAGGGTGCCGTCGCGGTGCAGGTGGGGGGCGAGCCAGCGCCGCGGCGGCTGCGTGGCGCCTGCGCTCCAGGCCGTCGTCGCCGGAGCGGCGGAGCGCGCCGGCGGCTGTGCGACCGGAGCGGCTTCCTCGACCTCTGCCCAGTCGGCCGCCGCCCAGTCTTCCTGGACGTGGTGGAGGTGCGCGTGGTGCGCGTGACCGTGGGCGATGCTGTCGGGGAAGGCGCGGGCGAAGCGCCCGACGCGTGACCCGATCGCTTCCTCCGCGACCGGGGACCACAGCGACCAGACGCCGAACAGCGCGACGAGCACCCAGCCCAGGAGGGCGGTACCGCGCAGAGCGAGCTCGTGGCGCCGGGACTGTTCCATGGCCCGCAGTCTAGCCTCCCTCATCGACGGGGACAAGCACTGCCGGGGATACGGAGCCGCGCCGTCGGACGCCGTCGGAGGATCACTCAACCGATGAAGCGCGCCGCCCAGCTGCGCACGTGGTGGCCGTTGAGCACGTGGAACACCCGCAGCTTGGCGACCGTGCTCGGCGAGAAGCTGCGCAGGGGCAGGAAGATGATGCGCCGGCCCATCTTCCGCGCCATCTCCCGCAGCCACAGGTTCGGCCGCCGCTCGGCGACGTAGGCGATCGCCTTGTGGGCGCTGTAGAAGAGGCCGACCAGGGTGATGACCTCGACCGCGTTCTGCGCCCGCGCGAAGCGCGGATCCTCCCAGGCGTCGGGGATCAGCTGCGGGGGGTAGAGGAACACGCTGCCGCCGTACCGCGCCCGGGCGATGCCGGGGCCGACGATCGAGGCGAACTGGTCGGTCGCGTAACAGGCGATGGTCGACTCGTTCTGGTGCTCGGCGTGCCAGGTCATCCGCATCGGGTAGCGGGAGTCGTCCTCGTCGAACACGAACACGACCGCGCCGACGCCCCCGAGGGCGGGCGGGTTGACCTTGACGTACAGCTCCCCCTGATGCCAGTGGCGCAGGGTCTCGCGCAGGTCGAGGCCGTCGCGGATCGAGGTGGTGAACTTCTCCGAGCGCGCGAGGTCGCGGGTCATCGCCTGGCTGGCGCGGTGCCGCACGCGGGCGGCGAAGCCCTCGATGCGCAGATCCTCCGGCGGCCACGAGCAGCTGCCGGCGAAGGGGTTCCAGCCCCGCGCCCACTTCTGCCGGAAGCGCTCGGGCGGGCGGTCGAGCTTGATCGTCGTCCAGCCCATCGGCCGCCCGAACAGGCGGTTCCGCGCCTTGACGGGGCCGCTCGGCAGGATCAGCCCGTCGCGGCTGAAGGCGACCGAGGGGTAGCCCCCCTCCGGGTCGAGGTAGGGGTAGTCGCGCAGGGTCTCGGCGAGCACCCGCGCGTAGGGGCTGCCGAGCACCCCTTTGGCGGCCTCGATGATCTCGATCATCTCCGGCGTCAGCCGCGAGCGGATCAGGCTGAGGTTGCGCATCAGCTTCAGCACGGTCTGCAGGGCCTGCGGGCTGACGTAGCGGACGTCTTCCGGGAACTCCTCGGCGTAGCGCCGGCGGGCCTCGAGCAGCAGCTCCTTCAGGCCGTCGGTGCGTTCGTACTCCTTCAGCTCCAGGCCGGCCCGGGCGCGTTCGTAGAGCGCGGCCTGGAAGGGCAGCTCGCCGAGGGCGAAGACCAGCGTCCGGGGGCGCACGTCGTAGACCTGGGGCGGGGCCAGCCAGACCGGCGCCTCCTCGTGCGGCGGGCCGCGGTCGAGCTCGAAGTGCGTGCGCACCCCCGCGAAGTGGGCGAGGCCGCACACGAACAGCACGCTCTCGTGGTCGCCGGCGAGCTGCCGCAGGTGCGCGGCCATCTGGCGCTCGCGGCGGTCGCGCGGCGAGTCGGGGGTCGCCGCCGGCAGCACCGGGGAGACCGTCTCGAGGTAGCGGCGCAGGCCGAGGCGCTTGATCGCGTACTCGTCGGGCAGGGAGACCGGCGGCTCGTAGCCGAGCTCCTCGCCGTCGACGAAGTACAGCGGCAGGCGCTCGGCCATCGCGAGCCGGACCGCCTCGATGATCGAGTCGCAGGGGTCGATCGGGACGTAGGCGTAGCACGGCTCGTCGCTGTACTCGGGCGGATTCTCGCGGTACACCACGGCCGACACCGTCGGCAGCCGGGCGACCGCCTCGAGAACCGGCGCGCGCAGCGAGGGCGGGAGCTCGACCGCGACCGCGGCGTAGCGCTGGGCGAGGAAGGCGCGCCGCACCTCGAGGGCGAACACCGCCCGGCCGTGGATCGACGGCACGGCGTCGATGCGGGGGCCGATCTGTGGCGGCCTACTCATCGTCCCGGAAGAAGTCGGCGAGGTCGGTGGCGACCGGGCCTTCGCCCCGCCAGCGCCGTTGGCGGGCGGCGAGGTTGTCGAGGTCGAGGGCGTCCTTGCCGAGCACGCCGGCGATGCCTTCCTTCCAGGCCTCCTCCGCGTCGTGCTTTTCGCCGAGGTGGCGCTTCATCGCGTAGCGGATCGCGTTGATGCCGTCGCGCAGGGAGAAGCTCAGGCCGAGGCCGTGGGCCTTCTGCAGGAAGTCGACCGTCAGCCCGAGCACCTGCTCGGTCGCGAAGGGGACGTTGTACTGCAGGATCGCGAGCTCGTCGGCGCGGCTCGGGAAGTCGAGCTCGATGGTCGGCTGCAGCCGGCTGATGATGTAGTCGGGGATCTCGTAGGTCGAGGCGTCGTCGTTGACGGTCACACAGCAGCGGAAGCCGGGGTCGGCCGGGATGCGCACGCCGGCGATGATGCTCTCGACGTTGCGCCGGTGGTCGAGCAGCGGCGCGAGCGAGGCCCACGACTTCTCGTTCATGCGGTTGGCCTCGTCGAGCACGCAGATTCCCCCGCGCAGCATCGCCGAGACCAGGGGGCTGGCGTGATAGGAGATCTTTCCCGAGCCGGCGAGGACCGGCGTGACCAGCAGATCCTCCGGGCGCGTGTCGGCGGTGCACTGCTGGACGTAGACCTGCTGCCCCCGCAGCTTCGCGGCGGCGAGAGCGAGGGTGGTCTTGCCGAGGCCGGGCGGGCCGACCAGCCGCGGAGCGAGGGGGAGGTCGTCCGGAGCGACCGTCAGCCAGCAGGCGAGCAGCTGCTCGAGCACGCCCCGCTGGCCGACCCAGCGCCGGGTGACGGGCTGGGGCTCGACCAGGTGCAGTCGGACCTCGCCGACGGTGACGGTGCGCGGGGGCTCGCGCACCTCCTCCGCCGCGTTCTGCTCGACTTCCTCTGCCATCGGACCCTCCCTGCATCGGCCCTGGCAGGGGCCCTCGCGGCCGCGCGCCAGGTTTCCGCATTGTGCGCGGGGCCGGTTTCCCCAGCAAGCATATTCCCTGCACGGTGACGGGGGCTTGTGCTACTCTTGCAATGGGCCGTCGCGGGACGGCGCGCACCGAAAGGGCGGTCGCTCACACCATGCCGATCGACATCGCGAACGAATGCAGCGTCGCCTGCCGGGACGTGATCCAGAGCACGCGCGAGGCGCTGGCCTGCGGTGTCGTCGCCCTCGACACCGGCGACGTGGTCAGCCTCCACCACGTCTTCCCGAGCCTGCCGCGCAAAGAGATCGCCGCGGTCGCCGAGGCGGTCTGCGAGATGTTCTGCGGGATGCGCCTGCGCGGCCTCGACCGGGTGCTCAGCCGCCGGCTGCGCAACAACGCCGCGTTCATCCCGCCGTCGGAGCTGTACCTCGAGATGCCCTCGGCGCAGCTCTTCCTGAAGTCGATCCGCAAGCGCGACATGGTCGCCTTCCTGATCGCGAAGCGCAGCGCGAACCAGGGCTTCGGCTGGCTGACCCTGCGCAAGGTGGT
>JAUIEM010000219.1 GCA_030428695.1 bacterium
GTAGATGCCGAACCGTGTCATGTCCATCCCGGTCGGCTCAGCCCCGGCCGCGCTGGCGCCGGAACGCGCGGTCCCGTTCGCTGCGGGTGTCGAGCAGCTCGCGGATCACGTGGCGCCCGGTGAAGCCGCCGCCGCAGACGATGGTGTGGCCGTCCAGCTTGCGGATGCTGCGGTCCATCTTCCGTTTCCTCCACAGCTGCTGCACGCTGCCGTCGACCATGAACGCCGTGATGGTCGAGAAGAAGTTGAGGAAGGCCCCGACGCCGAGCACCAGCAGCAGGGTGGTGAAGACCCGCCCCGCCGGGTTGCCGCTCAGGTCAATGACCTCCCCGTAGCCGACCGTGGTCAGCGTGATCACGGTCATGTACACCGCGTCGAGCAGCCCGTACTCCGGCCGCCCGATCGCGAGGTAGCCGACCACCCCGATCAGGAACACCAGCACGACCAGCAGCGCCGAGCGGATCAGCCGCCGCGTGACCACCTGGGCCGTCTCGTACGGGGGCGTCGGCACCGCCACGGAGCGCCCTCCCTACAGCGCGACGATCGCCTCGGGCGCGAGCTCTCCGAGCCCGAGGCGGGCGAGATTCCGCCCCTCGGC
Organism: bacterium; assembly: GCA_030428695.1. The sequence continues at coordinate 599 of JAUIEM010000219.1, forward strand.
CCGGAAGTCGCGGCCGTACATCAGGTCGGCGAGGGCGATCACCGCGTCGATCGCCGGGGTCTTCACCGCGAAGGCGCGCCCGAGCTCCGAGGTCGGCACCAGCCCCGTCGGCACGTCCTCGACGACGTAGCGCAGCCCGCGCTTGGCCTCGACGCCGGACAGCGCGGGGGCCTTGATGCCCTTGTAGGTCTCGGTGGTCTGCAGGGCGTCGTACAGGCTCTCGCCCGTCGCCCCGTAGTTCTCCCGCAGCCAGTCGACGACCCCGGGCAGGCGCAGACCCATCGCCTGGGCGACCGCCCGCCGCTCGGCGTCGAGCCGCTCGACGGTCGCCGCGATCGACGGCGTGAAGCCGTCGATGTAGTAGTCGAACGGCACCCCGGCCTCCATGCGGCCGAGGTTGAGCAGGGTCGGGCCGGGGTGGAAGAGCATGCCGATGTTGTGCAGCGAGGTCTCCCACAGACCTCCGGGAGCCCGGACGAACTGCGGGAAGACCGCCTGCAGCGTGGCGAAGAAGTCGTCGAGGGCGGCGTCGCTCCTGCCCGCGCAGGGCACCCGCTGCTTGAGGCCGAAGATCTGCACGCGGTTGCCGGTGCGGCGGCAGGCGTAGAGGATCGACTGCGCCTCGACGACGACCACGCCCTCCGGGCCGCCGTGCGCGGCCAGGGTGTGCGCGACCTCGAGCGCGCCGCCGGTGCGGCCCGGGGTCAGCAGCAGCTGCTGGCCGGCGCGCAAGCAGGGCGCGAGGGCCTGGGCGAGCTCGCGGTGGAAGTGGGCGGGGACGGTGCAGAGGAGGAAGTCGGCGCCGTCGACCGCCGCGGCGAGGTCGGTGGTCACGAGGTCGAGCACGAGGGGCGCAGGCGACGACAGCTCGCCCTCGAGGTGCAGGCGGTTGCCGTCGGCCTGCAGGGCCTCGAGCTGGGCCGGCAGCTTGTCGGTCAGGCGCACCTCCTGACCCTGCAGCTTGAGGTGGGCGGCGTACGCGCAGCCCGCGTTGCCCGCTCCGATCACGGCGAATGTCGGCATGGGTCCGTCCTCCGAAGATGGATGGTGGAGCAAATGGCGGACCGCCCTCGTCGGGCGGTTCCCGGCCCCTGACGTTTCCGGACCGTAACACACGCGGCACGGTCGTGTTTCCAACCCGTCCTACCCGTCCTCGACGCCGAGCAGCACCGTGCGCAAGCTGCGGGCGAGAGGACGCAGCACGTCGGGACGCTCGGCGACGGCGAGCACGTGATGGCGCTCGTTGTGCAACGCGCTCAGCACGTGGCAGACCCGGAAGTCCCGCACGTGCAGGGTGACCGGACCGTCGAGGACCTCCGCCCCCGAGGCGCGCGACAGGCACAGCCGGCGCTCGGCGTCGATGCTCCAGGAGCGCACGCGCGACACCTGGATCAGGGGCTGCACCGCGGCGACCAAGGTGCAGCCGACGGCGAGCGGCCACACCCACAGCGGCAGGGGGAACACGAGCAGCCCGGCGCTGAGGGCCGCGCCGATCAGCGTTCCGGTCGCGCCCGCCGTGCCCGCAGGATCGGCCGGGACCAGGCTGGGGCGGGCGTCCCGCCAGCGCAGCAGGAAGCCGGCGATCGCGTCCTCGTAGTGCAGGTTGCGCCCGTACAGCTCGTCGGGCTCGAGCAGCTGGGCGCCGCGCAAGGGGCGGCCGGTCAGCTGGGCGATGCCGCGCGCGATGCGCTCGACGACCTGGTTGTCCGCGTGCGCGAGCAGGTGGACGTGGAAGCCCTCGTAGCCGACCAGCACCAGGCTCAGGCCGCGCTCCTCCCCGCCGCCGTGCAGCTCGATGCCGGTGAAAGGCTGCGCCGGTGGCAGGGTGTCGTCACCGAAACGCCAGCCCCGGCGCACCGACAGCCAGGCGCCGGGCTTGATCAGCACCGTGGTCTGGCGGACGAAGCGGATGAGCATCCAGGCGCTGGCCGCCAACCAGGGCACGGCGAGCAGCCACCAGAGGGGGTCGATGCGCACGCGGGTCATGCGCACGGCGTAGGCGTACGACACCACGGTCCCGAAGGTCAGGAAGCCGATCATGCCGAGGGCGGCGTAGAAGCCGCTGGGGCGGTAGCGCAGCCGCAGCTCCCCCGGCGCCTCGACGACCTGCAGGCTGCCGCCGGGCACCCGCACGTCCCGCACCGTGTCTTCGACCAGGCTGGTGTCACCCGGCGGTGTCGCGTACCGCAAGCCGAGCCAGGCCCGGATCGCCAGCGCGAGCCGCTGCAGCCCCTCGGGCACCCGGTCGACGGCGAGGGTCAGCGGCGGCCGGTCGGCGAAGCAGAGGAGCAGCCCGTAGCGCAAGCTGGCGATCGGGTAGCGCCGGGAGACCACCAGCACCGCGGTCACCTCGCGGTCCTCGATCTCCCGCTCCCCGATCTTGAGCCGCTGCCGCTCGCGGTCGTGACGCAGGACGCAGCCGCGCCGGTGGCGCAGCGCGGGCAGGAGCAGGGTGGCCGCGCCGAGGCCCAGCCCGGCCCAGACCGGCAGGAAGCGGGGCGCGACCAGCGCCTGGACCGCGGCTCCGGCCAGCACCAGGGCGAAGGTCAAGCCGACCCCGATCAGCTCGGCCCAGCCTTCGGCGGTGATGCGCCAGCGCGCCTGATGGCCCTCGATCGTCAGCTCGTAGATGCTGGAGCTGGTGAGACCCAGGCTCGCCCGGCCCCGCGAGCCGAGCAACGGCGTCCAACGCAACGCGTGGCGCGCGAAGGTCCGCGCCGGGCGCAGGGGCGGGACCGCCCCTCCGTCCGCGGCCGATGTCAAGCGGCGGTGTCCTTGCCGGTGAAGTGGACCGTGCGGATCGCCGCGTAGGAGACGCGCTCCGGCGCGTCCTTCCCCGGCAGATAGACCTGGACATAGGGCTCGGGCGCGGCGGCGTTCTTGTTGAACAGGTAGCCGTCGATCGAGCGGCCGTCGTGCAACAGCAGGGTCGTGTCGCCCCTGTAGTCGAAGGCGAGATCGATCAGCCGGGTCAGGGGAAGATCCTCGGCAGGCTCGGGCTTCCAGCCCTCGAGCTTCTCGGGTACGGACATCGGCGCCTCCGCTATGCGACCCAGACGGTCTTGCAGTTCATGAACTCGAGGATGCCGGCGCGCCCGAGCTCCCGCCCGTAGCCGGACAGCTTGACGCCGCCGAAGGGCATCCGCGGGTCGGACTTGACCAGCTCATTGACGAACACCGCGCCGGCCTCGATCTCGGCCGCGAGCCGTTCGCCCCGGGCGCGGTCCGCGGTCCACACGCTCGCCCCCAGACCGTAGCGGGAGAGGTTCGCCAGGCGCAGGGCGTCCTCTTCCGAGTCGGCGCGGATCAGCGCCGCGAGCGGCCCGAAGGTCTCTTCGTCGAAGGCCGCCATGCCCGGTTTCACGTCGCCGAGCACGGTCGGCGCGTAGTAGCAGCCCGGCCGGTCGACCCGCGCGCCGCCGCACAGTAGCGTCGCGCCGGCGGCGACGGACGCTTCCACCTGGCGCTCGAGGTCGGCGACCAGGTCGTCCCGCGCCAGGGGCCCGATGTCGGTGTCCTCGTCGAGGGCCGGTCCGACCTGCAGGGCCTGCATCCGCGCGACGAAGGCGCGCTGGAACTCCGGGAGCACATCCTTGTGGACGATGAAGCGCTTCGCGGCGATGCAGCTCTGGCCGTTGTTGATGCAGCGCGCCTTGACGCCGACCTCCGCGGCCCGCTCGATGTCCGCGTCCTCGAGCACGATGAAGGGGTCCGAGCCGCCGAGCTCGAGCACGGTCTTCTTCAGCGCCGCGCCCGCCGCTTCCGCCACCTTGCTGCCCGCCGCCTCGCTGCCGGTCAGGGCGCAGGCCTTGACCGCCGGGTGCTCGATGACCGCGCGCACCGCCGACGAGCCGATCAGCAGCGTCGTGAAGCAGCCTTCGGGGAAGCCGGCCTCGCGGAACAGCCGCTCGATCGCCAGGGCGCAGCCGGGCACGTTCGAGGCGTGCTTCAGCACCCCGACGTTGCCGGCCATCAGCGCCGGCACCGCGAAGCGGAAGACCTGCCAGAAGGGGAAGTTCCACGGCATCACCGCGAGCAGCACGCCGAGCGGGTCGTAGCGCACGAAGCTGTGCCGGGCGCCGGTCGCGACCTCCTCGGGGGCGAGGTAGGCACGCGCCGACTCGGCGTAGTGCTCGCACAGCCAGGCGCACTTGTTCACCTCGGCGCGGGCGCTGCCGACCGGCTTCCCCATCTCCTGCGCCATCAACACCGACAGGCTCTCGCTCTGGGCGCGGAGCAGCCCGGCGAGCGTCCGCATTCCGGCGGAGCGGCGCGGGAAGTCGGTGCGGCGCCAGCTCTGGTAACGCTCGGCGGCGCGCGCGAGGGCGGCCTGCACCTGGGCGGCGTCGTGGGCTTCGTAGCTCTGGATGGTCTCGCCCGTGCTCGGGTCGACGGCGGTGATCATCGCGTCCTCCAGCCTCTAGGGGGCGGTCGGCAGGGTCTGGCAGTGGGCGCCAAGGTCCTTGAGCTGCTGCGCGCTGATGTCCGCCGCCAGGCCGACGGGCATGTCGGTGCCGGGCTGGCCGAAGCGGATCTTGTGGACGAGCTCCCAGGGGTTCTCCGTCGCGATCAGCCCGACCCAGTCCTCGTAGTCGGCGTCCTCGCCGGGAGCCTCGAGGCCGGTGTCGCCGTGGCAGCTCGCGCAGCGCTTGTTCTCGCCGATGTTGCGGGTGAAGAGCGGCTCGCCGGCGGCGGCGTCGCCGAGGAACTTCCCTTCGGCGTCGATCAGCGTCGCGGTGTCGACCATCCCGCCCTGGACGAAGGCGACGAGATCGGCGATCGCCTGGTCATCGAGGCCGGCGGCGCCGTAGCCGTGGGCCTCCTTGAGCAGGCTGGTCAGCTGCTCGGCGGACTTGTCGCTGCCGAGGATGCCGGGGAAGCCGGTGCGGTGGCTTCCCCCGCCGTAGACGCCGTCGACGCCCTTGTAGTCCCAGCCGTGGCACTCCTTGCAGCGCCAGGTGGTCGGGCCGGTGCGGGTGTTCGCGTCCTTGTCGGGGCGCGCGGCCCACAACGGATGCTCCCCCTCGGGGGCCTCGACCTCGGCGGTCGCCCACCACTTGTCGTAGAGCTGGCCGCCGCGGGCGACATCCCCGGTCAGGGCAGGGGTCGGATCGGGATCGGGGGCGCTGTCGCCGCAGCCGACCAGGCACAGGGCGAGGGCGGACAGGAGCAGCCGATGGAACATGCGCGAGACCTCGGTACGGGGTGCCGCGCATTGTACCGGCTCGCCGGCCGCCCCTGCAAACCGCGCCTCAGGGCAGCATGCCGTGGTTCTGGGAGATCCACAGGGGCAGCATCAGGTCGATGCCGGGGTGCTGCTCCCGGGGATCGGCGACGTAGCCGTCGAGGATGAACGGGCTCGACGACCACACGAAGGCGGTGCTCGGCCGCAGCGGGATCGGCACCGGGTAGAGGGCGACCTCGATCGGCCGCGTGCCGGTCACGAAGGGGGAGGAGGGCGCGTTGTTCGCGGCGGGCAGGTGGGCGAGGTAGGTCCCCTTGGCGATGTTCGGGTTGGTGCTGTTCGTCGACGTGAAGCCGCGCCGCGGGCGCTGGCTCCAGGCCCACAGCTCTTCCTGGACCAGGGAGCCCATCGGCAGCGCCTGCGGGGGCAGGGCGACGCCGTTGGTCACGTTGAACCAGGGGTTGTCGTGGTGGGCGAGGGCGCCGCGCATCACCCGCAGCACCTGCAGGTGGTCGCGGTAGCGGTCGGGGTCGGTCTCGAGCTCGAGGAGGCCGAGCAGGTTCATGTTCCCGAGGTTGAACTTGTAGTACGACTCGTGCACCTCGAGGGCGCTCGCCCAGGTCGGGAACCAGAGCAGGCTCGACAGCCCCGCGAGCTGCTGGTGCAGGGCGCCGAAGCGGGCCGGGTCGACCAGCTTCCCGATCGCCGCGAAGTTCAGCACCGCCGAGGGCGACTGGGCGAAGCTGACCGACCACTCCGTGCCGCTCGGGTTGTTCGTCTGGCCGGGCGCCTTGTACACCGTCCAGCCGTGGTCGACGAGGTACTGCAGGAGCCGCGTGACGATCGGAGCGACCTCGGCCCGCAGCGCTGGAATGCGGTGATAGGCCTGGCCGAGCCCGAAGAAGGTGCCGGTGTAGGAGTCCCGGGAGGTGTCGCCGAGCGCTCCGTAGACCTGGCCGTTGACAGTGCCGATGAAGTAGTTGTGCTTGCTCTGCAGCGGGACCTCCCACGGCGAGCCGAGCGGCATCGCGGTGCGCGCGAGCAACCCCTCGTGGGGTGCGGGTACGACCTGCGAGCACAGCTCATAGGCGGAGACCAGGCGCTGGGCGGCGGTCAGGGCGCCGGGGTCGGCGTCGTGGTCGAAGCGGTACGACTGGGCCGCGAGGTAGGCGCCGGTCCACAGGGCGGAGTCGCCCCAGTGACGGTACTCGATCACCTGGCCGCCGCTGTGGGGCTGGTCGTAGACCGCGGGGAAGACCATGTCGTGGGGCATGTGCTCGGCCCGGGTCACCACGTCGATGGCGGCGGCCAGGGAGTCGAGGTCGGGGCCGCCTGCGTAGGTCGGCCGGGGCGGCCCGCCGTGGCCCCAGTGCATCGAGCTCGGCAGGAGGCCCTGCAGCTGGCCGAGCTGCCACTGGGCGTAGACGACGCCGACCTGCAGCGCCGCGTGCACGATCGGGTCGAGGATCTGGGTGAGGAAGCCGCCGAGCCCGTTCAGCAGCGGGTTCGTCGAGCTGACCACGATCTGCAGCTGCACCTGGGGCGTGCCGGCGCTGCCGACCTGGGGCAGCGGCCCGCTGAGGTCGACGTCGACGGGCGCCTCGGCCCGGACGTTCTGGACCGTGACCTGGATCGGCGCGGTCAGCGTGAGGTTGGTCGTCAGGCCGCCGATGGTGATCGGGAAGGTTCCGCCGACCATCGCGTCGAAGCTGAGCTGCCAGGCCCCCGGCGGCGCCGGGAGCTGCAGCCGGGCGGTCTGGACCGGCGCCGGGGCGGTCGCCTCCAGGGCCGGAGGCGCCGACGCGTCGAGGCTGACGCTGCCGAGGGAGAGCAGCGTCACCCCCTGCAACAGCTGGCCGACCTGCTGCTGCAGCGCGTTCTCGACCTCGCTGGCGATGCGCGGGGAGACGTGGGGCCAGGCGTCGGCGATCAGCTGGTTGTACGCGACCAGCGCCGGCGCCTCGAGCCGCAGGGGATCGAGCGGACCGGCGGCGAGCGCCGCGAGGGCCGTCTGCCACTGGGGCTGGTTGGTCGCGCTGCCCGGAGGCGTCGCCGCGGGCGTCACCGGGACCGGTGTGCCGATGACCGGGGTCGCCCCGAAGCCGGTGTTGCCAGCGTTGCCGTTCGCGCCGCTGTTGGCGGTCGTCCCGGCATTGCTGGAGGAGCCTCCGTCGGAGCAGCCGAGGGGGACGAAGAGGAACAGGAGGATGCACAGGATGGGGAGACGCGGCACGGGACGCCCTCGCGTGGCAGGGGGATTAACCGATGAGTTAATAGCATCCTAGCCACAGCGTCCCGCATCCGTGCGAGAAAATTGACCGTGCGGTTAAGTTTCTGCGGCGTCGGGTTTCCTCCGCTTCCGCGGCAGCGCCGCCGCGACCGCCAGGGCGGTGAGCACGCAGCCGACGGCGACGCCCGCGCTCGGCACCTCCGCCATCCACAGCCACGCGAGCAGGGTCGCCCCCGCCGGCTCCCCGAGGGTCGCCATGCCGACCTCGGTCGGGCTCGCGTGGCGCAGGCACCAGGTCAGCAGGCTGTGGCCGACCAGCTGCGGGATCAGTGCGGCGAGGAACAGGAAGCCGAGCGCCCGGGGCGAGGCCGCGACCGGCGGCAGCCCGAGGCAGCCCGCGACGCCGAGCAACAGGACCGCGCCGACCGCGGTCGCGACGCCGGTGAAGGCCCACACGTCCATCTCCTCTCCGAGGCGCCGCCCGTTGAGCAGGTACAGGGCCATGCCGAGCGCCCCGAGCAGGGCCAGGGCGTCCCCGAGCAGGGCGGAGGCGCTCGCGGACCAGTCGTTGCCGCCGATGATCGAGACGCCGACGAAGGCGAGCAGCAGCGCGAGCCAGTGCCGCCGCTGCGGCCGGTCGCGGCCGGTGACCAGGCCGATCAGGGCGAGCACGAGGGGGGTCGCCGTGACCAGGGTGACCGAGGCGGCGACCGAGGTCAGGCCGAGGCTCGCGACCCAGCTGCCGAAGTGGATCCCGTAGAACACGCCCCCCCAGGCGGCGGCCCTGAGGAAGCGCGGGCGCAGCACGCCGCGGCGCCAGGCCCGCACGGTGAGCGGCGCGAGCAACAGGCTCGAGAGCAGCAGCCGCAGGCCCGCCGCCACCAGGGGATGGGTCGGGGCGGCCTGCTTGAAGAACACCGCCGCGAAGGAGATCGCCGCGACCGCGCCGAGCAGGGCGGCGCCGACCAGCAGCGGGGAAGGACGGGACGGTGTCTCGGGGCCCGGCATGACGATCCCTCTCCGGAGCGGCGTCTCAGTTCGGCTATACTTCCTTCAACACCCTCAGTCCGTCCCTGCCTGCCGGTTGCCGACGGAAGCGGGAAATCGGGCGCGGTGGAACGGCTCCCGTCGCCGTGGGGACGGAGAGCCGAGTGCGTCAGCCCGACCCGCGTACGGGTCCCGGCGGGCACCACGCCACGAAGGAGGAAGAATGGCCACTCCCCAACCCGTGCCCTGCCTGCGGGCCGGCGTCCGCGCCGTCCACGCCGACAGCGGGATGTCCCTGGAAGATACGGTCCAGGACCTGCAGATCAAGGTCGACCCGGCGGTGCATCGCGTCGCCTCGCTGCTCGACGGCGAGCGCGGGGCCGAGGCCCTCGCGCGGGAGGCCGGCGCCCAACTCGGGGCGACCCTGCCGGAAGAGGCGATCGCGCGCGTGGTCGGCTTCCTCGACGCCTACTTCCTGCTCGACACCCCCCGCGCCCGGGGCTGGATCGCCTGGCTCGAGGCCCAGCCGAAGCCTTCCCCGCGCGACCCCCTCGCCAGCCCCGCCGGCGCGCGCTTCTCCTGCCACGCCTGCGGCGACTGCTGCCGCGGCTTCAACTTCGGGCCGCTGCACGACGCGGACGTCGAACGGCTCCTCCGCCACGACTGGAGCGAGCTGCCGGGCATCGAGACCAGCGCGGACGTGATCGTCGAGCGGCCGGGGGGGCGGTTCCTGCGGCCGGTGGACGGGCATTGCATCTTCCTCGGTGACGACGGCCTGTGCCTGGTGCACAAGCGCCACGGCGCCGCGGAGAAGCCGCTGTTCTGCCGCACCTTCCCCTACGCCTTCACGGGCGATGCCGCCGGGGGGGTCCGCGCCAGCCTGCGCTTCGAGTGCTCGACGCTGCACCGCTCGCAAACGGACGGCGAACCTCTGGCCGCACAGACGGAGGCGCTGCAGGCCCTGGTCGACGAGCGCCCGACGCCTCCTGCCGCCCCGCCCTCGCTGGTGTTCTTCGCCGCCGCCCGCGCCCTGCCCGGGCTGACCGTGACCGCCCTCGAGCAGAAGATGCGGGCGCTGCTCGCGACGGACCACGGCCTCGACGCCCAGGTCCACGGCCTCGGTCGGCTGCTCGGCGCGGTCGCCGGCCGCCTGCCGCCCCTGCCCGACGCGGCGGCGATCGAAGCCTGCCAGCAGTTCCTGGCCGGGGTGCCGATCGAGGCGCTGTTCGCCCCGCTCGGGGAGGCTCCGCCGCAGGCCGCCCAGGCCCTCGACGGCATCGTCGCGCGGCTGGTCGAGACCGCGATGCACCGCTTCTTCCGCTTCCGCTCCTCAGGGCGCTTCCTGCCCGGCGGCTGGGATGCGCAGGAGGCGGTGATCGTGTCGCTGCTCGGCCTGCGCCGCCGGCTGCGGGAGCGCGCCGGGCTCGAGCCGGCGGTGCCAGCCTTCGCCCACGCCGAGGCCGCGGCAGTCGAAGCGATGCCGGAGGCCGAAGCGCTGTTCCGGGACTTCCTGCGCCACGCCCTGTTCGGCGCCGGCCTCGCCTCCTACGGCACCGTGCTCGGCGGGGTCGCCGCCCTGCTCGCGCAGCTCTGGCTCGCCCGCTGGCACGCCCGCTGCCTGGCCGTCACGCGCGGCGCCACCTCCCTCGGCGCGGCTGACGCGATGGGCGGGCTGCTCGGCATCCAGCGCCAGCTCGGCGAGGAGATCCTGCGCGGCGTCTTCGCGCAGTCGGCCCGGGAGCTGCAAGCGCTGCTCGGCGCGGTCGACCCCTGCTGAGGGGGTTGTGTGTCCTGGTGCTCGAACAGATCGGCGGGGCTCGGCCGCGAGTTCCGGGCCTTCCTCGCTGAGAGCAACGGCTGGGCGTCAACTCAGTCCCCGCGCATCAACGGAACCTCATCGAGATGTGCGAGTAGGATCTCCTTGCGGAGAACCCCTTCGGACTCTGGGAGTAGATTCGAGAACCAGGGCGGAAGCCGAACCTGGCTCCGCACGGTCCTGTGTGGGTCGTCGAGGAAAGCCTGACCCAGGACCGGGCGGTCGGGCGAGGCGAGGAATGTCGGGAGAAAGGAGAAACGGATGCGTCGGTTTCCTTCGCGTTGCATGGTTCCGACTTCACGATCCCGCAACCAGACGCGCAAGATTGCCAACTCTCAATCCTCGACAATCAGTGAGGCAATCGACGGACGATCTGTCTCTCGCCAGCGGGCACGCCGTTCCAACAGATCGTGCAGCGACTGAAGGACGATTCGACCACGATGCCTGAAGAAGTCGGACGACTGGTTGGTGTGTAGGGCTTTGATCGCCTGTTCGTCGATCGCATGGCTGGCTAGAACCTCCGGTGGAGCAGCGAGAATCGCCTGACGACGCCCATGCAGGGGAGGGTGGAAGAGCCGGTTGGCAATCGTTCGACTCCCATCGTGGTCCCGCCGGGTGAAGATGTCGGGATAGGGTCCACCGCCTATGGAACGGGCGTCGATGACGGCTCCCGTGTGAAGATGTCGCGGCCCGAGCGCGTGCAGTGCGAGAAGCTGAAGACGCGAGCCGGCAGTATTGGAACGAAAGGGAGTGTCGACCTTGGGCAGAACAGGTGCTGTCCTGCCCACCAAGGCCAGGAGCCTTTGCACCGAATGCTCCTCGTCGGTGTCGATCTGCTCGAGGATGGTCCGGGTCGAGACGGTATCCCCGCGGTGGCTTCCGCTCCATGCACCTCTCCACAGCCAACGCGAGAGCAATTCGCGCGATCGTGCGCGTGGCGTCGGATGCAGGTGGAAGAACCTCCCGAGGGCAACGAATGGTTGTTTGTAAGGTAGCAATCCGTAATGAGGGATCCCCGCGTCCGTGCGAAGAAACGTGATGGCACGAGAGGCGGCTTCGAAAGTGTCGGCGTAGGCACGCGGAACGTCATCCGGCGCGAGCCGGAGCTCGTCGTCTCTGCGCACACCTGCCGCCTTGTCTCGCAGCACTCGCAGCAGCCGATGGATTACCTTCTCCTCCGGACGACCGAACCCGAGCTTCTCAAGCCGGACCGCAATCTGCCCGAGACTGGCTGGGCTCCGCCCGCCACGGGAAGCGTGGAGCGCCTCGAAGACCTCATGGTCGCGGAGAGCCTTTCCGGTGGAATTGATTCTGCCAAAGATCTCACGCAGGACTCCCTCGTCATCGGTCCGGACGAGGTACGCGGGGATCTCGTACTCGCGAATTCTCCTCCCCACCGCGATCGCCCTCTTGCGGAGCGACGGAGCAGGCTGGTACTCGAACAACCATTGCAACAGGCTCTCTGCGTCGAGCACGCGATGCAGGGGCAACCACCGTGGAGGTGAGGTTTCGGGTCTATCGCGCGCGAGCACGTGAGCTTCAAGGTCATAGGCGAGGGCAAAGTCGTCCGAGGACGGGTCGCGTGCGAGGAGAACACGCACCAGGGAGGTCAGCCTCTGCTGTCCGTCGATCACCCACCACGCATCGCTGCGTTCGTGCGCGGCGAAGCGCAGCGCGCCGCCGAACACCAGTTCGGCAGCGGGAGCTTTCGTTTCCCAGAAGAGGAGCGTACCGACGGGATAGCCGCGGATGATGCTGTCGATCAGCTTGCGCGCATCGTCACGGGACCATGCGATGTCGCGCTGGAAACGGGGTACACGCACACGCCCGACAGAGACCTCGTGGAGCAGGTCTTCGATCTTGAACGCGCGCGCCTCTGGCCGGCGGTCGAGGGTCAGGGCAGTTGGTCGTTGCGTGGACACGTTACCTCCCTCGAGAGTATATCGGACCCGTCCACAGCTTCCACGCAGTAGCGCGATGGTCCGCGACGACCGGGAGCCGATGTGCGCGAGGATCCTCGGAGGGCGGTATTGCACCACGCCATCCCGACCGCCTTCGGGGTCCCCCTCACTCCCCCGGCACCCAGCCGTGCCCGCCCCCGAACAGCGCCTCGACCTCCTCGGCGCTCAAGGCCCGGTCCCAGATCCCGAGCTCGTCGAGGGCGTGGCCGTGGGGGCGCGGGTGGCGGTTGCTGCCGAGCTCGAGGGAGCCGTCGCCGGGCAGGACGCTCCAGGCGCCCGGCAGGGCGAGGACGCGCTGCCCCTCCTCGTTCTTGACCTGGCGGTGGGCGACGCGCTGCCCGTTGACGAACTGCTCGAGGCGCTCGCTCTCCCCGTCGAAGACGACGGCGACGTGCCGCCATTCGTAGCCGTCGCCGGTCGTCAGCAGGCTGTCCCAGCCGCCGTGCTCCTCGAAGCCGCCCTCCGGGGTGCCCAGCCAGGTACGCGGCCAGCCCTCGTTGAAGGCGTCGCCGAACAGCCAGCCGGTCTCACGGGAGCGCCGGCCGGCGAACAGCCCCGAGCGTTTGCTGGTCTTCTGCACCCAGCAGGCGATGCTGAAGCGGGTGATCCTGCCTTCCTCCTGCGGAAGCTCCAGGCCGGGCACCTCCACCTTCGCGCCGCCCGAGAAGTGCAGGGCGCCGCCGGACAGGCCCTCGACCCAGGTGGGCAAAGTGTCCCCGGCCAGCTCTCCGGCGTGATCCTGGCGGCTGCGCGTCGCGTTTCCCTCGCCCTCATCGAAGCTCCACCAGCTCACCAGCCCCTCGCGCAGGCTCGTGGCCAGGGCCGGGGGAACCTCGACGGGCGGGCGGCTCCGGGCACGGAAGCGGGCCGCGGCCGCGGCGATGCGGCCGTCGGAGTGGTCGACATCGGTGCGCAAGAGCTCCTTGGCAGCCGCGGCGATGCGCTCGCCGATGGTGATGTGGCTCGCGGAGTCGTAGTGGTAGCCCTCGTGCAGGTCGTCGGTCTGGACCCAGGTCGCGTGCGGATCCTCCTCGGCGACCTGGCGCTGGGCGGCGCGCACGACCGGTCCGCCGCCCTTGCTGTCCCAGACCCCCGAGTCGTTGATCTGCACGACGATGACGGGCAGGTCCTCGACGCCGGTGTCGGCCCGCACATCGGCGATCAGGTCCCGGAGGTTGGCCTCGTAGTCCTCGAAGAAGCCGCGCTCGCCCTCGAAGGCGACGCAGTCGCTCTCGCCCTGGAACCAGACGAAGGCGGCGATCTCGAAGCCCTGGCCGGCGTAGGCCGGGTAGACCTCCTCGAGGTTCTCGACCAGGTGGTGGAAGTGCCGGAGCATGCGGTCGTACAGGGGGCCGACCGCGCCCCCCGCCCGGGCGACCGCGGACGGCGGACGGAAGTCGCGCTGCAGCGTGCGCCCGCCCGTCGCCGATTTGAAGAACAACAAGGGCGCGTCGAGCTCTTCCCCAAGTATATGGCCCAGGCTGAGCTCCGGGCCGAAATTGCCGGGACGGAAGCCGAAGCCGGGGCCGAGCGGGCCGGGCACGTGGCGGGAGAACACGCACCAGGCGTCCTCCCGCGGGGCGCGCAGGGGAGGCGCGAGGGTTTCGAGCTCATCGTTGCTCCCCGGACCGACCATGTTCGACTGGCCGGCGAGGAAGTAGATCTTCAGCGGCGGCAGCGCGGCCCCCTCGGCACCGTCCCGCCCGGTGATCGCCAGGCTGCGCCGGGCGAGCGACAACACCAGCGCGTTCGCCGCGGTCGCGGAGAGGCGCGGGGCGGCGTGGAAGTCCTGGGCGTTGTTGTCCCGGTTCGGCTGGTAGTAGAACGTCCCGTCGGTGCAGCGCGCGAGGGCGAAGTGCCAGCGGTTGTGGTCGAGCAGCCGGCGCAGGGCCGCCGGATCCGCCGCCGCGCCGAGCGCCGTGAAGGCCAGGCCGAGCAGGGGCGAGCCGTGGGTGTCGGGGAAGGTCTGCGGGTGGTCGCCGATGCACTCCGCGTGGAAGCGCGCCCGGGCGTGCAGCTCCGCGCGAGCCGGCGGGGCGAGCAGGTGGGCGAGGGCGGAGGTGCCCGTGCGGCCCATGTCCGCGATGTTCGTCGGGTGCGCGCTGGAGTCCTTGTACCAGACGTAGCCGACCTCGTTGCTGCCCCGGGCCAGGTAGGCCGCGGCCGCGTCGTAGCGGTCCCGGTCGACCGCGAGCCCGCAGCGCATCATCAGCGACCAGGCGAGCATCGCCTGGGCGGTCATCGCACAGAAGGAGCCGTAGCCGTTGCCGCCGGGACGGTGCGCCGGCCGGTGTCCCCAGCCGCCGTCGGCCATCTGGGCCTTGTCGAGCCAGCGGTCGATCTCCTCGAGCTCGGGCAGCACCCAGTCCTCGTCGGTGGCGAGGTAGTACTCGGCGAGGTAGACCGCGTACAGCGTGTACTTCCAGCAGTCGAGGCCGTCGTACTCGATCGAGTCGTCGGTGTGGGCCGCGAAGGCGCGGGCGGCGCGCGCGGTGTGCTCCCGGTAGCGCTCGTCTCCGGACGCGAGCAGGGCGAGGGCGGCGAAGGCGTCGATGTGCGGCCGGCGGCTAGGCCACAGGCCGTCCTCCCGCTGGCGGCCCGCGATGTAGGCGTACGACTCCGCGAGGATCTGCTCGCTCTTTGCGCAGTCGTAGGGGAACCCCTCGGCGTAGGCACGGTGTTGCTCTCCGAGGGGGACGCTGAGGCGCAGCTCCTCTTCGCCACGCAGGACGAGCAGCTCGAGGCGCCCGCCGACGGCCGCTGCGGCTTCCAGCGCCTGGCCGAGCTCCATCATCGGCCCCTCGTAGCCGAAGAAGTCCATGCCGTAGCCGAACTTGTGCGGCACCTCGAAGCGCCGGCCGCCCGCTCCGACGATCCGGTCGCCGACCGCGAGCCGCCCCTCCGCCGGCGTGCCGGGGAAGATGTAGCCGATGTCGATGACGGTCGGACTGTCGACTTCGATGCGACCACGTGCGCCGGTCACGCCGAGGTTGAGGAGCCAGCCGCCGGCCTCGGCGTCCGGGCCGACCTTCGTCTGGATGTCCCAGGTCGGGTTTTCGGTGAGCGCCAGGGCGGGGACGCTGAGCAGGCAGAGGAGCAGGGTCGTGCGGGGAGGAGCCATCGCCACCTCGAGTCGTGGGGGATGCCTCCAGTCTACGCGAACCGGGCCTGCTCGACGGGAAACGTCGCGCTGGCTCCGGGGATCGGCAGGAAGCGCGCGAGTGGGACCCCGATCCTGGCACTGGCTGCCGAACGTCGGTCCGGAGGTGAGGGCTGGAACGGCCCTGCATCTGCCGGACATCGGACTCCCAACAAAGCGCGATCCCTCTCGCGGGGGAGAGGGATCGGTGAGCGCGACGACGATCGTCGGATCAGTAGTCGTTCTTCTTGTACTGCAGGGTGGTCTGCACCGCGCGGAGCTTGACGAGCTCGGCCTTCAGGTCGGCCTTCTTCTCGTCGTCGGTCGCCTCGTCCAGAGCTTCCTCGGTGTCGCGCAGCGACTTCTCGAGCTCTTCCTCGTCCTCGACGTCGAGCAGCTCGCACCCCTCGACCAGCACGGTCGCCGTGTTCTCCCGCACGCCGCACAGGCCTTCGGCGATCACGTAGTGGGTCGAGACGTCGTCCTCGACGACGATCAGCGGTCCGGCACGCAACGCGGACAGGACCGGGGCGTGGTTCTCCATCACGGTGAAGAACCAC
>JAUIEM010000220.1 GCA_030428695.1 bacterium
CGGGACCCGACGGCGCCCTGACGGTCGGCGCGGGACGGCGGCTCCTCACCCTCGAGGGCTTCGCGCCGGTGACGGTGCTCGACGGCTACAGCGGGCCGGTGCCGATCTTCGACGCCCACGGCCGCCGGGTGCTGTGCGCCGCGCGGGCGACCCTCGACGGCGACCCGCGCGCGGTCGCCTTCCAGACCCTCGACTTCG
The DNA here is from genome assembly GCA_030428695.1 of bacterium. The sequence goes on from JAUIEM010000220.1 coordinate 199, forward strand.
CGGACGCGAGCGGCCTCGCCCGCGGCCTCTCCGCCCGCCCGGGCCAGGCGGTGACCCTCGAGGTGCGGCCGGAGGTCTCGCCGCAGCTCTACGCGATCGCGGTCGACCAGGCCGAGCGCAGCCTCGGCATCGGCTTCGCGACCGCGGTCCCCGACGAGACCACCCGGCTGCGCGTCGCCCTCGCCCCGCCCGAGGCCGAGCTGAGCGGGACGACCGCGCTGCCCGAGGCGGCGACACGGCTGCAGGTCGAGCTGCTGGTCGCCATCGACGGCATCGCGGTCCCCTACGCCCTCGCCTGGTTCGACGCCGCGCCGCCCCGCACCGCCTGGACTCTGCGCTACGCCGACCCGCAGCTCGGACCCCTGCGGCTGCGTCTGACCGCCCTCGACGAGATCGACCGCCCGCTGTCGAGCGTCGAGCTCGCGGCCGGCGAAGACCCGCCCGAGACGCTGCCCCGCCCGCTGCGGCTATCGGTCACCGCCCTCGGCCCGCCCCTCGACGAGCCCCTGCGCTTCGCCTGGTCGGGGCCGGAGGACGCCCCCGGACGCCTGGTCGTGCGCTTCCGCGGCAGCTGGGATGTGTGGACGGTCGTGCTCCCGGGCGCCCGCGAGGCGCTCTTGCCGCCGCCCTCCGACGAGCGGCTGCGCAAGCGGCTGGGCGAGGAGAAGCTGCAGACCGAGGTCGCGCTGATCACCCGGGACGGGGACCGCATCCGCCGGTCGTACTTCCACGCAGATTGAGCCCAGAGGGCGTGGCTGCCGCCGCTACCACCAGCCCAGGCCGTGGCCGAGGCCGGCGAGCGCCGCGACCAGGGCGAGCCCGAGCAGCGCGAGGCTGAGCCGCGTCGGGCGCAGGCGCCGCGGCGGTCCGACGCGGCTCGCGTCGCAGTCGAGCGGGGTGACGGGCGGCCCTTCGGGGCAGCGGTCGAGCATCCCGCGCTCGCCGAGCTGGCGCTGCAGCCGGCGCAGGTCCGCCGCGAGCTCGGCCGGGGCCGCGTAGCGGTCGGTCTTGCGCTTGGCGAGCAGCCGCGCGAGGAGCTCGTCGAAGCGCGCCGGCACCGAGCGCCGGGTCGCCCGGATCAGCGGCGGCGCGACCCAGTTGTGCAGGTACAGCAGGCCGGCGACGTCGTCGGCCTCGAAGGGCCGCGCCCCGGCGAGCAGCTCGTACAGGATCACGCCGAGCGAGTACAGGTCCGCCCGGCAGTCGACCAGCCGCCCGTCCGCCTGCTCGGGGGCCATGTACTCCGGGGTGCCGATCAGGACGCCGGTGCCGGTCAGCTGGGTCGCCTCGGGGTCGGTGCGCTTGGCGACGCCGAAGTCGAGGATCTTGATCGGCCCGTCGTCGCACAGCACGATGTTGCCGGGCTTGACGTCGCGGTGCACCAGCCCGCGCTTCCAGGCCGCCCCGAGCCCCTCGGCGACCGCGATGCCGACCGCCAGGGTGGTGCGGAACGGCACCGGGCCGCGCCGCATGCGGGCCGCGAGGGTCTCGCCCGCGAGGAACTCCATCGCGATGAACGGGCGGCCGCCGTCCTCCTCGCAGCCGACATCGTAGATCTTGACGATGTTCGGATGGTCGATCCCCGCCGCCAGCCGCGCCTCGCCGAAGAAGCGCGCGCCGACCCGGCCGTCGGGGTCGAAGCCCCGGTGCAGCACCTTCAGGGCGACCTTCCGACCCAGGGAGCGCTGGGTCGCGAGGTAGACCATCCCCATCCCGCCGCGCCCCAGGGGCCTCTCGACGACGAAGTCGCCGACCGCGCGCGCGGGCCCGAGCACCGGACCGGCGCGTTCCCAGGAGTCCTCCTCGACGCGCCTGTCGAACTGGACGGCGACGCGGCGCAGGCGGGCGAGGAAGACCTGGTCGGCGAGCGGGCGACGCAGGTATTCCTTCGCGCCCAGGGCCAGGCAGCGCGCCTCCTCCGTGTCGCTCCCGGCGCCGATGAAGAGGAACGCGATCGGAGCCTCCGGCGCGAGCGCGAGCAGCTCCGGACCGTCGAGCGCGCCGGTCAGGTCGCACACGACCAGACCGCAGGTCCCCTTGCGGACGGCCTCCCGGGCCGCCTCGGCATTCGCGGCGACGACGACCGTGAAGCCGGAGCGCTCGAGCAGGGCCCGGGTGTACGTGCGGAACAGGGCGTCGCCGCCAGCGAGCAGCACGCCGCCCGCCCGACCGGCGTCGCGGTCGGCGGTCTCGCTGATCGGCTCGAACTCCGAGCCCCCTGGAGAAGGCCGCAGCCGGGCCATCTTCCCTCCACCGTCGCGCGCTCTCGAGGTCCTGCCTGGCGCCCGGTTCCGGAGTCCGGCTTCGAGACCGCGCCCCGTCCTGTTCCCCATCTGCACGAGATTGTTGTGATCGCGCGCTGTTTCTGCAATACCGGTACGGTCCCACGCCCTCCACGGATCCTCGCCGGCGCTGCCAGGAAGCGCCTCGGCGCGTCGAGCAGGGCGTGGCCGCGGAGACCGCATGGGAATCCAGCTCCTCAGCCTGGCAGCGCTGCTCTTCTCGGGCCTCGCCCTGTGGCGGGGCGCGCTGGTGCTGCAGCCGCTGCGCGGCGCGGACCGCACCCGCTGGGGGCTGGTCGTCGGGCTGTGCGCCGTGCTCGGCGCCGGCTCCCTCGCGCTCCTGCTCCACACCCTGAGCGGCGCCCCCGGCCGGAGCTGGGAGTGGGTGACCGCCGCGACCCTGACCTGCGTCGCCGTCTGCCTGACGGCGGTCCTCGAGCTGACGCGGGTGACCTGGTCCGGGCCCGCGCCCCGGCAGCACGCCAGCCGGGACTTCCAGCGGCTGCTCGAGGTGTCCTTCGACGGCGTGCTGCGGATCGATCCCGAGGGCCGCATCGTCGACCTGAGCCTGCCGAGCGAGCGGCTGCTCGGCGACGACGCCCGGACGCTGCGCGGACGGCGGGTCGCCGGGCTGTTCCCCGACGCGTCGCGCGCCGCGCTCGACGACTGCCTCGGGCGGGCGGACGGCAGCCGGCTCGCCGCCCAGCGCCCCGGGCCCGCGGGCGAGGTCCTCGAGCTCGAGCTGTTCGCGGTGCCGGCCGGCGACGAGGGCGAGCGCTGGCTGGCGCTCCGGGACGTCACCCGGCGCAGCTCGACGGACCGCGAGCGCGATCGCTTCTTCGGGCTGTCGGTCGACATGCTGTGCGTCGCCGGCTTCGACGGCTACTTCAAGCAGCTCAATCCCGCCTGGACCGAGGTCCTCGGCTACTCGATGGACGAGCTGCTCGCGCGCCCCTACGAGGAGCTGGTCCACCCCGACGACCTCGACACCACCGTGCTACAGGCGACCCATCTCGGCGACACCGGGGCCGCGACCCTGGCCTACGAGAACCGCTTCCGCCACAAGGACGGGGGCTACCGCAGGCTGCGCTGGACCGCCTGCGTCTCCCTCGAAGAGCAGCGTATCTACGGGGTCGCCCGCGACGTCACCCAGCGGCAGCGCGCCGAGACGCGCTTCCGCCAGGTCGTCGAGCTGTCGCCGAGCGGCATCCTGATCATCGACGCCGCCGGCCGCATCGCTCTGGTCAACTCGAAGGCCGAGACCCAGTTCGGCTACCCCCGCATCGAGCTGAGCGGCCAGCCCGCGACCCGCCTGCTGCCCGCGGGCGTGCGCTTCCCGGCCTTCGAGGCCGAGGCGATCGCCGGCGGCACCCTGCCCGACGGCCCGGTCGAGCTGAGCGGCCAGCGCAAGGACGGCTCGCGCTTCCCGATCGAGGTCTCCTTCCGGCCGATCGAGAGCGAGGACGGCACCTCGGTGCTCGCCTCGATCGTCGACATGACCGAGCGCGTGCGCTCCCGCGAGCAGATCTCCCGGCAGATCGCGATCCTCGAGGCGACGACCGATCTGGTCGCCTACGCCGACGCCGACCAGCGCGTGCGCTACCTCAACCGCGCGGGTCGCGCCCTGCTCGGCTACGCGGAGGACGAGCCCCTCGAGGCGCTGACCCTGCGGGCGCTGCATCCGGAGGGCGTGTACCGCCGCTTCGAGGAAGAGATCGTCCCCTCCGTGCAGGCGACCGGCCGCTTCCTCGGTGAGCTCGCGGTGCAGAACCGGGACGGGGACGAGATCCCGGTCTCCGCGCTGTACCTCCTGCACCGCTCCGGGGACGAGCCCTACCTGTCGACGATCATGCGCGACATCACCGAGCAGAAGCGCAACGAGGAGGTGCTCGCCCGGGCGCGCGACGCCGCCGTGGCCTCGGCGCGCGCGAAGGCGCAGTTCCTCGCCAACATGAGCCACGAGATCCGCACGCCGCTCAACGCGATCATCGGCATGGCCAGCCTGATCCTCGACACCCAGCTCAACGCCCAGCAGGAGGAGTTCGCGAACACGATCCGCGACTCGGCGAACGTGCTGCTCGACCTGATCAGCGAGGTGCTCGACTTCTCGAAGCTCGAGGCGCGCAAGGTCGAGCTCGAGCACCTCGACTTCGAGCTGCGCCCGGTCCTGCACGAGGCGGTCCAGCTGTGCGCCTCCCGCGCCCTCGCCAAACGCCTCGAGCTGTCGGTGCTCGTGCCGCAAATCGTGCCCGACCAGCTGCGCGGCGATCCCGCCCGCCTGCGCCAGGTGCTGCTCAACCTGCTGACCAACGCGATCAAGTTCACCAACGCGGGCGAGGTCGTCGTCGAGGTCGAGCTGGTCGCGCAGTCCGGACTGGAGGTGCAGCTCGAGGTCGCGGTCGTCGACACCGGCATCGGCATCGCCGAGGACGCCCGCTCCCGCATGTTCCGCCCCTTCTCCCAGGCCGAGGTGTCGACGACCCGGAACTACGGAGGAAGCGGCCTCGGGCTGGTGATCAGCAAGCGCCTGCTCGAGCTGATGGGCGGCGAGATCGGCTTCAACAGCACCCCCGGCGAAGGCTCGCGCTTCTGGTTCCGCGTGCCCTTCCAGCGCAGCGTCGCGAGCACGCGCGCGACGGTGCTGCTGCACAGCGAGCGGCCGGTCCTGGTCGTCGAGCCCCACGCCAACACCCGGACGATGCTCCTGCAGCAGCTCGCCTGCCTCGCCCTCGAGGCGATCGGCTGCGAAGGACCCGACGCGCTCGCCCGCAGCCTCGCCGACACCCGGCCGAGCGCGGTGCTCGTCGCCGAGAGCGTGCCGGGGGGCGGGCTCGCCTGTGCGGGCCGGCTGCACCGCGAGCACGGCCTGCGCTGCGTGCTGCTGACATCCCTCGACCACGCCCCCAGCGAGGCGGAGCTCAGCGCCTCGGGGATCGCGGGCTGTCTGCGCAAGCCCGTGCGGCCCAACGAGCTGCGCGACTGCATGGTGCGCCTGCTGCAGCCGGTCCAGCACCGGGACAGCGGGCGCATCCTGCCGACTGGCGGGGGGCCGCGGCGGAGCGTGCGGATCCTGATCGCCGAGGACAACTCGGTCAACCGCAAGATCGCGACCCTGCAGCTCAAGAAGCTCGGCTACAAGGCCGACGCCGTCGCCGACGGCAGCGAGGCGGTCGCGGCCCAGGCGCGGCTGCGCTACGACCTGGTGTTGATGGACTGCCAGATGCCGGTGATGGACGGCTACCAGGCGACCCGCGCCATCCGCGAGCTCGGGGCGCACGACGTCGTGATCGTCGCGATGACCGCCTACGCCCTCGAGGGTGACCGCGAGCGCTGCCTGGCGGCGGGCATGGACGACTACCTGCCGAAGCCGATCGACGTCGACCGGCTGCGGGCGACCCTGCAGCGCTGGTGCTCACCGGTCGATGACAGCGTGCTCTCCCAGCTCGCGACCCTCGACGAGGACGACCCGGAGCTGTTCCCCTCGCTCGTGCGCCAGTATCTGCTCGACGCCGACGAGCGCATCGAGCGCCTGCACGGCGCGCTCGACAGCGAGAGCTACGAGCCCCTGCGCCACACCGCGCACCAGCTCAAGGGCTCGAGCTCCCAGGTCGGCGCGCGCTTCCTCAGCCGCTTCGCCGGCCAGCTCGAGGAAGCGGCCGGGGCGGAGGACAGGGAACGGGCGCGGGAGCTGGTCGCCGAGGTGGCGAACGAGTGGAACTTCGTCGAGTCGGCCCTGCGCGAGGTGCTCGAGCGCAGCGGAGAGCACTCCGCGTAGGCGTCCTGGGGAAGCGCCGGACGGAATTCCGAAAAAGCCCCATCCAGCGGAGCCGGAACGACGTCTGGTAGGGATGATGGAAGCGGCGACGTTGGACAGCTGGGTCGAAGCGGCGCACGACGGGGACCGGCAGGCGTTCGAGAAGATCGTCACGCTGTTCCGGCCGCGCCTCGAGCGTTTCTGCGCCCGCATGGTCAGCGCGCAGCGCGCGCCGGACCTGACCCAGGACGTGTTCCTCAAGGCCTACGCGCGGCTCGCCACCTACTCCGGCGAGCACAGCTTCGCGGCCTGGCTGTTCACGATCGCCCGCAACCGGTGCCGCGACGCCCTGCGCCGCGCCCACCGACGGGAGCCGGCGAGCGCCGGCCTCGAGTCCGAGCTGGTCTGCCCGCGGCCGCCGCCGAGCGCGCGGATCGAGCGGGCCGGGGTGCGCGACCGGGTGCGCGACGCCCTCGACCAGCTGCCCGAGGAGCTGCGGGCGATCGTCGCCCTGCACCACATGGAAGGACGTCCCTTCCGCGAGGTCGCCGCGCTCCTCGGGATTCCGATCGGCACCGCCAAGACCCGCGCACGGCGCGCGCTGGAGAGACTGAGCAGGCTCTTGCGGGAGGATGCACCATGCAGTGTGAAACGGTGAGAGATGAGCTCGCTTCGGGCTACCTGGCCTGGGAGGACGTCGAGTACCTCGCGGTCGCCCGCCACCTCGAAGGCTGCGCGGGCTGCCGCGAGCAGCGCGACGCCCTCGCGACGGTCGTCAGCCTGCTCGCAGAGGGCGACCCGGCCCGCGCGCTCGTGCTCCCCGCCCGGCCCCCGCGCGCCCGCTGGAGCCGCCGGCTGCTCGCGGTCGCGGCGGTGCTGTGCGCGGCGCTGGCCGGCTTCTGGCTCGGCCAGCGCCGCGCCGGACCGACGCCCGTCGAGGCGCCGCCCCGCATCGTCGAGGCGACGCCGGAGCCGGTCGCGGCGCAGCCGGTCAGCACCGGCCCGCAGACCCCCGTCGTGCGCCTCGACGCCGCCAACCTGCGGGCGCTGCGGGTGCGCGAGTTCGCCCTCCGCGCGCAGGTCGCTCTCGCGCTGCGCCTGGCGGAGGACGAGCAGCCCGACGACCTCGCCGGGCTGGTCAGCGAAGGCTGGGAGCTCGCCGCCGCCTGCGAGCAGGCCGGGGAGCGCCAGCTCGCGCAGCTGCTCGGCTACACCAGCGTCACGCTCGAGCAGCCGGAGCGGGAAAACCACGCGGCGGCGCTCGCCGAGCTGCGGCGCCTGCGGCTCGGCATCAGCTTCCGTGAACCTCCGCCGGAGACGGCGGGCGACGACATCCTGTGAGCCCGAGGAGTGTGACCATGTCGACCCGATTCCTGCTGTGCCTGTGCCTGGCGTTGCCCCTCGTCGCCCAGGACACCGAGGCGTTGATCGATCAGAGCCGGCTCCTGCTCGAGCAGCTCGAGCAGGAGCCGGACGATCCCGCCCTCCGCGCTCGGCTGCGCGCCCTGCTGGAAGAGCTCGCCACGGAGCGGCGGCGGGTGCGGGGAACCGTTGGCAGCGGTGGTGCCCTGCTCGACTGGCGGTCCTTCAGCACCGAAGAGGAGATCGAGTTGATGGTGCATCCGCCCCACGCGGCGGACTTCACGGTGCTGCTCGGCGAGTCGCCCACAGCGACACCCGTCAGCGAGCCTCCCCTGACGGCGGACCGGGTCCAGCTCGTCGGAGGCGACGCCCTGCACGGCGAGGTCATCGCCTTCTCGGCGAGCGGGGTCGAGCTCACGCACACGGCCCTTGGCGCGCTGGAGGTCGCGACGCCGGAGGTCGCGACGATCCGTTTCCGACCGCGCGCGGAGTCCGCCGCGAGCGCGCGCACCCAGGCGGTCGTGTTGCGCAGCGGAGAGCGCATCGCGGGCGCTCCGGGACCTTTCGCGCAGGGGCAGCTCGAGTGGTACGCCGGCTTCTCCGACGAGCCGCTGCGCTTCCCGGCGGACGCCCTCGCCCGCATCGAGCTCGCCACCGTCCCGCCGGACGCGGGAGAGCGCGTCGTCTTCCTCAACGGCGACCGCTTCCGCGGCGAGTTGCGGGCGATCAGTCAGGGGCACGCCCGGATCGGCGCGCCCTTCGCCGAGGGCGAGCTCGAGGTTCCGCTGCCCGAGCTGGTCTCGGTCGGCTTCGCGGCGCCGTCCGTGCACAGCGCTCCCCCCTACCTCGAGCTGCGGGACGGCTCGCGCCTGTGCGGCCAGTGGCTCGAGCTGTCGGCAGAGCAGCTCGCCTGGCAGTCGCCGTGGGAGGGCGAGCTCGCGGTCTCGCTCGCGCAGGTCGACCGGGTCGTGCTGCACGAGGCGCCGGTCACCAGCACCATCACCTTCGTGCCGACCGGGGATGTGCATCGCACCGCGAGCACCCCGCGCTACGATCGACGCGTCGGCTACGACGTGCTGTACCTCGCCGACGGCGACCGGCTGTCCGGCACCATCGCGGGCAGCGGTGCCCGGTCGATCACGCTCGAGACGGCCTACGGCCGGCTGGCGATCGACCGCGGCGCGGTCGAGGCCCTGACCTTCGCCGCCGCCCCTCCGCCCCAGAACGCCTTCCTCGGCGTGCGCCTCGCGCCGGACAGCGCGCGGGTGCGGGTGCTCGAGGTCATCGTCGACGGGCCGGCGGAGCGGGCGGGCCTGCGCGGTGACGACGTGATCATCCGCTACGGGGAGAAGCCGGTCCACGACCGCGGGGCCCTGAGCACGATGCTGTCGGGATCCGCGCCCGGCGAGCGCATCGAGATCTTCGTCGAGCGGCGGGGCAACGTCCTGCAGGTGCCGGTCGTGCTCGGTGAGCGCCAGACCTCCTCCGGCCGGATCCTCGCGCCACCCGCTCCGCCGGTTCCCGCGCCGGTCGCGCCCCCCGCGCCGGCGTTCGTCGAGCTGCGTCGGGTGCGCGGGCTCTACGACGGCCTCGCCGGCGAGCGGATCGTGCTGATCCCCGGGGAGAACGTGCCGGCGAGCTCGCCCTACCGCGAGCTGTACCTGCTCTCCCCCCGCGCCCCGGCGGAGCTGGTCGAGCGGCTGCAGAGCTGGCCGCGCGAGAGCTTCGTCCAGCTCGAGCTCGACGGCGACGGCAAGGTGATCGACGTCGAGTAGGCGCGGCTAGGCGGAGGGCGGGGTGCACGTCTTCATCGCAGCGTGGCGGCTCCCGCCGGACCGGGATGCGGCGGTGCTGGACGCGCTGTCCCGCCTGACGGTGCGTTTCCCCGGCCTCGACCAGGCCAGCCTCTGGCACGAGCGCCTCGACGCGGGCTTCTACGCCGGCGTCCAGACCGCGCGGGCGAAGGCCGCGCCGCGCCGCTACCGCAGCAGCGCCGCCGGGCGGCTGGTGCTCTACGCCGGCTGCCCGCTCGACGCCGAGAACGGCTGGCGCACGAGCGACGCCGCCGTCCTCTCCCGGCATTGGAGCGCCCTGCCGGCGCGCCTCGAAGGCAACTTCGCGATCGTTCGCCACACGCCGGGGCAGCTCGAGCTGTTTGTCGACCCCCTCGGCCTGCATCAGACCTTCTGGACCCGCGCCGCGGGCGCCGTCCTCGTCAGCAACAGCGCGGCCCTGCTCGGCGCGCTGTCCCCCGACCGCGGGCTCGACCACGAGGGCGCCAGCTCGCTGCTGCTCGTCGGCTTCCCCTGGTTCGACACCACCCTGCGACGCGGCATCGCGGCGGTCCCGGGAGGAGCGCACTGGACCTGGACCGGGGACGCCGAGCCGGCGCGGCGCTGCGCCTTCGGGCTCGAGGCTGCCGGATCCGTCTCCGCCGCCGGGGCGGGGCTCGGTACGCTGGGGACGCAGCTGTGCCACCTCGCCCGATCCGCGTCCAGCTACGGCCCCCTGGAGGCGAGCATCACGGCGGGCAGGGACTCGCGGCTCGTGCTCGCGGTGCTGGAGGCGGCGGGACTCGACGTCTCCTACGCGACCGGCGGGGATCCTCGCTCCGCCGACGTCCGCATCGGCCAGCGCATCGCCCGCGACCTCGGCCTGCGCCACCGCGTCGAGGAGAAGCGCGCGGGGGCGGTCGCTGAGCGCTGGCAGGAAGCCGTCGCGCGCACGGTCCGCGAGGGCGACGGGATGGTCGACCTGTGGCACGCCCACCGCAGCACCCAGCCCTGCCTGCCCGGCGAGAATCTGCCCGTCGTGCTCTGGGGCGTCGGCGGTGAGCTCGCCCGCAGCCCCTACTTCCGGCCCGCCTTCTTCCTCTCGCGTCGCTCCCGCGCGGACGTGCACCAGACGCTCGCCCAGGCCTTCGGCCTCGATCGCGGCCGCGGCCTCTTCGCCGACGAGGTGCACCAGACCGTGCGCCGCGGCCTCGACCGCTTCTACGACCGGTGCCGCGCCGCCGGTCTGCCGGGCGAGGACGTCCCCGACGCCTTCTACGTCTGGCAGGTGCTCCGCCGCTGGGCCGGCGGCCACGGACGTCTCGGAGCGGGCGTGCGCGACGTCTCCAGCCTGCTGACCAGCCGGCCCTTCATCCGCGCCGCCTTCCGCCTGCCGGCGCTGCACCGCCACACCGAGCCGCTGCACCGCGGCCTGATCCGCCTGCTCGCGCCACGGCTGCTCGACTACCCGTTCGAGAAGGAGCCCTGGCGCGCGGCGAGTCCCCTCCTCAACCTGCTGCAGCAGACCGTCGCCCGGCATCTGCTCCCGCCGCGCCTGCGCACCTTCCTGCGCCGCGTCGTGCGCGGCATCGAGCCCGCGCCGAAGGCGATCGACCCGGCCGCCGTGCTGCGCGACCAGCTCGCCTGGCTGCGGGAGCTGTGCCTCGGCCAGCCGCGCTCGGAGGTCTGGGGGTTGGTCCACCGCGCGCGCTTCGAGGCGCTGAGCGCCCCCGGGGCACCCCTCGATGGACGGAGCGTGGAGGCGTTGTTCAAGGTGGCGACGTTGTGCGCGGCTGGAGTGTGAACGGTCGCAGACCGCCACGGGGCGCGCTGAGGGACGGGGAAGAGTCACGGCGGGAAACAGAGACAGCCACGGCGCGTGACGCGGAGGAGAGGGGAGGAATCCGCCAAGACGCCAAGAAGAAGGGAGGGAACGAAGACCTGGGGTTGGTCGTCAAGACGACCGTTGCTGTCGTGCCCCATGTTGTTCGCCCCTTCCGCGCGTCGGCGTCGGTTGCGCCCGATTCCTTGGCCGACCCGGCGGCGCAAGGGGTGGAGCGGGGCGGTTCTTCCTGCTCCGGCTGGCCCGGCTTCCAAGTCAAGTCCTGGTCCTGCCGTCCGCGGTCCTCCTCCTCGTCCCCTCACGCTTCCTGCCATCTGACCTCGTGCTCGTCCAGGCCACGGTCCTCCGCGTTCTGACAGCCCACCCTCCCGCTGCGCCTTGCCCCGAAAATTTGACGACTTGTCAAAATCCGACGATTCGTCTACCATAGCGGGAGCACAGGACCGGGAGACCACATGACCACACTGACACGCAAGCAGCGCGAGATCCGCCAGCGCGAGCAGCTGATCCTCGAGACCGCCCGGGACATGGTGCTCAAGGACGGCTTCGGCAAGCTGTCGATGGAGCGCATCGCGAAGGCCGTCGAGTACTCCAAGGGTACGATCTACCAGCACTTCTCGAGCAAGGAAGACCTGCTCGTCGCGGTCGCGCTCGAGACCATCGACCAACGCAACGCGCTGTTCGAGCGCGCCGCGGTGTTCTCGGGCCGGGCCCGCGAGCGCATGACCGCCGTCGGACTCGCCTACGAGCTCTTCATGCGGCTGTACCCGACCCACTTCCAATGCTGCCTGCTCGTCCACTCCGACGCGGTGCTCAGCAAGGCCCTGGGCAAGCGCGCGGGCTCGCTCCTGACCAAAGAGACGCGGCCGATGGACATCTGCGTCGGCATCGTCCGCGACGGGGTCGCCGCCGGCGACCTCGACCTCGGGACGCTGACGCCGCACACCCTCAGCTTCGGGCTGTGGTCGCTGCACTTCGGCACCTACCGCCTGATGGCGACCGACCTTCCCTTCGAGGAGATGGGGGTGCGCGAGCCTCTGCAGAGCGTCCGCGTCCTGGCCCAGCGCCTGCTCGACGGGGTCGGCTGGGCGCCGCTGAGCCACGACTGGGACTACAACACCACCGGGGAGCGCGTGCTGCGCGAGATCTTCCCCGACGAAGCCGCCCGCCTGGGTTGACACGGGAGAGCATTGACCATGCGTCAGAGACTGACAGCCCGTTTCGGCCTCGCGTTCCTCGCTCTCGCCGGCGTGCTCTCCGTCGCGCTGCTGATCGCCGCACGGCGCGCCGAGGCGGAGTCGACCCCGACCGAGAAGGCGCCGATCCCGGTGACCACCCTCGCGGTCAGCAACCTGGATGGCTACGAGCTCGAGCGGGTCTACACCGGCCAGATCGAGGCGCGGCAGAGCAGCGTGCTCAGCCTCGAGCGGGCCGGGGTGCTGATCCGGCTGCTCGTCGACGAGGGCGCGCGGGTCGACGCCGGGGACCTGCTCGCCGAGATCGACACCAGCCTGCTGCTCGCCGAGCTGCGCGCCCTGCAGGCCGAGCGCGCACGGGCCCGGGCGGTGCTCGAAGAGATGCTCGCCGGCCCCCGCCTGGAGTCGGTCGAGGCCGCCCGCGCCCGGGTCCGCGAGCTCGACGCCCAGCTCTCCCTCGCCGAGACCCAGCGCGAGCGCCAGCGCTTGATGCTCGACAGCGAGCGCCTCGGCCGCCAGGCCTTCGACGAGGCGCGCTTCAGCGCCGACGCCAGCCTCGCCCGGCGCGACGCCGCCGCCCAGCAGCTGCTCGAGCTCGAGAACGGCGAGCGGCCCGAGCGCATCGCCGGCCAGCGCGCCCTGGTCGCGCAGCTCGACGCGACGATCGAGGCGCTGCGCATCAACCTCGCCAAGAGCCAGCTGCGCGCTCCCTTCTCCGGGAGCATCGCCGCGCGCCTCCTCGACGAGGGGGCAGTGCTCGCCGCCGGCCAGCCGGTATTGCGTCTGGTCGAGGACACCGCGCTGCAGGTGCGTGTCGGGCTGCCCCTGCGCGCCGCCGGCGAGCTCGAGGCCGGGCAGCCGCGCGCGATCCGGATCGGGGCGCGGCGCTTCGAGGCGACCGTCAGCGGCGTGCTGCCGGAGCTCGATCCCGAGACGCGCACCGTCATCGCCCTGCTCGCCCTGCCGGAGGAAGCTGTCGGCACCGTCTTCGTCGGCGCCCTCGCCGAGATCGCCCTGCGCGAGCGGCGCGCCGAGCCCGGGGCCTGGATCCCCCTCGGCGCGCTGGTCCGCGGCCGCCAGTCGCTGTGGGCGGCCTACGCGGTGCGTGCCGACGAGGACGCCCTGCGCACCGAGCGGCGGGCCCTCGAGGTCCTGCACACCGATGGTGAGCGGGCCTTTGTGCGCGGGCTGCAGACGGGCGACCGCATCGTCGCCGACGGGCTGCAGCGGCTCGCGGCCGGGATGCGAGTGCGCGTCGGACCCTGACCCCGTCCCCTCCATCCCCGAACCCCAGCCGAGGCGCCGCCGATGGGAACCCTGTACTACCGCAACCCGCGCCTGCTGGTCCTGACCCTGGCGCTGATCCTGGTCGCCGGCCTGTCCTCGCTCGCCCTCCTGCCGCGCAAAGAGGACCCGAGCCTGCGCCAGCGCTTCGCCCTGATCACGACGCGCTTCCCCGGCGCCGACGCCGAGCGGGTCGAGCTGCTGGTCACCCGCAAGCTCGAGGACGCCTTTCGGGAGTTCGAGGAGCTCGACCAGGTCCACTCGACCTCGCGCTCCGGCATCTCGACCTTCAACCTGCGGCTCAGCGACGAGGTCGACGACGTCCAGCCCGTCTGGTCTCGGGTCCGGGACAAGCTCGACGATGTCACCCCGGAGCTGCCGGACGGCTGCGAGGACCCCGAGCTGCAGGAACGCGAGAGCCAGGTCGACGCCTACACACTGATCTACGCCCTGACCTGGGAGCTGCCGGGGACGCCCCCCGCCGTGCTGATGCGCCGCCTGGCCGAAGACCTCGAGGACGTGCTGCAGGGCAGCGCGGGCACGGCCGACACGAAGATCTTCGGGGACGTGCGCGAGGAGATCCTGGTCGAGGTCGAGGCGGCCCGGCTCGCCAACCTCGACCTCAGCGCCGCCGAGCTCTCCGCCGAGATCGCCCGCGGCGACGCCAAGGTGCCCGCCGGGCAGCTGCGCGGCGTCGCGAGCGACCTGCTGATCGAGGTCAGCGGCGAGCTCGACTCCCTCGCCCGGGTCCGCGACCTGCCCGTGCGCGTCGGCTCCCAGGGCCAGGTCGTGCGCCTGGCCGACATCGCCGAGGTCTCCCGCGGCATCGCCCGGCCGACCAGCGAGCGCGCGCTGGTCAGCGGCAAGCCGGGGCTGGCGGTCGCGGCGCGGATGAGCGACGGCTTCCGCATCGACCTGTGGGCAGCCGACACCCGCGGAGCGGTCGACGCCTTCGCCGCCGAGCTGCCCGGCGGGGTCGGCCTGCAGCTCTTGTTCGACCAGAGCCGCTACGTCGAGGAGCGGCTCGACAACCTGTTCGCGAACCTCCTGCTCGGGGCGGTGCTGGTCGTCTGCGTGATCTTCTTCATGATGGGCTGGAAGTCGGCGCTGCTGGTCAGCTCGGCCCTGCCCGTGTGCTGCCTGATGGTGCTCGAAGGGATGCAGCTGTTCGGCATCCCGATCCACCAGATGTCGGTGACCGGCCTGATCATCGCCCTCGGCCTCTTGATCGACAACGCGATCATCATGGTCGACGAGGTCAGCGGCCGCCTGCGCGCCGGCCAGACCGCGCTGGAGGCGGTCGACGGCACCACGCGCGCCCTCGGCATCCCCCTGCTCGGCTCGACCCTGACGACGGTCTTCGCCTTCCTGCCGCTCGTGCTGATGCCGGGCGGCGCCGGCGAGTTCGTCGGGGCCCTCGGCATCGGCGTGATCCTCGCCCTCTCGAGCTCGCTGTTCGTGTCGCTGACGATCGTGCCGGCGGTGACCGCCTTCTTCAAGTCCGGGAAGGCGCACAAGCGGGGCTTCTGGAGCGACGGCTTCAGCCAGCCCGACCTGACCCGCCTGTACGCCTGGAGCCTGCGCCAGCTGACGCGCTTCCCGCTGCTGTTCGTGCTGCTCGCCGCGCTCCCGCCCATCCTCGGCTTCGTCGGCGGCTCGACCCTGCGCGAGCAGTTCTTCCCGCCGAGCGACCGCGACACCTTCCAGATCCAGATGTTCCTGCCGACGCACAGCTCCTTCGAGGAGACCTGGCGCACCGCCGTCGAGGCCCGCGCCCTGATCCTCGAGGACCCGGCGGTCGCGGACGTGCACTGGTTCGTCGGCGGCAACGCCCCGAAGTTCTACTACAACGTGCGGGGCGGCAAGGACGCGGCGGCCTACTACGCCCAGGCCCTGGTCCAGATGCGGCCCGGCGCGGACGGCGTGCCGGTCGTGCGGCGGATGCAGCGGATGCTCGACGAGCGCCTGCCCGCCGCCCAGCCCATCGTCCAGCTCTTCGAGCAGGGCCCGCCCTTCGATGCGCCGATCGAGCTGCACCTCACCGGGCCCGAGCTGACCACCCTCGACGCCCTCGGCGAGGAGCTGCGCGAGGTGCTCGCCTCGCTACCCCACGTCACCCACACCCGGCTGACCCTCAACGCCGGCCAGCCGGTGCTCGACCTCGACGTCTCGGACACCGACCTGCAGCTGACCGGCCTGAGCAACGTCAGCCTCGCCCAGCAGCTGCAGACCACGCTGGAGGGAGCCGTCGGCGGCTCCCTGCTCGAGGGCACCTTCGAGCTGCCGGTGCGGGTCCGGGTCGGCGACCGGCAACGGGCCGCCCTCGCGGACATCGCGGCGCTGTCCATCCTCAGCCCGCGCGCGGTCGCCCAGAGCGGCCTGAACACCGTCCCGGTCGCGGCCCTGGGCGAGCTGGCCATCAACCCCGAGCCCGCCTCGATCACCCGCCGCGACGGCGAGCGCAGCAACAGCGTGCAGGGCTTCCTCGAGGCCGGGGTGCTCGCCGCGCCGGTGCTCGCCGCGCTCAAGGCCCGCCTCGCAGAGCTCGACTACCAGCTGCCGACCGGCTACGCGCTGAGCTTCGGGGGGGAATCGGAGGAGCGCAACCGCGCGGTCGGCAACCTGCTCGCCTACGTCGGCCTGCTGCTGATCGCGATGGTCGCGACCCTGGTGTTGTCCTTCCAGAGCTTCCGGATGGCGTCGATCATCGGCCTGGTCGGCTTCTTCTCGGTCGGCCTCGCCCTCGGCGCGCTGTGGATCTTCTCCTACCCCTTCGGCTTCA
>JAUIEM010000221.1 GCA_030428695.1 bacterium
TGGCCGACGGCAGCGAAGCGCGCCAGCGCTGGATCCGCAACGCCTACCAGCTCAAGGTGCGGCGGGTCGACGACGACGGGAGCGCCCAGGAGATCGAGATCCCCGCAGGCGACGCCTACGGCCAGTACTCCTTCGCGTTCTCGGTGCGGCTCTCCCGCATCGACGCGCAGCCGCCGGAGCCCTACACCCAGGACGGGCTGATCACCGACGCGGACGAGTACGACTGGTGGCTGATGGAGATCATCGTCTACGTCTTCCGCGACTTCCGGGCCGACCCCGACTCCCACCGCAACAACCCGATCCAGGCCTTCTCGGCCCTGGTCGCCCGCTAGGAGGCAGTCATGTCCCGCAACCGCGCCTTTACCCTGGTCGAGTTGCTGATCGCCCTCGGACTGATGGCCGTCCTGGTCACCGCGGTCTCGCAGGTCTTCTCCACCGCCCAGCAGGTGTTCGCGGAGACCGACGCCAAGGTGCTCCTGTACCAGAACATGCGCGTGATGTTCGACACCTTCGAGCGCGACCTGGCGAACACCGAGAAGACCTACCAGATGGAGTTCTTCGACGACTCGAACCCCAATGACGGGATCTTCAACGGGCCGGCGGAAGAGATCACCGACCTCGAGCAGTACGACTACGCGCCGACCTTCACCCAGGCGACCTACACCGACCGGGAAGGCGAGATCCACCGCGCGGACGAGATGTATTTCCGCACGCTGACCACCTTCCGCGGCAAGACCCGGGTCGTGCTCGTGCACTACGAGCTGCGCTACGAGGACGACGCGGGCAACGTGATCCCGCTGCCGGTGCTCGAGCGCAAGCTGCGCTACGTCGAAGAGGCGACCGACTCCGGCATCACGCTGAACGACGAGTGGGAGATCGGGGGGCGCTTCCGCTACCTGACCGACTTCCAGGTCCAGATGTTCTACCACGACCGGCGCGAGCGGCTGCTTGGGCACTACCAGTCCCCCGGCCCGCTGGTCACCGATCCCGAGCACCGGCTGTCGCAGTACGGCTCCGAGCCGAACAAGATCGTGTGCATGTACTGGGGGGAGAACGACGGGACGATCCTGTTCGACAGCTTCCTCGAAGAGCACTACATGCGCTCGCAGAGCAACAACCGCTTCGGGCTGCTCTCCCCCGGCGACAAGATGCTGCTGACCTACAACGACCCGGCGAACCCCGGGCCGGACGTTGCGAAGAGCCTGACGATCCGCGAGATCTACGAGGAAGCCTCGCCGCCGAACAACCTGCTGATCTACTTCAACGAGAGCCTCGAGCTGCCGAACACCACGACCAGCCTGCCGACCGACTACCTCGGCGCCTGGCTGCCGCCCTCGCTGAAGATCACCGCGCGCATCAAGAACGCCTCGGCGCGCAAGGGCAAGGGCGTGCGGATCGTGTCGCGCATCTTCCGCCTGCTGCGGGCCTGACCCCCCCGGCTCAATCGCAGCGATAACTGTGCAGCGCGGGATCGCCGCGGCGGAGGAGCGCTTCCGCCGCGGCGTCCTCTTTCAGGTGCGCCGCGAAGAAGCTCCGGGCAAAGCGCGTGATCAGCGCCGGCGCGCCTTCGGCGACCGCCTCGGCGCCGGTCCGGCCCCGGCAGACCAGGTTCGTCCACGAGAAGTGGTTCTCGCCGGCCAGGACCAGCAGCTGCTTCGGCCCGGCGAGCTGCGCGTAGAGGGCGGGCAGGAAGGGCGTGATGCCGAGGTCCAGGGTCGCGCCTTGCAGCTGCACCGGCACGGTGACCTCCCCACCCCGCCCGTCGAGGAACGGCAGGGTGTAGGGCGAGAGCAGCAGCGCGGCGCGGATCCTCGGCTCGCGCCACTCCGGCCAGCCGCCGACCAGCCCGTAGACGGTGTAGCCACCGAGGGAGTGCCCGAGGGCGCCGACCGCCTCGCGCTCGACGTGTCGGAACAGATGCGCCCCCCGCACGCGGTCCTCGGCGAGCAACGCGTCGAGCAGCGCGACCAGGTCTTCGGCCCGGTCGCGGTGGGTCTCGGCGGTCCAGGCGCCGGGCTCGAGGAAGGCGGGCAGCTCCGGCGGCCGCTCGGCCCAGCCGCTGGCGGCGTCGGCGTGGTGGACCCCCGCGACGATGAATCCCGCCCGGGCGAGCTCCTCGGCGAGGAAGCTGCTCGCCTCCGGGACGCTCCACAGGCCGTGGGAGAAGAGCAGCAGCGGGTGCCGTCCGGGGGCGACGGGCACCGCCTCGGCGGCGGGACGAGGCGCGTCGAGCGGGCCCTCCTCGACCGCCGGGTACCAGATCCGCAGCGCGCGCGCCTCCTCCCCGAGGCTGCCGCCGCGGTAGCCGATCGGAGAGGAGCTCTGGGCCAGGACCGGGACACACAGCAGAACCGGGAGCAGCGTGCGCACGTCGGGCTTCCTCCACACCAGCGCCGTCCTCTTGTTGGGAACCGGCCCCGCGCGTTTTCTCAGCCGCCCGCGGACCAGCTCTTGTAAAGCGCCTGCAGGCCGTCGCGCAGCCCCTCGTGCAGGGCGCGGACGGCGTCCGCATCCCACGCCTCGGGCTCCTCCCGCACGAAGGAGGTGCGGTCGACCCGGTTGTCGAAGCGCGCGACCGGCAGGGCGTACTCCTTGCCGTGCGCCGTGACCGGCACCGTGCCGGGGGTCCTCGCCTGGGCGACCAGCCAGTCCATGTCGTCGCAGCCGTACTCGCCGAGCATCACCGACAGCGGCACCCCGTGGTGCAGGATCGAGCCGGGGTCGTCCGGGTCGGTGCGGGCCTCGTTCTTGCGCCGGCTCTCCTCCGGGGTCACCCAGATGTACAGCACCGCCGCCCGCTCGAGGATCTCCGGCGCGAGCTGGCTGAACGAGTAGGCGTAGCCGTGCGGGGCGGGCAGCGGCAGGCTCGAGCCGTCCGGGCCGCCGCGGGCGAACTCGATCACCAGGGTGCGGCCCTCGAGGCTGTCGGGGTAGGCCGCCTCCTGCTCGAGGCGCAGGGCCCGGGCTTCCTCTTCCAACGTCGCCCCCAGGCCTGTCAACGCCTCCCCGAGGGGCGCGAGACGCGGCGGGATGCCGGACTTCTCGCCGGCGGCATCGATGCGCCGGAACAGCTCCGCGGCGTAGGAGTCGGTCGTCAGCACCCGGCGCGCGACCAGGTCGGCGTGGTCGTCGTTGAGCAGGTGGATCAGGGTGCCCCAGTCGCGGGAGTCGAGGAAGGGCTGATCGCCGGCCTGGAAGAACACCCGCACGGCGCCGCTCGCGGCGAGCTCGTCGTCGATGCGGCGCATCAGGTGGACGTAGGGGAAGTCGTCGAGCTGCACGGTCGGGCCGAGGTGGAAGTCCTTGCGGCAGACCTCCGGGGAGAGCAGACGCAGGTAGCGGCGGACCTCCGACTTGCCGGATGCGGGCAGGGCGACGAGCAGGACGGTGTCGAGGATGGCGGACATGGCGGCCTCCGGTGTGGTTTGCGCCCGAAGGTACAGCGCGCGCCGCCGTCCCGCAATCTTCGTGCTACGGACGCCCGAGGTAGCGCTCGAACCAGCCGACCAGCGCGTCGAGCCGACGCACGCGGCGGTCCGCGCGGCCGCCGCGGGAAAGGCCGTGGGACTCGTCCGGGAAGCGCAGGAGCGCTGCGTCGACCCCGTGCCGCTTGAGCCCGACGTAGAACTGCTCGGCCTGCTCGACCGGGCAGCGGTGGTCCTGTTCGGAGTGGATGACCAGGGTCGGGGTGCGCACGGCGGCGATGTACTTCAGGGGCGAGCGGTCCCACAGATGCTCGAGGTTCTCCTCGACCGGCTGGTCGCCAAAGGCACGCTGGAAGACCCAGTTGAAGTCGCTCGTCCCCATCATGCTGACCAGGTTGCTGACGCAGCGCTGGGTGACCGCCGCGGCGAAGCGGTCGGTGTGGCCGACGATCCAGCAGGTCATGTAGCCTCCGTAGCTGCCGCCGGTCACGCCGAGCCGGGCGGGATCGACGTCCGGGCGCTCGACGAGCCGGTCGGTGAAGGCCATCAGGTCGTCATGGTCGCCCCGCCCCCAGCCGCCGTAGATGGCCCGCGCGTGCGCCTCGCCGTAGCCCTGGCCGCCGCGCGGGTTGCAGAAGGCGACCAGGTAGCCGCGAGCGGACAGCACCCGGAACTCGTGCATGAACTCGTCCCCGTACTGCAGGAGCGGCCCGCCGTGGATCTCGAGGATCAGCGGATGCCGCCGGGCGGGATCGTAGCCCGGGGGCTTGAGCAGCCAGCCCTGGAGCGGGTTCCTCGCCGCCCCCTCGAAGCGCAGCTCCTCGACCGCGCCGAGGGCCCGCTCGGCCAGCCAGGCGTTCGTGCGCGTCAGGGTGCGCAGCGCGCCGTCCTCGACCAGGGCGACCTGGCAGGGGACCTCGAAGGAGGCGACCCGCACCGCCGTGCGCTGCCTCGCCGTGTCGCAGCTCGCCAGGGTCAGGCAGCCGGGCTGCTCGAGGACCTCGCTCAGCGCCGGCGTCTCCCCGGTGGTGACGGACGCGAGCAGCGTCTGGCCGTCGCGGCTCAGGGGGAAGAACAGCCGCGCGCCGTCCGGCGACCACTGCGGGGCCTCGGCCTCGGGCAAGCCGACGGTGTCGTTGAGGGTGAGCGGCTCGGCGGTGACGTCGAAGGCCGCGGTCAGGTCGCGCACCTCCCCGCCGCCCCGCGGGACCACGAAGACCGACTGCTTGCGCCACCACTCGACGCCGGCCTGGCCGATGTAGGCGATGCGTTCCCCGTCCGGCGAGAAGCGCGGCCCGAACTTGTAGCCGACCGGCGTGCCGAGCGCCCGCGCCCGCGCTCCGGGCCGCGCCTCGACGACGAAGACGTCCTCGTGCTCCGGCGCGAGGTCGGGGTTCTCCTGCTGGTTGCTGACGAAGACGAGGGACGCGCCGTCCGGCGCCCAGCTCGGGTGGGAAGCATCCCGGCGCGGGTCGCTGATCAGCTCCATCGCCCCGCTCACGGCATCGATCACGACCAGGCGCCAGCGCGCCCGCGGCAGGAAGCCGTCGCCGTCGAGCTTGAAGAAGGTCCGGGTCGTGTGGCGGGCGACCACCCCGAGCTTCTCCTGGGCGGGATCCTCCTCGCGGGCGAGGGTCTCCGCGTCCTCCGCCCGGTAGACGGCCGCGAGCCGGCTCCCGTCGGGGCTCCAGCACAACCCCGCGAGCGCGCCCTGGAGCGCGGTCAGGCGCTGGGCCTCCCCGCCGTCGCGCGGGATGATGTAGACCTGCGGCCGCTTGTCTTCCCCCCGCTTGGAGAGGAAGGCGATGCGCCGCCCGTCCGGGGACCAGCGCGGCATGGCGTCACTCTGCCGGCCGGCGGTGAAGCGCTGCGGCTGCCCGTCGGGCAAGCGCACGAGCCAGAGGTTCGACCAGGCCTTGTGGGTCTTCTCGTCGGTCTCCTTCTGAACGTAGACCAGCGCCGCGCCGTCGGGCGCCATGCGCAGCTCGGTGATCAGCTCGAAGCGGTACAGGTCGGCGCTGGTGATCGCGCGAGCCATCGGTGCCTCCGGGCGCCGGGCGCCGGTCGGGGATGCGAGGGAGCGCTCAGCCGTCTGGATCGGACAGCATCGGCTCGCTGTCCGGGAAGGCGAACTCGCTGGGCCGGGACAGGCCGCCGAGCGGATCTTCGATCTGCGACTCGAACAGCATGTACTGCTCGCTGCGCGACTGGGAGAGCTCGGCGAGGTTCGCGAAGCGCTCGTCGTCCTTGACGAGCACGGGGGCGTCTTCCCAGTCGAGGTAGCCGGTGTCGTTCTCGGCGTCGGACTCCTCGACGTCGGCCTCGGCCTTCGCCTCCTCGATCGCGTCGCAGACCTCGAGCGGCGTCTGGTACCGGTCGGCGGGATCGCGGGCGAGCAGCTTGACGATCAGGCTGCGGGTCAGGGGCGGCAGCTCCTCGAGGTGCTCGGCGATGCGCACTGCGCGGTGGCGCTCGAGCAGCTCGGGCATCGAGTCGGCGAGGAAGGGGACCTTCCCGTGCAGCAGCTCGTACAGCAGGCAGCCGAGCGAGAACAGGTCGCTGCGCACGTCGACGGTGCGGTCTTTGGCGAGGTGCTCGGGCGACATGTACTCCGGCGTGCCCTCGGCCCGGTGCTTGGCGTCGATGTTCCACACCCGGCGCAGCCCGAAGTCGCCGAGCAGCACGTCTCCCGAGCCGGTCAGGAGCAGGTTCTCCGGCTTGACGTCGCCGTGCACGACCGCGACCCGGGCGGCAGACACCAGGGCCCGCGCGGCGTGCTGGACGATGGCGAGCGCCTCGCGGCGCGGCACCCGGCGCCGCTTGTCGAGCAGGGCCCGGACGGTTCCGCCGGCGATGAAGGGCGTAACGAGGAAGACGAAGCCGCCCTTGACGAAGATCTTGAGCACCTTGACGATGTTCGGGCAGTGGACCTTGCTCAGGCGCTTGACCGTCTCGAGCAGGCGGCCCTTGCGCAGCCGGTTCATGCTCAGCCGCGGGGCGAGCACGCGCACCACCCGGAGCTGGTCGGCGCGGCGGGCGAGGAAGACGACGCCCAGGTCGCTCTCGCCGAGCTTCTTGTCGAGCAGGTAGCCGCAGATGTCCTGGCCGAGCAGGAGGTCGAAGGGCTTCGCGGTCAGGGGCGCGAAGCAGCCGACGCAGAAGAAGGCCCCGCCGGGGTTTTTGCGCGCGCATTCGGTACAGGACCGCGCGGTTACGCGTTTGCTTCCCATCACCGCCTCGTTGCCTTCGGGTTCCGTCAGCGTAGCATCCCCTGCTCCTCCTGCCAACCGCGAGCGCGACCGCCGCGCCCATCGGAGCGCGCCCCGCGCCCTGCATCCCGCGGGCCGCCGGCGGCGGACACAGAAAAACCCCGCGCGTGGGCGCGGGGTCGGGAGATCGCCGTGGCAGAGACGATCTGGCTAGAACGGAGCGCCGTTGGCCTGGGTCCAGGCGTGGAGCTCCTGACCGGTGACGAGGCCGTCGCCGTCGGCATCGACATCGGCGTGGGTCGCGGTCGCGGTCGCCGGCCACTCGCTGGCGGAGAGCTTGTGGTCGCCGTCGGCGTCGGCCGCCTGGAAGGCCTGGCGCTGCGCGTCCCGCGCGGCCTTCTGGGCCGCTGCGTGGGCGGTCAGCTCGGCCAGGGTCACGCTGCCGTCGCCGTCCGCGTCGGCCGCCTGCAGCCGGGCGGGATCGCGGGAAGCGGCGATCTCGGTCGCGTCGAGGACGCCGTTGCCGTCGCTGTCGAGCTGCGTGAACATGCGGTTGATCGACTGGTCGAAGAGGTAGGTCTCGAGCTCATCGGAGGTCACCAGGCCGTCGCCGTCGGCGTCGGCGAGCATCAGGTCGAGGTTGCCGCGCGTCATCGCCGCGGCCTCGGTCGCGTCGAGCATGCCGTCGCCGTTCTGGTCGAGGCGCTGGATGATCCGGGTCGCGTCGAGGCCACGGCCCATGCGGCCGCCGCCAGGTCCACCGGGTCCGCCCGGGCCACCGGGTCCGCCAGGGCCACCGGGTCCGCCAGGGCCACCAGGTCCGCCAGGTCCGCCGGATCCGCCGCCACCCGGGCCGCCGGGTCCACCGCCACCGCCGGGTCCCTGTCCAAAGGCGGGGTTGGCGACGAAGATGGCGAGAGCGCACAGCGCGTAGGTCCACAGTCTGCGAAGAGTCATCGATACCTCCGAATGTCAGGACTCCCATTCCGCAGGCATTCTGCATCATCCCAGGTTATGGGGACGTTACGCCGCGCCGGTTCTTTTTCAGCTCAGCCCCGGGTCCAGTCCGGGATCTCCGCGCCGTCCAGCATGCGCCCGAGCAGGCTCCCCCCGAGGGCCGCGCGCAGCTCGGCGAGGTTGGCGATGCGCGCCTCGAGAGGGCGACGCGCGACCGGCCGGCTGGTCGAGACGAGGCGCCGCGGCGCGACCTCCAGCCCGCGTTGGAGCTCGTCCATCACCCGGTCCCGGTCGCGCTGGAGCCGCTCGTACACCAGCACGCTCGGCGTCTCCCCGGCTTCCGCGAGCTCTTCCCACAGCCCGCGGTAGGCGGCCCGGGCGCGGGCGAAGGCGGCCTCGAGCTCGCCAGGCGCGATCCGCAGCGGGGGCGGGACCCTGCCGAGCAGCCGGGATGGCGCGTGCGCGACCCACTGCCGCAGCCGCCCCAGGGCCCGCCGCACGCGGCCGGGATCGCGCTCGCGCAGGCCGTCGACCAGCACGCCCAGGCGGCGAAGCAAAGCGGCCCGGTAGAAGCCGGGCTCCTCGACGAACATGCCGCTGCGGCGGGTCTCGAGCAGAGAGGTGTAGCGCGCGACGAAGTTCCGACGCACGAGCACGATCTTCCGCACCCGGGAGTCCCCGACGAGCGCGCGACGGAGCCCGGGGTTCTGGCCGAGGAGCAGCTTGAAGCCGACCGCGCGGTGGCCCGCGTGGGTCGCGAAGAACCGCTCGCACGAGCGCACCGGGTCGCGCAGCCAGTCCCGCCCCCGGGCGGTATAGGCGCGGTAGCCGCGGGCCTCGTAGTTGAACAGCTCGCCCGCGGCGAAGATGTCCGGGTGGCTGTCGAGCAGCCGCGTCAACAGCGTCGAGCCCGAGCGGCTGAGGCTGAGGATGACGAAGCGCAGCGGCTCAGAACGCACGGTGCACGTCCCAGCGCCGGTCGTCCTCGCCGAGCTTGCGCAGCGCCGCGTGGGTCAGGCTCCCCCGCCAGCCGAGGTAGCCGAGGGTGAGCAGCGACATCAGGTCGATCGGCGGATCGAGCAGGGCGCGCCGGTTCAGGTGGTAGAACTCCTCCCGCCGGCGGAAGATACGCAGCCGCTCGAGCAGCCCAGGCGGCGCTCCGAGGATGTCCGGATCGAGCCGGTAGCGGCGGTTGCGCAGCGCGTACATCACGACCTTGCGGACCGACGGCATCCACACGTCGTCGACGACGACATGGCCGCCGACCGCCAGCAGCAGGTCGCTGTAGAAGAAGTCGACGAGGGTGTAGTCGAACAGGTGCAGGCCGTCGACGAGCACCAGGTCGAAGCGCTCCCCCTCCGCGAGCAGCGCGGGCAGCGCCAGGTGCGAAGGCTCCTCGTGGAAGCGCAACGTGCCGTCCAGCCCCGCGCGCTCGACGTTGAGGAGGCCGATCCCGCGCCAGACGCCGGACTGCTTGGGGTCGATGGCGGTGTGGACCCCGCCCTCACCGTTGTCGCGGTGGGCCTGGCAGATCCACAGCGCCGACAACCCGTAGGCGAGGCCGATCTCGAGGGTCCGCCGCGGCCGCGTGCGCCGCACGTGGCGGTACAGGGCCCGGCCGAGGTGGGGATGCACCGGCGTGCGCATCGCCCGCCGGGTCGGTCGGCCGTCCGCGTCGCGCACGCAGCCGCTGCGGTAGGTGCGCGCGAGCACATCGTTCGGGAAGTCGTCGTCCACGGCCCTCCTCCGGACCGGGATCGGACCACACCGCGGGAGGAAAGTCCAGCCTCAGCGCGTCGTCCAGGAAAACGGCGCCCCGTCGGAGAGGAGCTCCGAGCGCCACTCGACCCTCCCTTCCTCGCCGGGCACGCATTCGAACGGACCGTCCCCGCAGGGGTCGAGCACTCGTTCGACCGCGCCCGGGGTCCCGTGCAGGCGCGCGAACGCCGCCGCGAGCATCGCCCGCCGCACCGCCATGCCGGCGGCGCGCCGGGAGATCCGGGAGAGGCTCGGCAGCACCGCGGCGATCAGCGGGTTGTCGCCGTCGATGAGCTCGGCCTCGAGGACCTCGAGCCTGTCCAGGGCGGCGGGCAACGGCAGCTGCAGGGCCTCGCACGCGGCGGCGTAGGCCTCCCGCAACCCGCCGGCGCCGGCGACGATCTCCGCCGCGTCGAGCTCGAGCCCGAGGCCGTCGATCGGGCGTCCGGCCTCGATCTCGGCGAGCAGCCAGTCGAGCAGCAGGCGCTCTTCCCCGCCGAAGGCCCGGCGGACGGCGGCGAGGTCGTCCGCGACGACGAGGTCGAGCGTGGCCTCGAGCGCTTCGCGGTCGAAAACGTCGAGGTTGTCGGCGAGCAGGGTGAAGGCCTGCTGCTCGATGCTGTACTGCACGAGCAGGGAGATCAGCAGCGGGTCCTCGCCGACGTGCCGGGCGAGCCGCAGCAGCTGCCCGATGCGGGCGAGGGCGGGTCCGTCGCGGCCGTCACCGAGCGCGTGCCGGGCGTCGACGACGGCGAGCCGCGCGAGCCGGCGCGCCTGGCTGAGGTGCGGGACGAGGGCGTGGGGACCGCGCTCGCGCTCGATGCCCCAGTCGCAGCGGGAGCGGGCGGCGGCGCGCTCCATCACCTCGAGGCTGAGGGAAGCGCCCGCGAGCAGCTCCGCGACGGCCGCGGGCTCGCCTTCCTCGGCGCGCTGCAGGAGGTCGTCGGAGCCCTCCTCGTAGAGCGAGAAGGCCTGCCACCACAGGAGCGCCGCGTTCGGCTCATCCTCCTGGGCCGTGGCGGCGGCGAGCAGGAAACAGGACAGGAGCAGTGCCGAGCGTCGCGCCATCAATCTTCCTCTTGTCTGGGCTGGGACCGTGGACGGACGGAGACCGGCTCCGAGACCGGACGCAGGCGCGGACCGTCGGCGTCGAGCAGGCGGAACAGCGCCTCGTCCGAGCGCATCCAGGCGCGGGTGTAGCCGTGCAGGCTCGCGGTCGCCAGAGTCACCGGGGCCGGAACCGGCGCCGGGCCGGGCAGCGGCGTCGGCGGCGCGGGCCGCGGCCACAGGTTCCAGGCGCCCAGCAGCGCGGCGGCCAGGGCGAGCAGGGCGCCGATCCGGCGCCATCGCCGCCGGCGCAATCCGGCCCGGACCTCCCGCTTGCACGCCTCCGGCAGCGGCGCCGGGCGCAGCGCGCGCAGGCGGGCTTCGAGCGCTTCGTCAGCCATCGGAACGTCCTCCGACCAGGATCCTCTCGAGCTTGTCGAGGGCGTAGCGGTAGCGCGACGCGGCCGTGTGCCGCGACACCCCGAGCACCTCGCCCGCCGCGGCGAAAGTCAGCCCGGCGATCGCGTGCAGCACGACGACCTCCCGCTGCTCCGCCGGCAGCGCGCGCAGGGCCTCGGCCAGGCGGGCCCGCTCCTCGTCGCGCTCGAGCTCGTCGCGGAACCAGACCCGCGCCTCCGGCGCCGCGGCGCCCTCGTGGCCGCGGCGCCGGACCGCCGCGCGCTGCCCATCCCGGGCCGCGCTGTGCACGCAGCGGAACAGGTAGGCGCGCGGATCGCGGGCCCTGCGCCGGCGCGGCCAGAAGCGCAGGAAGCCCTCCTGCACCGCGTCCTCGGCGTCCGCGTCGGCGCAGCCGAGCGAGCGCGCGAACAGGAACAGGGCCGCCCCGTGGGCATCGAGCCAGGCTTCCCAGCTGTCCGGCGCTTCCCGCATGGTTCCTCCTCGCCCCGATGACGCCGGCGGCGGGGAGATTTGTCTACGGGAGGGGAGGTTTTTTCCGATCGGGGTTCGGGATGTCGATCGGGATCGGAGTCGGAGTCGGAATCGGACCGGGATCGGGATCGACGCTGCTCGACCGCGCGGAGCCATCGGCGAGGGGGCTCCTCGAAGCTTGACCCGTCGGGCACCAGGCGAGGGGGCCAGCGCACCGCCGACAGAAACCGACGGCGAGCAGCCTTCCAGGCGTGCGCTGAATTCAGACCGCGGGGGTACGGGCGGCCGCGCGATCGCGGCGCTCGACCAGCAGATCGCGCACCTCTTCGGGGCTCTCGACGAACAGCACGCCTTCGGGGATCCCACGGTTGTTGCCGGCCGTCTGGACCTGGATCGCCCACAGATCGTGCAGCCGCATCAACGGCCCCTGGACCATCACGAAGTCGGTCACCCGGTCGAGCGGGATCGCCTTGCGCTTGAGGAAGAACACCCCGGAGTCGACGCGCAGGGTGTCGCCGTCCAGCCGGTAGCGCAAGGCGCGCGCCTGCTTGCTCGCCAGCCCGCCGAAGCAGACCAGTGCGACGAGCGGGATCAGCGGGATGCCGAACAGCGTGCAGACCAGGACGAAGCTCCAGAGCAGGGTCTGATGCTTGGCGAAGTAGCGGGCGACGCGTTTGTGTGGGACGCGGAACGTCTGTGTCATCGGGTCCTCCTCGGCCCACGGCTTCTGCAAGCGGCGTGCCCGTCGCCGTGCCCGCCGGGCACCGAGCGAGGGGAGCAGACCGTCCCTGTCACCAGGCGCACCTCCGAGCCTGGTGCCGCCGGGCGAGGTCGACGGACGTTCGTCGTGGTGGCGCGGCGCGCCAGAGGAGCGGTCGGGCCCGCCTCTCGCCGTGGCGGCCTACGCGCCGAGAAGGCGGAAGCGCAGGCCGATGCGGGCTTGCACCTCATCGATGCCGTAGCCGTAGGCGAGCCTCGTCGAGGTCTTGCCGGCGACGAGCAGCGCGACGATGTGTCCGTCTGCCTCGCTGACCCAGACCGCACCCGAGTCGCCTTCGCGCGCGACGCAGCCCCGGTCGTCGCGGCTGATCCGCCACAGACCGCGGTAGAGGCGGCCGTCGATCCGTTCCTCGACGCTCTTTCCGCGGACCCGGCCGGAGGAATGAGAAGAGCCCGCCCCGAACTTCCACACCCGCTCCCCGTCGCGGGGCCGCCGGAAGCCACGCACGGGACCGCTCTGGAGGATCCACAGATGGCGAGGGCGCGGGCCTTCGAGTCTGAAGAGCGCCGCATCCATCGAGTCGTCCTCGACCCTGCAGGCGACCGTGCCGATCCGCTCGTCGCGAGGCTGGAAGACCGACGGCTGCGTACAGACGTGCGCGGCGGTCAGCCCGAAGTCCCCCTGGTCGGTGCTGACGAGCAGGCCGAGCGTGCCCTTCGCGCCCCCGGATCCACACCGGATCGGCTGCCCGCCGGAGAGGAAGTCGTAGCTGCCGTCCTGGCCCCGGCTGCAGACGGCGACCGCGCGCACGACCGTGCCCTCCTCGACGTCGACCGGGAAGCCGTCGACCTCTCGCGGCAGCGGGTGGGTGGGGCTGTCGAGCTTGTGCGCCACCCGCACCCGCAGGCAGGGCTCCCGGGTCGAGGAGCCGTGGCGGACGCGGTAGCCAGGACTGCACCCGAGCACACCCCGGTCGCGCCAGCTCTCGAGAAGGGTCTCCGCCGCGGCCTCGAGCGCGCTGCGGCGCCTGTTCGACAGGGGCCGGTAGCGCGGCTGCCGCCGGCCTTTGGGGAGGACCCGGGCGGAGATGAGGTCGCGCCCGCAGACCCAGCCCTCGACGCGCACTTCGGGCGCGACGGCGGCGAGGTCGAGGCGGCGTTGGAAGTCCGGATCTTCCCCGGTGTAGACCGTGTACCGGCGGCTGCCGCGCACGAGCTGCCCGTCGGCGACCACGCCGGTCCAGCGCTTCCAGCCCTCGGCCGCGGCCCGACGGACGCGGCTCACGGGTCGTCCCCTGCTTCCCGCGCCTCTTCGAGGGCGCGCCGGGCTTCGAGCAGGGCCCTCTCGGCGTCGAGGCGGCGCTTCTTCGCCTCGAGGTCCTCGGCCTCCTCGAGGTCCCGCGCCCGGTCGATGCGCGAGACGGCCTCCACCGCGTCGGGCAGCTTCTCGAGCTGCTTGGCGGCCCCTTCCAGGGTCTCGGCGACCTCCGACTCCTCGGTCAGCTTGAGACTCTTCAGCGTGCCGTCATCGAAGAATCCGACGGACAGGGCGTGGGATGCGAGATCAGCGCCCTCGAGGTTGACGGCGCGGGTGGTCAGATCGATCACGGAGATCGGCGTACTGTGAAGGCGGTCGACCACCAGCGCGGCCGAGTCCCCCGTCAGGTGAAAGACGACGATCCGCAGCTTGCGCGGCGTGCGCACGCGGTAGCGCAGGCCGTCCGTGTGGGTGAGCGTCGCATCGCAACCGATGGCCACCACGCACAGGAGGAGTGCGATCGCGCGGAACACGGTCCCGCGGTCAATCTTCGAAAATGACATAGTACATCCTCCCCCGGGTTCCGTTGTTTCTGGCGTCTTCGGCGGCCTCGCGCGCTTTCTTCCTGTCGCTGACGATGGTCGCCAGCCCTCGGTGCAGGACCCCGTCGCCGCCGTAGAAGCCGGCAGCCTCCCGGACCAGGATCGCGACCGCGTGGATCTCGTCGTCCTGCATGACCTCGGGGGTCAGACGCTGGAAGGGATCCTCCGCGGGGTCCGCGTTGACCCTCTTCACCAGGACCGTCTCTTTGGTCGGCGGCTCCTTGGCCGCGAGGAGCTTCGCGTAGTACGCCTCGATCAGGGCTTTGAGGGCGTCGACACCGGGCGGAATCGACGCGGACTCCCCCATGGTGAGGGCGGCCTTGGCGAGCTCCTCCTTCCACAGCTGGAGCCGGGCGCTCCGCTCCCTCCACAGCTTCGCCTGCGCGCTCAGGTCTTTGGCATCCGCGTCCGCTTTCTTCTTGTCGGCCTCGGCCTTCGCCAGAGCCCTCGTCGCCGCGACGAAGGTCGTGTCCTGCTCCTTCGTCGCGACCTCTTCCTCGAGCGCGGCCACTTCCTCCGCCAGCTTCTGCAGGCGGACCAGGGTCGACTCGCTGACGGCCTTGAGCGCGGCCAGGGTGGTGTAGAGGTTCTTCTTGCCCTCGAGCTGGCGCCGTGCGGTGTCGAGACCGAGGCTCGCCTCGACCGTCTTCAGTTCCGCCTTCGCCGCCTTGATCACCGCCTGCAGCGCCTTCGCCTCGGCCTTCTTGGCCTTCGCCTTCACGTCGACCGACTCCGCGTACACAAGCTGGATTCGCTCCGTGTTGTCCGAGAACCGCGCCACGCCTCCGGCGGCCTGCAGAGCGGTCAGCACGAAGGTCAGCACGGCCTCGGAAACCTCGGGCACGCGGTTCGTCCCCTCGAGGCTCGCCTTGCCGAAGAAGCCGTACTTCCCGAACTCGACCTCGAAGATGTCGTCGGTCAGGTCACCGGTCTCGAAGTCGAGGTAGTACTGCGTCGTGTCGGCGACGACGAGGTGTTCGACCTCGATCTTGAGCGGGGCGACCTGGTCGTAGCCGACGCCCTTCTCGGTGATGCGGAACGCGTTCGTGGGGAGCCGATAGGGGATCCCTTGTGTGTCGAGAAACCTTGATGTCGAACACCCCGCCAACAGCAGCGCGAGCGCCGGCATCCACCATGATCTGAACATCATCTCCTCCCATACGGGGCCACCTGGGCCCGTCGTGGTTTGGTCCGTCTTGGCAGTGCGTCACTCATAGAACGAACGGCTCCCAGAGGCGGAAATCGTCGACGGTGCGCTCGAGTCTGGAACCCTGGTGTTCGGCCTGGAGAACTGCCAGAAGCAGGGCCACGGAGGGAAGAGGCGGAGGGAAGCAGGGGGCGGCGGCTGGAGGCGCGCGGCAACAGAGCCCGGCCGGTGCGGATGCCCTCCCGAAGTAGCGGCTCAGAAGCACAAGAACCGCGGTGGAGGGCCCTGCTGCCCTCCTGAAGTCGGGCAGCTTGGCGGCCAGCGACGAACAGCCACCAGGGAAAGACGTCCCCCCCAAGGTGCACGACTTCAGGACCTTCCGTGGCCCTCGGGCAGCAGGGCCCACCTCGCCCTCCACCCTCGTTCCTCGGGCGGAGTTCTCGGACGCTTTCCGGTCTCTCCGGCAAGGCCGGCCCCCACCGGGGGTTGGGGGGAACACCATGAACGTAGACACGAATCCGCACAGGCAGATCACGAAGGCCTTCCTACACAGGCTGGCCCCTCTCGCTCCGCGTCGACCGGCAGCCCCTCGCGAGTCGCTGTCCCGATCACCATCGCGCATCGCTCATCGCAATCACGGTCGCGATCGAAGACGACCCCACCGAGGCGCATGACCTGGACCAGCACCCGACCCCGCGCACTTCTTCAACCCGACAACCCCCTTCAAGTCCCGCCACAACCGCCCCACCTGTCCCCACTTCTCACGCAATGAACCGTTTCGCTGTCACCGGAGGCGCGGAGCGGAACCGGCGCCCGCCGAGGGCAAGCAGCGGTTCGAGAACCAGCATGCAGTGGGTGAAGACCGCCGGAGGTGACCCGGAGCTCTGGCCAGCCGGTTGCGGACGATCGGGACGGGTCGGGCGCCGCAACGTCTTGCAGCACAGTGAATAGAGCAAGCGGCTGGCCAGAGCGGAGGGCTTAGTAGCAGCGAAAGGGCGTTGCGTGGAACTGTGGCTTACTGCTTGCAACCGAACGGCTTTCGTCAGCCTGACCCGCCGGGTTCGCGGAAAGGCCGCAGCTCTGGACCCGCGGTTGCGGCAGCCGAGAGCACGACGCCGAGGGAGACCACGACGTCGAGCGAGGGGAAGCAAGCGCGGGGCCGGAGCGGCCAGACCGCTTCGGCCAGAGGCGCCCGGCCATCGCTGCTGCGCCCGCAGTCCTGGAACCCCCAGTATTCGGCTTGGAGGAACCGCCAGGAGCAGAGCCACGGAGGGAAAGAGCGAAGGGAAGCAGGGTGCGGCATCTGGAGGCGCGCGGCAACAGAGCCCGGCGTCTGGAGGCACGCGGCACCAGGGATCGGCGTCTGGAGGCGCGCGGCAACGGAGCCCGGCTGGTGCGGATGCCCTTCCGAAGTAGCGGCTCAGAAGCACAAGAACCGTGGTGGAGGGCCCTGCTGCCC